>DATKKN010000178.1:0-6343 GCA_035542895.1 Methanomicrobiales archaeon | reverse complement strand
CGAAGGGAGTTCGACAGCCGGCGGATGTTTCTTTTAGACGTGTTCTCGGAGATGAAGGTCCAGGCGGCCCCCGCAGACGGAGCCTTCTATGCCTTCATCAACGCCCGGGGCGACGACGTGGAGGTCGCCGAGCACTGGCTGAACAAGGCCCGGGTCGCCGTGACCCCCGGGACCGCCTTCTATGCCCCGGGATGGATCCGGATCTCCTATGCCACCGCTATGCCCCGGCTCAGGGAGGCGATGAGCCGGATCAAGCCGATCTGGAACGAGGCACCGGAGAGAAGGAGATAGGAAAACTCACCGGCTTCGGGTAATCCGGGACCGCAACAGGAGCAGCAGTGAATCGGGAGGGACCCGGCAGCCGTCCAGGCATCCCTGGCCCTCCTCGGTTCACCCGCCCGCCACCCCCTCCTCCGCCCATTTTTTCCGGAGATGAATGGCACAGAACAGGAAATTCCTGTCTCTTATTTCAAATACACCCGCCTCTCCGGGTACGCCATCCCGGGCCGCCTGCCGATGAAGGAGGCCGGCACCTCCTCTGCCATCCTCCTGGCGATGTCCATCGGGATCCCGAGGGCGACCGCATCCCGGGGGAACCAGAGGTCAACGGAGGCATCCGTCGGTCCCAGGAATATCGCGTTCCTCGGGGCCTTCTCAGCAAGGCCCGCCGGATAGGTGACGAAGGTCGTGCAGGCCGCCCCCCAGGGCATGAGCACTGCCCCGAAGACGTCGGCCGTCCCGAAGTGGGCGAGGGCGCAGAGGACCCGGGCCGGCTCTGCCTGGGCGAAGATGAGCATCGACCGGGGTTCGGGTGCATCGGCCGGGTAGTTCTCCGCGGGCCTGACCACCAGGTACTCCCATATCGGCCGGATCTCCCCCACGGCATGCTTGCTCGCGTCCACGAGGTCCGGGTTCGCCTTCAGGTACAGAGCGTTCCCGCCCATGACACCCGGCGATCCTGTGGAGATGAAGAACCGGGAATCCGGGTTCGGCTCCCCGAAGCCGGTGTAGGAGATCCCGGACGGGCAGCATCCCTCGAGGACCCCGGGCCCGAGGTAGATGGGCGGGGTGTTCGGGTTGATGGCGACGGCCGCGATGGCCTTGGCGAGGCAGCGGTCGATGGAGGGAGCCGGGACCGCACCTTTCGGGACGGAGTCCGATCCGGAGATGCAGAGGGGCCGGCTCGTGAGCCTCCCCGCTTCGGCGAGCCTTGCCCCCACCTGGGGTATCGTGAGCGTCATGGTATACTCAGGTGTGGATTGCCCCGCGAGAGGATGAGGGTTTTGGATGCAGGGGAAAAAACAGGGGATACGATGGTAAGAAAATCAGGTCAGAGGAGCCTCGTGTCCTCCGCCGGCCTCGGCACCTTCACCACGAGGACCCGGAACACCTTTCCGCTCTCGTTCATCCAGCGGTGGGGGATGCGGGCCGGGCTCTCCACGAGCATGTCCTTCCCCACGGTCTCTCTCTCGTCGCCGATCTCCACGACTCCCTCGCCCTCGAGGACATAGAAGAAGACGTCCACGGGAGTGAGGTGCTTCTTGAGCGACTCGCCCGGCTTGAGGGTGATGACGACCGCCGTTGCATGGGGTGAGTCGTAGATCTTGCGTGCATCCACGTGGTGCGGGTTCGGGCCCGAAACCACCTTCGAAACTTCCGTGATCTTCATGACGGGTTCACCTTCCCTAGAGGGAAGTATGGGATAAGGGATAGAAGTTCGGATCTGCGGGTGCCCATGCCGACCCGCTCCATGAACCGGGCCGTCAGCTCCTTCGGCTTCACGTGGCAGGATCTCTACGGTATTCTCTCCCGGCCCTCCTATTATATTATCAATTCACCGAGTTATGGGTATGACACGAACGGCCACGGAAGAATTGAACATGGAGATCGTCCGCCGCTTCTTCGAGAAGGGGCCTTCCTCAGGTGACCTCGAAGCAGCGGGTGCCATCCTCGCTCAGGATTTTACCCTCCATGTCCCCCTCCCTGCCCCCGGGCCAGGCATCGAGGCGATGAATACGGTCATCACCAGCTGCCGGGCGGCCTTCCACGGACTCCGCGTGACCATCGAGGACATGATGGCAGACGGGGACCGGGTCACCTGCCGGTTCACCGCCCGGGGGGTCCACAACGGGGAGTTCATGGGCCTTCCCCCGACGGGAAAACCCATCGAGATGACCGGGATCGAGATCTTCCGGCTCCGCGAGGGGAAGATAGTCGAGCTCTGGGGCGAGGCGAACCTCATGGGGCTCATGCACCAGCTGGGGATATTGCCCGGGCCGTCCACCGGATGACGATGGAAGGTGATGGGAAGGACGGGACCTACTGCACCATCTGCGGCGGCATCCCTCCCGATCAGATCAAGATCAGGAAGATCTCCATCGACGGGAAGGAGACGGGCATCGACCGGCTCGACTGGATCCTGCTCGATGTGATGACCCTCGGTCTCACCGACGAAGAGAGGATCACCGATGAGCTCGTGAATCGGGTGAGGAAGTTCAACTTCATCCCGAGCATGAAGGAGGCGAAGTACCGGAAGGCCCTCTACAGGGAATACCGGATGCTCGTCGCGAGCGGCGTGCAGCCGGAAAAAAGGTGATGGAGGGATCTCAGGCCTTCGTCTGCGCGGGCGCCATCGGGGCGACGGCGCTGCCGCCCTTTCTCTTCCTGTAGTACCGGTATATCGCGTACACGACGATGGCGATGATGACGAGCGGGATGATGGCAAAGATGAAGACGATGATGGCCGAGATCATCCCGAAAAAGGCGGCGATGCCCTCGTTGATGGCGGTGACGATGTTATACCCGGTCTCCCCGCCGACCGGCTCCGGCTCCTGGAGGCTCACGGTGATGGTGGAGAGGTCGATCTGGCTGTTCAGGTACCGGAGCCTCCCCTCGACCTGGTTGAGGTTGAGCGTTATCCGGTCGATCTGCGCCTGGATCTTGATGATGTCCTCGACGGCGGTAGCCTTGGCCATGAGCCGGTAGTAGTTGTCGAGCTGGGCGTGGTAAGACTGGTTCTGGATCGTGAGGTCAACGTACTGCTCGGTCACGTCGGAACGCTGCTCGGAGCTGGAAAGGACCTTTCCGAGGGGTGCCAGGGCCTGCATGACCGGGTCGAACTTATCGGCGGGGATGCGGATCATCGCGTACCCCGTCTTCCGGTCGTTCTGTGAGGTGTAGATGTTTGACGAGGAGAGGTAACCCCCGTTCGCGACCGCGATGTCCCTCACCTGGTTGAGGGCAACAGGCACCTGGGAAACCTCGATGGTGACTTGGCCGGTCTTGATGATCTTGGTCTCCACCGTCTGGTCCGCATTGGTTCCCCCCTCGGCCTGGTCGCCTGCGATCTTCTGCGCTGGAGCGGTTGCCGGTGCCGGCACCGCTCCGCCGTAATTCACGCCCGTTCCCCCCGAAACCGTTTCCATGGAGGACCGGGGGGGAAGGCCCTGGCCCATGCACCCGGCGGCAACGATGGCAGCCGCGACGAGGAGGATCGCGGCGATGTCCTTGAGATTGGTCATGGAGGAGCGTGCGTCCTTGGAAAATAAAGAATTTCTGTTTATTACGAAATTTTTCGAAGTAATGGGGCATTTCTCCGGAACCTGCGATGGTACCGGCCCCGGCTCCCGGGCGGATACCCGGGAAAACGGGGTGCATCTCCCCGGGGCCCGGCCCGCGAGCATTCCATCCTGCGGGCCCGGAATCCATACCTTTAAAGGTTCTCCCCCCGGATTTGGTACTATGCGCAGGATCCCCCGTTCCGCGATCCTCGGTGCCGCCATCCTCGTTGCCATCCTCGTTTCCGCGGGTTGCACGAAGGAGGCTCCGCAGACGGGGTCCCTCCAGGTCACTTCGACCCCGGCGGGGCTGGAGGTGCAGGTGATCCTGGACGGGAATTTCAAAGGGATGACCCCGCTTCTCCTGTCCAACCTCTCGGCAGGGTCCCATCTGGTCCAGCTCCGTTCCCCGGGTTATGCCGAACGGGTCCAGCTGGTCACCGTGAACGCGGGCCAGAAAATGACCATAGCGGCGGACTACCCTCCCATCCCCGCCTCCGCGCCTGTTACCCCCATCCCCCTGCCGACGGCCGAGCCGACGACTCTCCCGACGGTGAAGATTACCGAGGTGCCCGAGACCCCCCTCCCCCCAGGGGCCATCTACGTCACCTCGTTTCCCTCGGGAGCGACCATTTACCTCGACGGGAGGGGGTATGGAACCACCCCGCGGCTGATCCCGAACCTGACCCCGGGATCCTACGAGCTCCGCCTCTCTCTCGTCGGGTGGAAGGATTACAAGGTGGTTGTCTCGGTGAGCCCGGGGCAGACCCACCGGGAAGACGGGATCCTCCGTTCCTGACCGGATCGCGAAAAGCCCGTCCCGGATATCCATGACCGGCAGGAGAAAGGTCCTCTTCGTCTGCGGCCGGAACGCCGCACGCTCCCAGATGGCGGAGGCCCTCCTTGGTGCCCTCCCCGGGGACCGCTACGAGCCCTCGAGCGCGGGCCTCCGTCCCTCGACGGTGAGCCGGACCGCCATCAGGGTCATGGCCGAGGCCGGGATCGATATCTCCGCCTGCCGCTCGAAGTCCGTCGGGGAGCTGGCCGGGGAACGGTTCGACGTCCTGGTGACCCTCTGCGACGAGGCCGCCTGTGCCCCGGCACCGGCCCTTCCCCGGGCGGAACGGTACCTCCACCGGCCCTTCCCCGATCCGGCGGCCTTCAGGGGTGAAGATGAGGAGGTTCTCGCCGCCTGGCGGGATCTCCGGGACCGGATGGCCGCCTGGATCCTCGGGGAGTTCGGCCCGGGCGGCCCTCCCGGGAAAACGGATCCGCCCGGGCCAGGGGGCCCCGCATCTCCACAAAACGTAAAAGGTGAGACGGCAAATTTATATTGACCATCATGGAGCATTCAATCCTTCCAGGTGTCTCCTCATGATTCGCAGGTTCGCCCTCGTCGCCGTTCTCGTGCTCCTCGTCGGGGTCTCTGCCCTCGCCCTCGACACCGGTCCGCAGGTCGCGGTCTCCTCGTACGTGCTCGATCCCCAGGTGCTCATGAAGGGTGATACCGGGGTGGTCACGGTGAACGTCGTGAACTCGGGATCCGACAGCGTGTACATCAACTCCGCACGCCTCTCCGGTGCCGAGGTCTCGGTGATCCAGTCCCCGGACCAGACCCAGGGGGCCATCGTCCCGGGGAGCATCGTCACCTACGTCTACAAGGTCCGTGCCGAGGCCTCCGACGGGGTGTACTACCTCCGGTTCAGCCTCGATTTCCGGGAGGGCGGCGGGTATTCCTTCAGCATCCCCGTCGAGGTGGAGTCATCGGCCCTGAAGATGTCCATCCTGGAAACGCCGGATCCCGTCATCCAGGGCGTGAAGGGGGATTACCTGGTCATGGTAGGGAACCCGAGGCCGGATGCCGTGAACGCGGTGACCGTGACGCCCGAGGGGGACGGCTTCCTGGTCACGCCCTCCGGGGTGTTCCTCGGGACCCTTGCTCCCGACGGCTCTTCCATTGTTTCCTTCAACGTGACCCCGCTTCGCCAGACCTTCATCCGGTTCCGGGCCAGCTACAAGAACGGGATCAACCCCCACACCACGACCCTGACCATCCCGCTCTCCACGGTCGAGAACCGGCTCGCGGCAGACCCGGTCATCACGAACATCCACATGGCCGCCGGCCAGGGGGCGATCCATATCACCGGTGACGTGACGAACATCGGCCTCGAGATGGCCCGCTCGGTGACCATCACCACACAGGGGGAGGTGACGCCCGTTGACCCGTACAAGGTCTTCGTGGTCGGTTCCCTGGGACCGGACGAAAACGCATCCTTCGAGGTGACCTTCCGCTCCAAATCGACGGTAGTCGAGGTTCCGCTTCTCGTTACCTACAAGGACCGGGCGGGGAACATCATGACCGCGACCACGAATGTCGAGATCAACAGCCAGGCCCTCGCCGAACAGGCAACCGAGCCCTCGCGTTTCACGAACCTGCTTATCTGGATGTGTGTCATCATCATCGCGGCCGTTTTCATATACTTCTGGAGAAGGGGTTGAAAACCGGTTCCGACGGGCCTCTCCCTTTCCCCATCCTTTCCGGCATCCCTTCGGCATCGGGGTCTCGCTCGTCGCGGGGATCTGCCCCGCGTGAAAGGCGGCGATGAGGAACCTTACCGGGGCCCTGCGCTTCGAGTGAGCGAGGGTCAATCATGACCCGGGCTGGAGCGAACCGCCGTCAGGCGGGGTGCGACCAGGGAGGTTTCGGAGAAACTGACCTCAAGCGACGTAGTCGCGAGTGAGCGAGGGTCAATCATGACCCGGGCTGGAGCGAACCGCCGTCAGGC
>DATKKN010000177.1:0-4129 GCA_035542895.1 Methanomicrobiales archaeon | reverse complement strand
CCATGGCCTTCACCTTGTAGAAGGTCACCTCCATCCGGATGTCCTCCCTGCCGTAGCTGAACGCCGTGCCGAGGGTGAGCGCGTCCGGGAAGGGGTCGGGGGGCGCGGTCGTCGTCACCGGTGTCGGCTCGGTGGTCGGCTGGTTCGTTGCCGTGGTCGCAGCAGTAGTTACGGTCGCCCCGGGAGCCGGCTGGTTCGCGCAACCCGGGAGGAGAGCAAGGGCAGGGAGGGCGATGGCAAGGAGCAGGACGAGGAGGGTGGATTGAAGCCGTGAAGGCATGGGAGGATCTCTGCCCGGGGGGGACAAATCACTTTCGAGCCCTGACCGGGTCCTCCTCATCATGGTCAGGGAGTTCACACGTTTAGAGTGAAGGTCGGACCGGGTCGTCCGATTGGTCCTGTCCGGATCGGGTCAGGCCAAGGGAGTGCGGATGAAAGTGCTGATCCGGAGCCTCCCGTCGTGCGGCACGCTAATAAGCCGGGGTGGCGAAAATCCTTTATGGGCGAGGATCGGGCGACCGATACCATATCCGTGGGTGGGGAAAACGATCTCATCGAGGAGATCTCGGCCTACCTCGATGTCCTCTCCAGCAGTACGAGGCTCCGGATCCTCAAGCTCCTGGAGAAGAAACCCATGGATACCACCTCGATCTCCCGGGGAATCGAGACAAGCTACGAGAACACCAAGAAGCACCTTGAACGACTCCTCTCCCTCGGGATCATCCGGAAGGAGGCGGGCCTCGGGAGGGAGACCTCCAAGGGAGTGCACCCGGTCTGGGTCTACTCCCTCGTTCCGGGGAGCCTGGAGGCCATCATCAGGACCCTCGGGGCGTTTTCCAACCTGGAGGTCACCGGGCTGGACCGGGGCCTGGATGACCGCCTCTCCAGGGTCAGGGTGGGGGTGAGCTCCGAGCTCCTGGGTGGCAGGCCCGTTGTGGTGGTGGCGGGCGGATCTGACGATGGGAAGATCTTCCCCATTTCAGACGGGGAGACGCGGCTCGGCCGGCGGGATCCCGGGAGGGCCCAAACCACCGGTGGAGTGCGGGAGATCGTCCTCGATGATTCGTACAAGTCAGTCACCCGCATCTCAAGGCCCCATGGCAGGATCACGCTGGGACAGGACCTCACCTACGAAGATTGTGGCAGCACTTCGGGATCCTCCCTGAACGGAATGAAGGTCGGGCCCCGGAATCCGGTCCCCCTCCGTTCCGGAGATATCCTGGTCCTGGGAACCGAAATATCGGGAGCCAGGCTCATCCTCGCCATCCCCCCGTTCCCGGATCCATCAACGAAGAGGCCGGGATGAATTCGAGGAATATGCATTACCATGACCAGCACGAATGCTTGAGAGCCTCAGAGACCGGGATCCGGCCCTGGATGTGCAGGGTTTCCCTGCAAAAGGAGGGGAGGCCGCCTGGCAGCTGAGCAGGTCCGGGTCGGCGCGATAGCCCTTCTCGGGTTCCTTTCCGTTGTGGATGTTGCGATCATCGGCGTCGCCGCCCTCGCCTTCGCACTCTTCTCCTGGACCGATCGAAACCGTCCGGGCTGGACATGGACCGCTTCCCGGCCCGAATCCAGGATCCTGACTCTCGGGCACGGGCTGCTGGGCTTTGCCATGCTTCCCACCGCCCTCCTCCTCGAGAACGCCCTGGCCATCCGCTTCATGCGGGGCGGGGAGGGGCTCGCCCTCTTTGCCCTCTGCACCCTCCTCGCGTTCCTGGGCTTCTCCTCCCTGGGCCTTGCCCGGGCCTCCTGGAACGCCCGGCCGGCCCCTCTCCTGAACCGGGTGCATCCCTTTCTTGGAGCGCTCGTCACGGGCATCTTTATCCTCCTCCAGTTCGACGCACCGAAAAAGCCCTTCATTCTCATCCTCGCCCTCGGTACACTCGTCTCCACACTCCTTGCCTACCGCCAGTCTCTGGGGTTGAGGCCCCCTGAAGGACCTCCATACCGCTCCGGCGGCCGGGATCCTTCCATCACCCGGGGTTCGGAACCACCGGGGACATCCGCCGGGCCGTACGAGGTTGCCTTCCCGGCCGAACTTCGACGCCGGTTTTCTGATCCGGAGATCATCGCCAGAGGGGGATTCTCCCGGGTCTTCTCGGCCAGGAGAACCGATACCGGAGAGCGGGTCGCGGTGAAGGTTCCCGCAGTCATGGATGAGGCAACGGGGAGGGCCTTTCTCCGGGAGATCCGTACCTGGGAAGGTCTCAAACACGAGAACATCCTCCCCCTCCGGGGAGCCAATATCCTCCCGGTCCCGTATGTGGAAATGGATTATTTCCCCCAATCCCTGGCCGACCTGAAGAAACCGGTTGATCCCCGGGCTGCGGTCCGCATCATAGGAGGTATTGCGCGGGGCCTCGCATATGCTCATGCCCGGGGTGTCATTCACCGGGACCTGAAACCCGGAAATATCCTCCTTACCAAAGAACTTGAGCCGAGGATTGGGGACTGGGGCCTTTCCAGGCTCCTCTCCGGAGGATCCGCAACAGACCTCCTCGCCTTCTCGCCCCAGTATGCGGCGCCGGAGCAGCTCGACCCGGAGGGTTTCGGGTTACCTGACGAGCGGACGGACATTTATGGACTCGGGGCAATCTTCTACGAGCTCATGACCGGGGAACCCCCCTTCACCGGGAGGAGTATCGCTGAGCTCACGGGTAAGATCCTCCACGGGACCCCGGTCCCGCCCTCGGAGAAAAACCCGGCAGCCCTCCCGGTGGAAGGGATAATCCTCAGGTGCCTGGCGAAGGAGCCCTCCGGTCGGTACCAAAGTATCGAGGAGCTCAACCAGGACCTCCAGGCCTTCCTCCCGGAAAAATCCTGATAGGGCGAAGACGCTCCCTCTCAACTCCTGATAGCGAACACAGACCATGGGGTCGGTTTCCATCTTCGGGCTGCCCCGTTCGAGGTGAATGCCCTTTTCCGTCGCCTGGCCAAATGGCGGGTGAAAAAAGCATTGAACCAGCCGGTTCAATCAACCAACCTCCGTTTTTCATACCTGAACCTGCCCCATTCAGGGAATACATGTGCCCGGCCTTTCAATCCGGTATTCAAGGGTAAAAACACCCGAAGAAGAGAAACAGGAGAGAAGATACCATGTCAAGGAACACCATCGGAATTGCCATCCTCGGCCTCATCCTGGTCGGTGCCATTGCGCTCCCTGTATCGGCTGCGCAGGTGAACGGGAAGGGCCTCGGGAAGGCAGAGCAGATCGACCCGGAACTGAAGAACGACCTCTGGGGAGTGTATGCAGAGTACCGGCTCCAGGTCTACGACACCCGGGTTGAGGGAGCGAACGCAGCCGTCACGGTGCTCGGGAACCACGGGTGCCCGACGGGGGACCTGATGACCACCGTCACCGCCATCGGGAATGAGAGGACCGCCCTTTCGGATGCCCTCACCAGCCATGACCGGAAGGCGCTCGGGGAAGTGAACAAGCAGCTCACGAGCCTCTGGAAGCAGTTCCGCGAGCAGGCGAAGGCATCGGTCAAGGATTGTTCGACCCGGCCGGTGACCTCAAATCCCCAGGTGAGCGAAACCGGGGCCTCAGCCTGATCCGATTTCCGCCTGAGGGCTTCCTGGCGGGAGTTACCCCGCCGGGAAAAACTTCCGTCTCTTTTTCAGTTGATTATGACGCGATCAAAGACCCTGCAGAGCTGAATGAGATTGTATCAGAGTATCGTGAAAACTCAGTTTCTACTGTCCCCCGCCAGCAGGCGGGGGCATCTGGAGATGTGGGAATTCCTATTGTTATGCATTGTTTCCGGTTGAATTCCCGTTCGAGGCTTTCCAGCCCTTCAGCCAGGGTACTCTTTGTCAAGGGCCCGGGCGACCCGGATGGACTTGTAGAGGAAGAAGCCGACCACCCCGAAGGTGACGAGCGGGGAGACCCAGCTCGGGATCGGGATCCCGAAGCTGTCCAGGATCATGATGGTCCCGAGGGCGAGGATGGAGTACATGGCCCCATTCTTCAGGAAGATGTAGTTCTTGATCCGGTCGATGTTCCCGATGGTGATCTCCCGCACCACGACCGCCCCGAGGCCGTTCCCCAGGATGATGAGGGGGACCGAGAGGGTGAAGGCAAATGCCCCGAGGACCCCGTCGATGGAGAAGGTGGCATCGATGA
>DATKKN010000176.1:0-17961 GCA_035542895.1 Methanomicrobiales archaeon | reverse complement strand
CTCCATGAGGGGCTTCCCGCTCTTCGGGTCCTGGAGCTTCGGGAACTCGGTGAGCACCTCGGTCATCTCGTTCCCCCGCTCGCCGCACCCGACATAGACGACGATCTCGGAGTCGGACCACTTGGCGAGCTGCTGCTGGGTGACCGTCTTCCCGCTCCCGAAGGGGCCGGGGATGGCCGCCGTGCCTCCCTTTGCGATAGGGAAGAGCCCGTCCAGGATCCGCTGGCCGGTGAGGAGCGGGACGTCCGGGTTGAGCTTCTCCTTTACGGGGCGGGATATCCGGACCGGCCACTTCTGCATCATCGTGATCCGGGTCCCGTCCTCGAGGGTACAGATGATCTCCTCGACGGTGAAGTGCCCTGCCTTGATGGATTTCACGATCCCGCCTTTCGTCCCCGGCGGAACCATGACCCGGTGCACGATATTCGTCTCCTGGACCTCTCCCAGGATCGAGCCGGGCCCGACCCGGTCGCCGTCCTTCACATGGGGCCTGAAGTCCCACTTCTTGGCCCGGTCGAGCCCCGGTGCCGTCACGCCGCGGGAGATGAAGTTCCCCTGCTTCGTGATGAGTACCTCGAGGGGCCTCTGGATGCCGTCGTAGATACTCTTGAGCAGGCCCGGCCCAAGCTCCACGGCGAGGGGGAGGCCGGTGTTCACCACCGGCTCCCCGGGCCTGATGCCCGAGGTATCCTCGTACACCTGGATGATGGTCATCTCCTCCTGGATCTTGATGACCTCCCCCATGAGCTCCTCCTTCCCCACCTTCACCAGGTCGTACATGTGGGCATCCATCCCCACCGCGGTGACGACAGGGCCTGCGATCCGCTTGAGAATTCCCTGGTTCCTCATGTGTATGCCTCGCTTGTCACTTCCACAGGTCAACACCCACCGATCTCTTGATCTTCTCGCGGAGGGAGATGCCCCCCTCCTCGCCCCCGATGGCCACCACCGTCGGCCTGATTGAGTTCTCGAGGGTGGTGCGCAGGCGCACGGGGATCCGGCCGAAGTCTGCGGTGCTCATGACGAGTATCCCGACCTCAGGGTCGTCCATGGCCTTCTGGATGGCTGCCTTCAGTCTTTCCTCGCCCTCGGCCGCGTACGTCTTCCGGATTCCCGCGAGCCGGAACCCCAGGACGAACTCCCCGCTCCCGATGACCGCAATCTCCATTCAGATCACCAGGTACCCCTTGATCTCCTCTGCAGGGAGGTTCACCTTCTTGCCCCTCGCAATGGTCCGGATATTCGCAACTTCGTACCGCTTCTCCTCGAGATAGGTAAGCACCGGGTAGATGGAAAAGGGGTGCATCTTGGCGAGGAAGGCCATCTGCGCAAGGAGCGCCCGGGTGAGGGCGATCTCGATCTCGTGGATGGGCTTCTCCTTCCTGAACTCCTCGAGGGCCGCCTGGAGGGGTTCATGAACCGCCCTCTTCCTGAGCTCGTCGATGAACTCCTTCCGGTCCTCGATGCCGTTCAGTCTGACCAGCTCCTCCACGGGGATCCTTCCCCCCGGGATCATGAGAGGAAGGACATCCCCCTTCTCCCGGTTGTGCCGGAGCCTGAAGAGGTTCTCGATGTTCTGGAAGTCGATCTCCATCCTGAGCCAGTCCAGGAAGACCTTCCCCCCCTTCACCCCGCTCCCCGCCTCCTCGATGAGGTCCCGGTAGTACTGCTTGATGAGCTCGTTCTCCAGGTTCATGAGGGACTCGTCCGTGATCCCGGAGGCCAGAGCCCCCTTGATGAGGGGGTAGAACCTCACCCCGGAGAGGGCCGCCGCGACCTTCTCCACCGAGTCCTCGGCGAGGAGCCGGTCCAGGAACTCGCGGTCGAGATCCCCGGCCGGGATGAGGACCTCCTTGATCTTCTCGGCCTTCATTCCCTGGGCCTTTCCCCTCATGATGTTAATGACATTCTGGACATCCCAGCGGCGGAGGTAAGCAGAGGTGAACCCCCGGAGGCCGTCGGGGATAATCTCCTGGATCTTATGGAACTCCTTGGCCATGTTCCAGGAGAGAGCCATCTCGAGGAGGTCCAGATCCGTTCCCGAACAGAGGGTGGCGAGCTCCGCGATCTCCTTCTTGTAGGTCGTCTCCCCGATGAACCTGATGATCTCCGGGAGCTCCATGTGAAGCATGCGGAGGAGGTCCTCCCGCGGCAGGAAGAAGGACCGCCGCACCCTGAGCCGGGTACAGACGTAGATATAGGATCCCGGTGCGCTTACCAGGGCCATCTCCACCACTCACTGGAACAGGGTGTCGGAAGCATCCTTGAGCCCCGCCTCCCAGACCCGGTCGAGGAAGGTCCGGTAGCTGTAGTCGACCTTCAGCTGGCCGTCCCCGCTCTCGATGATGATACCGCCCGGGATATCGACGGCGCCCCCGAAACGGAACCCGGCGCACTCGGGGCTTCTCAGGATCTCCTGGAGCGCCTGGGTATCCCTTGCGCTGCAAAAGACCGCCCCCTCCCGGATATCCTTTCTCGCCCTCGAGATGAGTGTCTTCACGGTATCCCGCCGGAAGCTCTCCGGGTTCCTTCCGATTGCGTCGAGGGTCGCCTGGTACACCTGGTCCAAGAGGTCCTTCTGGGTGTTGAGCTGCATCCTCTTCACGACAAGGTTCGCCGAGGAGACCTCGAGATCGGTCATGCGGGAGGCCTCACGGTTCACCTCGTCCTCGGCCGTGAGGCGTATCTCCGAGGCCCGCTCCTGCGCGCCGGAGAGGATCCTCTCCACCTCCCTTCCCGTCTCCTCCTGGATGGCCCCCGCGTCCCGCTTCGCCTTCTCCCGGATGTCAGCGGCGACCGCTTCGAGCTCCATGGCCCGGTCCCTTCAGATGATGAGGAGGAGCGCCACGACAAGCCCGAAGATGACGATGGTCTCCGGGATAACCGTGAGGATCAGGACAGACCCGAAGACCTCGGGCTTCTCGGCGGTGGCCCCGACGGCAGCCGTCCCGATGGCGTACTCGGCGATTGCCGCCGAGAACCCGGTCACGCTGATGGCGATCGCTGCGGCCATGGCCTTGGATCCGATCTGCGATGCCGTGATCATCTCAGTGGTCATTCCCGCAAGAGTCGGGACAACGGTTGGTTCAACTGGAAGTGCCATATGGTCTAATCCTCCGAAAATCTCCTTTCCTTTCCAAACGGATGGTACTTTTTTCCTCCACCCTTGTAGAACTTGGTGAAGAACTCAACATACTGCAATCTCAGGGATTGCAGTCCCCCCCCGATGAGCCCGAGTGCCGTGTTCAGCAGGTGCCCTCCGACGAGGACTGCAATCCCGATCAGGATCATTACGATCCCAACCCATGTAAGATTTTCTAAACTGGGTTCGATGAGCTTGGAGATGGCGATGTAATTGATGACGATGGCGATGACCACCGACGAGAGCCCCACCGCCGCAAGCCGTGCATAGGACATGGCATTGGAGATGATGGTCGGGAGCTCGATGAGCTCCAGGGCGGACTCCCGGGCGATGAGGAGGAGCCCCGCGAGGAGCAGGACCGCCCCGATGATGGCCGGGACGGACAACCCCCCGGCGACTGGCGGGAACCCGGTGAGGTCCGGCATGTAAGGGATGGGGAAGATGGACCAGATGAGGACGAGGATGCCCCACATCGTGGCGATCCACCCCACCTGGCCGAGCACCCCCTTGATCCCGTGGTGGCCGTGGGACTGGTTGATGGCGTTGAGCACCCTCCCGAGGGTGAGCTGGGCTACGGCGATCCACACCGCAAAGACGATGAGCCCGACGATGTTCGGCCCCTCCCCCGCCTCGCCGATGACCAGGTGCCGGGAGAAAAGGATCGGGTGCCAGGGGAGCTCGAACCCGAAGGCCTCCGAGTAGAGGAGCCCGAAGATGATGGACGAGATGCTGCAGTTCCGGAGCACGGTGAAGAACCGCTGAGCGTCCTTCGAGCTCGCAAACATCCGCTGGAGGGCGAGGCTCGCTGCAAGGAGAAGGGCCCCGTACCCCACGTCCCCGAGGATGATCCCGAAGAAGATGGGGAAGATGATGGAGACGGCGAGGGTCGGGTCCACCTCGCCGTACCGGGGCCTGGAATGGAGGTCGGTGATGAGCTCGGTGGGCCGGGCGAACCGGGGGTTCTGGTACTCCACGGGGATCTCCTTCTCGTCGTGCCCGAGCTCGACCTCGGCGACATAGGCCTTCCCTCCCGTGGCCTTCTTCACCTCCTCGGTGACTGCCTTCACCCGGTCGGTCGGGACCCAGCCCTCGGCAACGAAGGCACCTTCCGAGGTCGCGAACCGGAGGGGGGCCTCCTCCTGCTCGGCCTCTGCCGAGAGAAATTCCTCGCAGGAGAGGAGGAGTTCCCCCTTCTCCCTCCTGATCTCCTCCATCCGACGACCCACCTCCCCGAGGTCCTTTTCCACCTTCGCGAGTTCCTCCCGGTCCGCGAGGAGCCGCCCCTTCGGGGACCCGGTCCCCTCGGGGATGCTCCCCGGCTGGAACCGGGCCTGCTGGAGAACCCCCTCCACCTCCGCCCGGTCCTCTGACCGGGCAAAGACCACGATGAAGTTGCCCTCCCCAACCGGTGTGAAGTATTTCTCGTGGGGGACCGGGATGGCCACATCGTGGGAGATCCTCCCGGTGAAGACCGCAAGGCTCGCGTACCCCCGGTACATCTCCAGGTCGAGGGGAACCGCGGCAAAGGGCTCGAGGGCCGCCAACTCCTCGTTGAGCTGGCGCACCTTCGGCTCCAGGACGTCCTGGCGCCGGCGGACGAGCTCCTCCACCTCTGCCTGGATCGGGGTGAGCTCTCGGCCCATCAGCTCCCGGATCTCCACGGCCCTGGCCTTCTTCCCGGCCACTGCCTCCCCGGAGGAAAGGCCGACGGCGCTCATCACGCCCCTCAGGCGCACGAGCTGCTCTGAGACGGTCGCGGCCTGGCCCAGGGGCTTCCCCATGACGAAACCCGCATAGTCCGGGTCCTTCCCCTCCACGTACTCCCTGATGTGGAAGGAATTGAGGAGGTAGAGCTCCCGGATAGTCGCCTCCAGCTGGTCCTTGAGGCCGGTGATGACGAGGCGGCTCATCGTCTTAGTCTTGAGCATACACCTCCGCCTCGAATCGCTTCATGAGGAGCCGCACCGCGCCGTCGATCTTCTTCCCCGCCTGCTCCCTGATGAGGGCAGCCTGCTGCTCCCCGGACCTCATGATGTCGTCCCGCTTCCGGGCCGTCTCCCTTCTCGCCTCTTCCAGGCGCTGCTTCTTGTACTCCTCGGTCCCGGTCCGGGCCTTCATGACGAGGCTGTCGGCCTCCAGGGTGGCCGCGGCGATGCGGCGTTCCTTCTCGGCCTTTGCCTTTGTGATCTCGGCCTGGTACTCCTCCTCCGCCTTCCTGATGGCCTGCAAGACTTCGGTTCTCATACCACGCTCCTGACCGTGATGATACCAGTAATCTGGAGAAAGTTGCAATATATGTGTTGTTATTTTGGCCGGAGGAGTACTTTTCCCGAGAAAGGAGACCCGGGATTCGATCCGCCTGGTATTCCTACCCTGGCGGCCCATCTCCGGGCCTCCGAGGGGTCGATCGCCGCTCGTCGGGTCCGGCCATGATGCCGAAACCTATATCCCTCCCCCCTCATATGGAAACGTGAGGCCGGAGCGTATGCCAGATGTCAGCGACCAGGAGCGGGGCAGGAGGTTCTTCCAGCTCCAGAAGGAGAAGCATGCCGAGGAGGCCCTGGAGAAGGTGAGAAAGAGCCTGGGGGACGGCTGGAAGCTATTCTCCCTGCCCGAGGTCAAGACCCTCAGGCTCATGCTCGGCGAGGCCTGGGTGTTTACCGACCGGAAGCTCTGGGAAAGCTATTCCTTTGCCCGCCTCTCCCGGGACGACCTGGACGAGATCCTCGCCATCGGGAGGGCGGTGGAGCGGAAGGAGATCTCGGAGCACGATGCGGCTACGCAGGTGACCGGGATCCTCGGGCGCATTGCCTGAACGGGTGCTATGCGAGGCCCGATTCGGCCCTTTTCCGGTCGATGATCCGTTTCACTCTTTTCAACCTGAACAGGTCCTCCCGCTCGCGTTCCTCGATGGTCGCCTCGATGTAGCGGGCCTGTTTTTCGAGATCGGGAATGACCACCTGCTCGAGGGCGTTCACCCTCCGCCGGGTCATCCGGATCTCACCACCCAGGCGCTGCAGCGCCGTCTCGGTCTCGGCGAGGAGGATGACGAGGTCCAGGGCCTGCTCGTACCGTTCGGCCACCTCGTCGATCCGGCCGGAGACCCCGGTGATCCCGTAGCCCCGCTCGAGGACCGAGCGGGCCACCCGCTTTTTCTCGATGACGGGGACGGGGACGCCCATGATGTTCTTTCCCCGGATGTCCAGGGAAACGCCCCTCTTTGCCGCAAAGGAGGCCGACTTAACCGCGACCGGATCGTCGACAGCCTGGGCGATGGTGAGGGCGTGCCGCGCGGCATCCACGATGCCCTCGAGGTCCCCCCGGGAACGCGAGACCGACTCCATGGTCCGGAAGAACTCCCGGATGAGGGCGTCCATCTTCTCCCGGAGGAGGTCCCGGCCCGCCCGGGCGAGCCGGATCTGGGCACGCCGCCTGATGAGCTCCATCCGGGTCGGGCTCACCTGCTCGGCCATGCCTCACCCCTTCGTCCCGGCCGGGCGGTACTTCTCGATGAACTCCCGCTTGACCCGCTTCAGCTCCTCCACCGGGAGCATGGAGAAGAGCTCCCAGGCGAGGGAGAGGGTCTCGCCGATGGTCCGGTTCCGGTCCCCCTGGGTGATGAACCGCTTCTCGCACTCGTCGGCGAACTTCAGGTAGACCTTGTCCACCTCGGTGAGGGCCTCCTCGCCCACGATGGCCACGAGACGGCGGAGGTCCCGGCCATAGGCATACGAGGCATAGAGCTGGTCTGCCACGTTCCGGTGGTCCTCCCGGGTCTTCCCGGGCCCGATGCCCTGGTTCATGAGCCGGGAGAGACAGGGAAGGGGATCGATGGGCGGGTCGGCCCCACGCCTGAAGAGGTCCCGGGAGAGGACGATCTGCCCCTCGGTGATGTAGCCGGTAAGGTCCGGCACCGGGTGGGTGATGTCGTCGTCGGGCATGGTGAGGATGGGGATCTGGGTGATGGACCCCTTCCGGCCCTTGATCCGGCCCGCCCGCTCGTAGATGGAGGCGAGGTCGGTGTACATGTAGCCCGGGTACCCCCGCCGGCCGGGGACCTCCTCCCGGGCGGTGGAGATCTCCCGCAGGGCCTCGCAGTAATTGATCATGTCCGTGAGGATGACGAGGACGTGGAGGTCCTGGGTATAGGCCAGGTACTCGGCGGCCGTGAGGGCGCATCGGGGGGTCGCGATCCGCTCGATGGTCGGGTCGTCGGCGAGGTTCATGAAGAAGACCACCCGTTCCCGGGCGCCGGTCCGCTCAAAGTCCTCCATGAAGAAGGAGGCCTCCCGCGCGGTGATGCCCATCGCCGCGAAGACCACGGCGAACTGCTCCCCCTCGCCGAGGACCGTGGCCTGCCGGGCGATCTGGGCCGCGAGCCGGTTCGCAGGGAGGCCTGCCCCGGAGAAGATGGGGAGCTTCTGCCCCCGGACGAGGGTGTTTAACCCGTCGATGGCAGAGATCCCGGTCTGGATGAAGTCCCGGGGCCGGTCCCGGGAGTGGGGGTTGATGGGGAGACCGCCGATGTCCAGGGACTCCTCGGGGATGATCTCCGGGCCCCCGTCCCGGACCTTTCCCACGCCGGTGAAGGTCCGGCCGAGCATGTCCCGGGAGACCTCGATCCGGGGAGGCTCGCCCGTGAAACGGACCCGGGTCGCCATGGCATCGATTCCCCGCGTCCCCTCGAAGACCTGGACCACGGCGAGGTCCTCGGAGATGTCGAGGACCTGGCCCGTCCGCTCCTCTCCACCCGGGAGGGTGATCCGGGCGATCTCGCCATAGGAGACGCCCTTCACGGCGCGTACGAAGATGAGGGGGCCGGAGACATAATCCACCGTCCGGTATTCGAGGGTGGCGAGGCTTTTCTCCGTCATGCCTCCACCCCCAGGGGGGCGACCTGCCTGTCGATCTCCGCGACGAGCCCCTTGATCCGCGCGAGGTCCGGGTCCTCCTTCATCCTCCCGATCTGGGTCTTCACCGGGAGCTTCAGGACCTTCTCCAGGGCCACCCCTCTCGCCATGGCCTCTGCCGTCTTCTCGTGGAACCGGAGGATGGCCCGGAGCATCCAGTACTGCTTCTCCAGGGAGCAGAAGGAGTCCACCTCGTGGTAGGCACTCTGCTGGAGGAAGTCCTCCCGGATCATCCGGGTAACCTCGAGGATGGCCTTCTCGCTCTCGGGGAGGGCATCGGGCCCGACGAGCTGGACGATCTCCTGGAGCTCCACCTCCTTCTGGAGGAGATACATGGCCCGGTCCCGGACCTCCTTCCAGTCGGGGATGCCCTGCTCCGAGTACCAGCCCTGGATACCCTCGAGGTACAGGGAATAACTCCGGATCCAGTTCACCGCGGGGAAGTGGCGGCGATAGGCGAGGGCGGTGTCCAGGGCCCAGAAGGTCCCTGCGATCCGGAGGGTGTTCTGGGTGATGGGCTCGGAGAAGTCGCCCCCCGGCGGGGAGACGGCCCCGACGATGGTCACCGAGCCCCGCCTGTCCCCGGACCCCAGGGTGACCACCCGCCCGGCCCGCTCGTAGAAGGCGGCGAGCCGGGTGGCGAGGTACGCGGGGTAGCCCTCCTCGCCCGGCATCTCCTCGAGCCTCCCCGATACCTCTCTTAAGGCCTCCCCCCACCGGGAGGTGGAGTCCGCCATAAGGGAGACATCGTAGCCCATGTCCCGGTAGTACTCGGCCATGGTGATCCCGGTATAGATGGAGGCCTCCCGGGCGGCGACCGGCATGTTGCTCGTGTTCGCGATGAGGATGGTCCGCTCCATGAGGGGGAGGCCGGTCCTCGGATCGGTGAGCTCGGGGAACTCGGCGAGGACGTCGGTCATCTCGTTTCCCCGCTCCCCGCACCCGATGTAAACCACGATCTGGGTGTCCGACCACTTGGCGAGGGTCTGCTCCGAGACGGTCTTCCCCGTGCCGAAGCCCCCGGGGATCATGGCGGTGCCCCCCTTTGCCACCGGGAAGAGGAGGTCGAAGACCCTCTGGCCGGTGACAAGGGGTACGGTGGGGTCAAGCTTCTTCGCGATGGGCCGGCCGATCCGCACCGGCCAGCGCTGGAGCATTGGGATCTCCCTCCCGTCCTCCAGGGTGCAGACGGGCTCCTCCATGGTGAAGGAGCCGGCATTCACATCCCTGACGGTCCCGGAGACCCGGGGTGGAACCAGGACCCGGTGCACCAGGTGGAACTCGGGCACGGTGCCCAGGACATCCCCTCCGGTCACCCGGTCGCCCTTCTTCACCGCAGGGGTGAACTCCCATTTCCTCGACCGGTCGATGCCGGGAACCGAGATGCCGCGGGAGATGTAGGACCCGCTCCGCTCGGCAAGGAGGGCGAGGGGGCGCTGGATCCCGTCGTAGATGGAGGAGAGGAGGCCGGGCCCGAGGTCCACGGAGAGGGGGGTCCCCGTGAGGACGACCTTCTCCCCGACGAGGAGGCCGCTCGTGTCCTCGTACACCTGGATCACCGCCCGGTCGCCCTCCAGCCGGATGATCTCGGCGTTCAGCTCCTCGTCCCCGACCTTGACCACGTCGTACATCCTCGAGCCCCGCATCCCGTCGGCGATCACTACGGGGCCCGAGATCCGCCTGATGGAACCTGTTTTCATGTCATCACCTCCGAACCACGATGTTGTAGCCGATGGCCCGCTGGAGGAGCCGCTCGACGTAACTTGCCCCCTCTCCCGCCTTCTTCCCCGAGGGGATGGGGAGGATGATGGGCCGGTGGGTCCTCTCCATCTTCTGGAGGACCTTTGCGTCCAGGCCGGCCAGGAACTCCTCGTTTATGGCGACAATGCCCGTGTCGTCACGGTAGAGGAGATCCGGGATGATCGTCCTCGCCTCCTCGACGTCCGCCGCCTCAACCACGTCCACTCCCGCGAGCCGGAACCCCGGGGCGGTCTCCGGGTCCGTCACCACCATGAACTTATACATGGATGATCTCCCCCCGGATCTCCTTGTCCGTGATGCCGGCGATCTTGCCCCGGGCAATGACCCGCAGGTTGGTCACCTCGGCGTGCTTTGCCCAGATGTACGCAATGGCGATGGCAATGGAGAGGGGGTCCTTGAGGAAGTGGGAGACCCCCTTTCTGAGCAGGTAGCGGTCGAGCTCCTTCTCGTAGGCCGAGATCCCTCCCTTCGCCGCCGACCCGGGGATAAGAGAGAGGAACCGGTACGGGGTCCCGTCGAGCATCTTCGCCGCCTGGTCGATATTTCCCGTCCCGATGAGGGAGAGAACCCTGGCGGTATCGGGGGACCTTCCCCCGTCGATGAGGACCCCCCGGGCCTCCTCCAAGGCGATACCGTCCCGGATGAGCCGGAAGGCGGTCTTCAGGTTCACCACCTCGATCTCGGAGGTCACCATCTCCCGCATGATCCGGTCGTCCTCCGAATCCCCCTGGAGGGCCTCCAGGGACGATTCGAAGGAGAACCGGTCAAGGGCATACTCGAGGACGGCAGTGTCACGGGTCTCCTGGAATTCCCGGATGCTTCTCGTCAGGGGCCGGGCATACGGGATCCGCCAGGTCGCGAGGAGGTCCACGACGGCCCGTACATCCGTCTGCTTCAGGAGCTCGGCGAGCGCCGCCTCGTCCAGGTCCCCGGCAGGGATCAGGCATTCCAGGATCTCGGCGGGGGGGACGTGCATGGCCTTTCCCCGGAGGATGGTCTTCACGTTCTGCACGTCCCACCGGGCGAGGAGGAGGGTGACGTACTTTTCGGCTTCATCGCCCCGGGCGATGGCGAGGATCCGGCTGAAGGTCTTCGCCATCTCCCGCCTCAGTGCCTCCTCCACGGCGTGGATCCCCTTGTAATGGACGCTGGCCCGTTCCAGCTCGGCCCGGTAGGGGGTCTTCTCGAGCTCCGGGAT
The DNA here is from genome assembly GCA_035542895.1 of Methanomicrobiales archaeon. GTDB lineage: Archaea > Halobacteriota > Methanomicrobia > Methanomicrobiales > JACTUA01 > JACTUA01. The sequence continues at coordinate 6,950 of DATKKN010000176.1, read as the reverse complement.
GACCCCCTCGAGGTCGGGCTTCTGGATCAGTCCTTCGAAGGCCTGGGGGGTGAGGAGCCTCCCCTTCATGGACCGGATCCTGGCATTCAGGTAGTCGTAGTCCACCCTAACCACCGTAAAGAATGGAGAAAACCTCCCCCTTCAGGAGCTCCCTCGCGCGGGACAGCCTGGACTCGATGGTGTTCGTCACCGAAAAACGTCCGTCCTTCGAGGTGACCGTGAGGCCCCCTGCGGTCGCCAGGTCGGTCGCGATCTCGCAGTTTCTCTGGAGATCCGCGAGGATTCCCTCGAAGAGGGACCGGTCCCTGGGATCGACGTGGAACACGATATCCGATCCCTTCACCTGGCCGATGGCCTCCTCCGCGAGCCTGCGGGCGATGAGCCGGTATCCGGGCCTCGTGCGTGCGGCGAGGATCCGTTCCCCCGCCTCCCGGAAGGCCCGGTCCGAGACCTCCTGCTTGCGCCTGAGGAGCTCGAGCCTCACCTCCCCCCTCATCCGGGAGACCATCTTCTCCCGTTCTGCCTCCACCTTCTTTTTTGCCCGCTCCATGGCCTCCTTGTGCAGCCCGGCCGCCTTCTCCGCCGCGGCCCTCCTGATCCCCTCGGCCTCTGCCCGCGCCTTTTCCTTCATCTCCTGCATCCGCTCGGCGGCCGTCGCCTCGATGGATGCCATCAGTTCTTCGTAGGTCAAGGCACCAACCCCAGACTTCCGGAGCCTGTCTCCGGCCTCACACGAGTTTGATCCAGAGCATCGCGGCTACCACGAAACCCAGGATGACCATGGTCTCGGGGATTGCGACGAGGACCACCATGAGACCGAAGGTCTCAGGTTTCTCTGCGATTGTCCCGGCTCCTGCAGCCCCGATCTTGGACTGGGCGATCCCCGTTCCGAGGGCGCCCAGCCCGAAGGCAATCCCGGCACCCAGCGGGAGCCCCCAGTTGACATCTGCCATCGTGTAAGCCTCCAAACCTCTCTCTTCGTTATGCGATACGTGGATTCCGGGCCCCCCAACCCTGATGGGTTGGAGACCCTCAACCCTGATGGGTTGAAGACCTTCGACCCTAATGGGTCTCAGGCCCTCCATCCTTCGGATTCCAGGCCCTTCACTTTGCGTGAAGGGCCGGGCCGGCACCCCCTTCCTCCTTCCTGAAAGGCCGGTAAGGCCTGCCCCCTCCCTTGAAGAACTTCGGGTTGAACTCCACGATGTGAAGCCGGAGGGAGTGGAGGAAGGGGGAGAACATGGCAAGGCCGATGTTCATCACGTGGAGGAGGGCAGCGATGAGGACACCCACGAGGGCCACCTCCATGGTCCCGCCCATGGTGTTTGCCACGAGAGCGAGGATCACCGATGCCATCCCGATTGCCATGATCCGGGCATAGGAGAGGATGTTCCCCACCATGCTGATGATCTCGAAGGCCCCGAAAATGCCCCCCCCGTACACGAGGAGGGGCAGGCCGACGAGAATGAGGGCCACCCCGGCCCAGGAGAGAATGGCCGGCAGGTAACCCATGACACTGATGAGAATGACGATGATGCCGGTGATGACCATCATCATCCCGCACCGGTCGCAGAGATGCTTTCTGCTCCCCTCCCGCATCGCATTGATCATCCCGAGGCCGAGCCCCAGGAAGAGGTGGACCACCCCGATGGATATGGAGAGGATGAGCAGCGGGATGAGGGCCTCGATCCGGTTCCAGGTGATCCCCATGAAGGTGACCGGTTCCATTCCCCACAGCATCTCACCGAGGTTGCCGAAAAACTCCCCGTACAGGAACCCGAAGAAAATGGTCGGGACCGAGGAGATGAGGAGGATATTCGCAAGGGGCTGCGCCCATTCGAGATGCTTCAAACGGTACTTCACGAGGAGGGCGATGCCCATGATGATAAGGCCGTACGCGACGTCCCCCACCATGAGGCCGAAGAAGATGGGAAAGAAGACGGCGAGGAAGGGGACCGGGTCGATCTCCCAGTACTTCGGGGCAGAAATGAGATTCATGAGGAACTCGAAGGGCTTGACGAGACGCGGGTTGTCGTAGAAGACCGGCGCCTCGGCCATCTCTCCCTTATCCGGCGTGAGGACGGTCACCACGACCCGGTTGCCGAAGCCCCCGGAGATGGCCTTCGTCATCTGTTTCAGGGATCGGGAGGGTATCCAGCCGACGATGACGAAGGTATACTCGGTCTGGCCGAAAGAACCGTACACGCCCGCCTCGTTTACCCGGTCCTCGAGCACCCCCCTGAGGGCGAGGAGTTCCCGGTACCAGGTGCCGGCGATTCCCGAGAGAACCTTGTCGATCTCAACGATCCCCTTCGCCGCCTCGGCCTTTTTCTCGTCGATGAGCCCGAGTATCTCCTGGAAAGGCTTTCCCATGTACTCCGGGGGGAGCCGGACCTCGTTCACGTTCTGGGAGTAGATGAAGGAGTGGACCTGTTCCGAGAACCGCCTGGAAAAGACCGTCACCGCGGCGATGGTCGATTCGTCAACGTCAGCAGCGAGGATCTCGTACTGGTTCCTCGTGATCTCCGAGAGGGCGTCCCGGATCACGTCGATGGCCTCGGCAAACTCCTTCTGGATGAGGATGACCGTCACCTCGAAACCCTGGAGCACCGGGAGCTGTTCCTCGAGCGGCCGGATCCGTTCGATGATCCTCGCGTACCGGCTCAGGTTCGCGATGGTGAACTCGAGGTCGGACTTCCTGGTCGCGAGGTCCCTGGTCATGGATTCCAGGGTGCCGATGACCCGGTTCGCCCTCCGGATCAGGTCCTCGTCCTTCCCCGCCTGGAGTTCGGCGGTGAGGTTTGGCTGGGCGGCCTCAACCCGGTGGACCGCGGGGAGCGCCTGGAGGATCCCGCCGATCCGGAGGAGCACCTGGGACAGCTCCTCGCCCCGCCGTGCCTCCATCCTCCTCACCGTATCCCCCTGGACACCCGTCCGGCGGGCCTCCTCAAGGTGGATGGTGCCAAGCCGGTAGAGGAGGTCCACCACCCCTCCCAGGTCTTCCTTGGGTCCGATCACCTGGACCTTGACCATCTTCTGAAGCATGGGGTTTAATCCGGGACCACCGCCCTGGTGATATGCTCGACGGCCTCGGGAAGATGGCTCCTCCCGCTCTCCGCAAGCGCGGTGATCCTCTCCCTTTCCTTTCCCGCGACTTCCTCGACCTCCCGGGAGATGCGGCCCAGGTCTCCCCGGACAAGGTCCTCTGCTGCCCGGGCCGCCTCCTCTCCGGCCCGGGCGAGCATTTCAGCGGCTTCCCTCTGTGCAACCTCGACCAGTTCCGCCGCCTCTCTCCGGGCGGCATCAAGGCTTACGTTTGTCTCCAGTTCCTTCTCCCTGATGGACTGGAGGAGGGATTTTTCAGGCATACGGATCTCGCACTCATAAGCCATGGGATTGTTTCATGTGGTTCGTAAACCGGGTTTCCTTCCTGGCCTGTTCCCCGTTCCGGTTGTCCTCTCCCGGTTTCTTCTTGCCAAGGGCAATCCTCTCTCTGCAGCGCTCGACGGCACCCTTGATGAGCTTCTCGATAACGGGGTTCCGGGCCATGGTTGGATCCCTTATACCAGCTTCAAACATTCGTTTTTCTTTCTTCAATATTAATAAGCGTTTTGGTATTGGGCGCCCACCCATCAGATAGAATACTCCTTCCTCTCCTCACCTGATAACCATGGCGTGATAAGAAATAGCAGAGATTCGTTTTTTTATGCAATCGATCCCGATAAATCAGCCATCTCCCCGGATGCGCGTTTCATCCAGGTAACCGACCCGGACCCCCGGAGGAACACCCTCAAGTCGGACATCGTTCCCCGATCTCCTGAGGGTCATTCCCGCAAGCTCCTCCGATGAGCAGAGAAGGTGCTGGTCCGGGTGGGTCCCCCGCCGGATATCGCAGGCGAGGACGAGGGAATCCGCGACCGAGACCACGAGGGGGAGCCTCCCCGACCCCGGGTGGTCCTTCGGGAGGACGAGGAGAGGCATATGGTATCGCCGCACCAGTTCGAGGAGCATCCTCGCAGGTTCCGTGTCCCCGCCCTCGGGTGCGGACACGACGACCAGGTCATCCGGCGATACCGCCTGCGAGAGCTCATCCCCGAAGGTCTCGATATAGAGGGAAAAAGCGGAGAGGGCCCTCCCTGCGAGGAGAAACGAATGATTTCCCTGGACGAGGAGGATACGTTCGCCGAGAGGGTACTTCATTCCGGGGCGACGTCGTCGGACTGGCAGCTCGGGCAGATGGGGTGCTTCCCGACCCCCTTGAACTTCTCCCCGCAGCTTTTACACTTGTAGTCCTTCCCCTTCACCCTCTCCTTGTAGTCAACGTCCATGGGCCCGCCAACCGAGCACACCCTTCATCACCTCACCCAAGGTTCCTCGCGGGATAACTTAATGGTAACCCGTGGCAACCCGGGCCGCAGGCCAAGGTCCAGCCCCCATACGTCGCCCGTGGAGGTCGTTCACACGGTGATGAAGGTATTGAAGACGATGAGGGCAATGATGAGGAGGACGCAGCTGTGCTTCACCCCGGCGTTGAGGGAACCCTCGCCCATGAATCCCGCGAGGAGCCCCGAGAAGAGGGCCTGGATGAGGCAGGCGTGGTAGATAAGGATCCCGAAGGTGTCCCCGCTCACCATCTGGGAGCTCGCCATCCCGCGCATCGCGGCCATGTTCCCGCCCTGCTGGACGAGGAGGGGGAGGAACATGGTGAGGATGACCCCGACCACGAAGAGGAAGACCCCGAAGGCCAGGTAGACGATAACCAGGTAGATGAGCATCGAGGTCGAGCGCTCCCGCTTCAGGATCTCGCTCATCCTGGCATCCGAGGCGGCGATGGCGAGGATCTCCCCGATATCGCCGCTCATATAGCTCGCCTTCGTGATCAGGGTGACCGTCCGGGCGATGGAGGGGGTCCGGATCCGGTGCTCGAACCTGACGAGGGCATCCTCGATGTTCGCCCCCCAGTCAAGGTCCCGCTTGATCCTCTTGATCTCGTACGAGAGGACCCCGAGGTTCGTCCGGACCATGAGGGCGAGACCCTGGGCGATGGTGAGCCCGATCTCGTTGATCCCCGCCATCCGCTCCAGGAACTCGGGGATGGCCGATTCGATGCCCATAACCTTGCGCTGCCAGAGGAGGTGGAAGATGGCGTAGGGGACAAAGACGATGAGCCCGGCGATGACGATATGGTCGTCCAGGATCATGACCTTGGTCTGGAGGTCGAGGGTGAAGGGAACCGAGAGAACCGAGAGGAGGGCGTACATGATGGCGATGGGAACGGTGACATAGAAGCTCCGGGTCGGGATCAGGATGAAGGCGGCGAAGGGGTTCCTCATGAACTCCCGGAACTTCCGGATCCGGTCATAGTACTTGAGCTGGGCAAAGGCCGCCTCCTCGCCCTCCCGCTTCTGGATCTTGACATCAAAGAAGACGTCGAGGACCTTGCTCTTGATGTACCGCTCGATTCCCTCGACCTTCTCCGAGATCATGGAGAGGAAGACGATGAAGAGGACCGAGCCGATGGGAATGAGGGCATAGCAGACCACCGAGAGGGCGGTGAGCCCCATCCCGCCGATGATCCCCATGACGATCATGATGATGATGAGGAAGAGGGGACCGGCCACGAAGAGAGTGACATACGTCTCGGCGACGAACTCGAGGGTCGCGATGAACTGCTTCATCTCGAAGCGGGCCTCGTCCTGGTAGATGCGCACCCGCTGCGAGAAGAACTCGCCCTGGGAGGCGCCGCTGTCGATGACCGAGAGGAGGTCCTGGAGGAAGTCCCGGAACTTCTCGGATGGGGTGGTGTCGCCCAGGTGCTTGATGGCCGAGACCAGGTCATAGCCGAAGTAGTCGATGTCGCGCATGAACTGCCGGAACTCGACGGCAACCTCGCCAAAGATGGCCGCGTTCTCGGCAAGGGAGCTGAAGATGGTGGAGAGCTCGGCACCCCCCCGCTGCATGGCGTACATGTAGGCAACGGCATTGTGGAGGGTGAGGTTGATCCGGGTGCCCCGCTGCGACTTCAGGAGCGAGGGGAAGCTGACCATGACCTGATAGCCGAGGATCGCCCCCGCGATGAAGGCGGCACCGGTAAAGACGAGCCGGAAGATGAGCATCGGGACGAAGTTCGGGAAGACCCGGTAGATGTTGAAGATATCGTAGATGGTCGTCGAGAACTCCATCGAGGCGATGGTGTCCGCGGTGATGTACCCGGCGAGGGCGCAGAAGATCCCGGAAAAGAGGGTGATGACGTACGTCTGGAAGAGGTAATGCTCGATGGTGACTCCGGAGCGGGCGGAGATCAGGTCGTCGTGGAGCCAGTCGTAGTTGTTCTTCCTCGAGCGGACCAGGTCAGAGATGTATGCCTTCGCGTTCATCCAATGATCCTGCTGAGATCGCCCAGGTTCTCCATGACCTCGTTGGGCTTGATGGCATAGTTCTGGAAGATCTTGGAAACCGCGACGTAGTCCTTCACGCCCTGCTCCTTCATGGCGAGGAGGATCTTGCCCCGCTTCAGGATCTCGCTCTGCAGGTCGTCGGTGGTCCAGCCCCGGGCCGCCATGATCTCGTTATAGACCTGCGACCTCCCGGAGTAGGAGAAGGTGTCTGAAACGGGGTCATAGGAAAAGACGGTGTTCACCTGGATGTTCTGGGTGGCCTGGTCGAGGCCCATGATCTCGACGATCTCCTGGCACTTCCTCACCCGCTCGGTCCCGCGGTAGATGAGCGCCTGGATGGAGACGATGTCGAGCGCCTGGAGCATGTTCCTCGGCACCGAGAGGGGCTCGTTCTCCAGCCGGTGGACGGCCGCGTCCACGTCGGCCGCGTGGAGGGTCGAGAAGGTGGTGTGCCCGGTGTTCATCGCCTGGAAGAGGGTCTGGGCCTCGGGCCCCCGGACCTCCCCCACGATCAGGTACTCGGGCCGCTGCCGCATCGCGGCCCTGAGGAGG
>DATKKN010000175.1:0-4072 GCA_035542895.1 Methanomicrobiales archaeon | reverse complement strand
ATGGACCTCATCCCCGAGGCTGCCCCCCGCTCTTCCGGCGGGACCGCGTTCATGATGGCCGCGATGTTCGGCGCCCCGAACATACCGTTCCCGAGGCCCATCACGAGGAGGGCGACCGCAAAGACGGGGTACTCGAAGTCGTAGGGGAGCATGGCGAGCACCACGAACGACAGGGCGATCAGGACCATCCCGCCCGTGGCGAACCACCGGGAACCGTACCGGTCGGACAGCCAGCCGGAGAGGGGTCCCATGATCACGAACCCGGCGGTGAGGGGCAGCATGAACACCCCGGCCCAGAAGGGGGTGGACTCGTAGCTGTAGCCGTGGAGCGGGAGCCAGATGCCCTGGAGGAGCATGATCAGGAGGAACATCACCCCGCCCCGGGCGATGGCGCCCAGGAACCCGGCGATGTTTGCGAGGGTGAAGATCCGGTTCCTGAAGAGGTCAAGCCGAAACATCGGATCCTCGGCCCGGCTCTCGATGAAGGGGAACGCGAGGAGAAGGCCGACGCCGAGGATGAGCGACGCGATGACCCACGGGTTCCCCCATCCCATGGGATTGTCCCCGTACGGGAGGAGCGCGTAGGTAATGCCGACGAGGAAGATGGTGAGCCCGCCGATGAAGGAGGCGTTCCCCCACAGGTCGATCTTCCTCGCCCGCCTGGGATGGGTGCTCTCCTTCAGCTTCAGGAAGGCCCAGATTGTCCCGAGGATCCCGACCGGCACGCTCACGAGGAAGACGTACCGCCAGTTGAAGAACGCGAGGATGCCACCGAGGATGAGGCCGATGAACTGGCCCGAGAGGAAGGCGATCATGTTGAGACCGAGGGCCTTTCCCCGTTCGTCCGGGGGAAATGCGTCGGTGAGGATCGCGGCGCTGTTCGAGAAGGTGAAGGAGGCCCCAACCGCCTGGACGAGGCGGAACACGATGAGCTCGATGGCGCCGGCGTCCCCCTTGTCCGGGGTGAGGAACAGGAGAATGGAACCGACCGTGAAGATGGCAAAGCCGACGTTGTAGAGCTTCACCCTTCCGTACATATCCGAGAGCCTGCCGAAGGAGAGGAGCAGGGTCGCCGTGACCAGGCTGTACCCCATGAGCACCCAGAGCAGATACTGGAACGAGGTGAAGGGGTCAACCTGGATCCCGTTGAAGATAGCAGGAAGCGAGATGAGGGTGATGCTCCCGTTCACCGACACCATGAACATCTCGATGGTCGTGATCGAGAGGACGATCCACTTGTAGTCGATGCCGCCCCGCTTTCCTCCCGCCGGGTCTCCCGCGGCATGGATCCCTTCATTCGTCGACGAAATTATCCGCTCCGATCTCGCTGTTGTACTCCCTCATCACTTTCCCGGGCGCGGTATATACGGGTATTGAGAGAATGGGTCTCTTCGGGAAGGGTCATAACCAATTGCGGGACGCTTCCGGGGGACTCGCTCCGCTCGTCTCACCCTGATGGGTGCTCCATCGTCGGGGATAGGCATCCCCTCCGACGCCCCTGCCGATTCGGCACCCCCCGAATTGCGATAGCCGCTGGCAATGCAGTACAGGCCTATCCTCACGCGGGAGACGCCACAGCGGGGGGGTGAGGGCATCGGCCCGAACTCGCGACTTTCGTCGCTCCAGGTCGGGTTCTGACCGAGGTCGGGTTTGATGAACCATCCCTCCCCCAGGAGCGTCACGGATATGAGCGGGAACGTTCCCGGATAATGAGTCGGACGCTCTCGGGGGACTCGCCTCCAGCCCGAATCCCCCGGGTTATGGAAACCGGGTCAGGATCCGAGGTTTTTCTCAGCTCCGGTACTTCCGGTAGAGCTGCTCGAGCTCTGCCAGATCGGTTATCGGCGTCGGGATGACCCTCGAATCGTTCGCCATGATGTCCCGGGCGAGGTCCCGGAAGATCCCGGCTTCGGGGGACCGCGGTGAATGCTCCACGACGGCTCTCCCCTCGAGCTCGCAGGCCTGGATGACCGGGCTCCTCGGCACGAACCGGACGAAGGGGGTCCCCAGGCGCTTCGCGAACTCCGGTACAAATGCCTGCTCGAAGGCGAGGTCACCGTTGCTGTTGCAGATGATCCCGGCAAGGCCGGTATCGCCCCGGCGGGCAAGGCGCTCGACGGCGCGGGCGATGTTGTTCGCCGCGTAGATGCTCATGAACCCGCCGGAGCAGACGAGGTAGATCTCCCGGGCAAATCCCTCCCGGATTGGCATGGCGAACCCCCCGCAGACCACGTCGCCGAGCACGTCGTAGATGGCGACGTCGATCCTGTAGGTCTCGAAGGCCTTCAGGTCCTTTAAGATCTGGAGCGCGGTGAGTACCCCCCGCCCGGCGCATCCCACCCCGGGCTCGGGACCTCCCGCCTCGACGAGGAAGATCCCCCCCGGGGTCTTCCTGACGATCGAGTCGAGCTGCATCGCGTACTCGTCTTTCCCCACCCGCAGCTTCTCGCGGTAGGTCTCGAGGACTGCGGGAATGAGGTCCCCTCCTGCGAGGATCCTCGTGGAATCCCTCTTCGGGTCGCAGCCGACCTGCATCACCGAAAGACCCGTCTCGGCGAGGGCTGCCGAGACGTTCGAGGCGATCGTGCTCTTGCCGATGCCCCCCTTCCCGTAAATCGCGATCTGTCTCATCCCATCACCACTTTGCCTCGTACCGTTTCTCCTTGGAACGCCACCGGATGATCCACTCGTTCTGGATGGCCTCGAACAGGTTCAGGATCCCGGTATACCCAAAGTACTCCCGGTTGATGAACCTGAACTGCCGCATCATCCGCACGAGCTCGACGGTGTAGGCAACCCCGAACCCCTCGCCCGCGTGCCGCTCGATGGTCGATCCGAACACCACCCTCGGCCTCACCTCGCCGAGGCTTATCCTCGTCCTGTACACATCGGTGCCATACACGACCTTCGGGTGAAGCCCGAGATCCGCGAGCTCGCCTTCGAGGAGGCTCCTGACCTGCCGGCCCGAGGAGTAGAGGGCGATGAGATCCGGAGTCATCTCCATATCCTCGGTGACAAAGCGGACGAGTGGGATGCCGACCGTCGCATCGGCGACGATTGCCGCGGGGGTCCGGAAGAAGAACCGGGCCATGGGCCACTTGCGCCTGCAGGTCGCCATGACCATCCTCTCCCCCTCGGCCACCATCTGCTCCGTCTCCTTCTCCAGGTCGAACCGCCTGCCCAGTTCGGAAAGCCAGCGGGCCGTGTTCGAGAGCCCGATCGGGAGGGGGATCCCCCTGCAGATCTGCTCGATCCCGAACTCGGAGATAAGCCGGTCCGCGGCCTTCTGCCCGGCATCGTGGGAGAGCACGAGTGCGGTCTCCGCCGACGAAGCCATCTCGATCTCCCCGAGAGGGGACCGGTGGGTGAGCGTGGCGACGACGGGGATCCCCAGCCGGGAAAGGACCTGCTTCACCCAGTCCAGGTCCGCCATCCAGGTAGGGTTCGCATTGGCATGAGGGGCGACGAGGCAGACCGATTCCGGGATCTTCTCCGCACCCCGCTTCACCAGCCGCGAGAGGATCGCATCGAGGGCGATATCGATACCGTCGTACTGCGAACCCCTGAACCCGGCGCATTCGATGGGGACAAGCCGGAACTTCACCTCCGGCTGCACTGTCTCGCAGACCGCGACGATGTCGTCGCCGACGATTTCCGGCCCGCAGGCGCTTGCCACGAAGAGGGCCTGGACCGGGAGACCCTTCGCCTCCCGGATGGTGCGGGCGAGGAGGTCCTCTCCCCCGTGCACGATCTCGTCGACGCAGAGCTTGGTGCAGAGGGTGATGGTCTCCATGTAGTCGCATTCCTGCCAGGCGAAGGCATTGTTTACCAGGTACTCGCACCCCTGCGGCGAATGGGCGAGGAGTGCGGATCCGGAAACCCCGAGTGCTGTCTGGGCGGCGCCGTTGAAGGCGCACCGGAGGTAGGGGTCGGTGCACATCTCCGCCTTCCCGGCCTCCTGCGCCGCCGGGGCCATCCTATCGGCGGGTCCCATAGAGCATCCCCCTGAGCAGCCGGGAGCGCGGGAGGTCCTTCTTCTCGAGGGCCTGCCTGACGAGGGCGGCGATGTTCC
>DATKKN010000174.1:0-3429 GCA_035542895.1 Methanomicrobiales archaeon | reverse complement strand
CCCTGAGGAGGAGGGCGGTTTCGTGGTTGATGGCCCGGTAAACCCCCTCGCAGTCAGGAAGCCCCTTCTCGAAGTGGACCACCGCGGTTTCCGGGTTCAGTTCCTGGAAGATGGCCATCGCCCCGATCCTTCCTTCGATCCGGATGAGCATTCCCTCGAGGCCGAGGATCTCGAAGTGCGCGAGGGCGAAGAGGATGGCCTCGCGCTCGTTCGCGAGCACCGGGTCGGTCTCGCAGTCCCTCCAGTCGCACCACCGGTCGAGGAACTCCCTCACATCCCTGACGTTCTCGCCGGAGAGCTTCTCGGTGATGTGGGTGCAGCTCCGGTGGAACCTGTTCAGCTGGTGCCGGATCTTCAGGTAGGGTTTCCCGGGGAGATCCGCGAGATCCGAGGACCGGTACACGTACTCGAAGAAATCACGGAAGGGGTGGAGGACGAGCCGGGGGCAGATCCCGGCGAGGTAGTTCCGGTCCTCGCCGTTGAAAATGACGAAGGGGGTGCTCCCGCCCGCCTCGAGGGAGAGCCGGAGCACCTCGCGGGTGATCCCGGCGTCATAGGGGCCGATGGGGAAACGGAACCGGGTCTCTCCCGCGACGGTGCTCGAGAGGATAAGGTGGTCGCCCCTGACCGCCTTCCGGTAATGCGCATAGTGGTTCCAGCAGACCATGTTCGCGAAGTTATTGTCGCTGTGGACCTGGGGGTAGTCCCGGTATATTGCGTCGAAGAGTTTTCGGTCCTCCAGGGTCACCGGGGTGAAGTCCTCAGCGGAGAGCATCCTCATCCTCTCGCCGGTACATCATGGAGAGATCCCCCTCCTCAACGACGAAACCGAGCCGGCGGTAGAAGTCCCCGGTTCCCCCCTCGGCGATGAGGGCGATCCAGCCGATCCCGGCCTCTCTCAGGGCCCGGAGGATCCGCCGGAGGATGGCCCTCCCGATCCCAAGTCCCCGGCATTCGGGGAGGACGGCAAGATCCTGGATGTAGGCGTCGGAAACCCCGTCGGAGATGGCCCTCCCCATACCGACGGCCTTCCCGGACTTCCGGTCGACGGCCACGATAAAAACGAAGGAACCCCGGATGAGGTCCCCGATCTCTTCGGGGTCGTCCCGGCCATCCAGCCACCAGCCGGCCGAGTGGTAGAGGGAGACGATCTCCTCCGGGTCCCACTCTGTGACGACCCGGATTTCCACGTCGGTCTCATCCATCCGATACCCCTCCTCTCATGGGGCCGCGGGAACCTCCCCGGACCCCGGTCATCCTGTACCATGAGAAGGTAGGGGCACATATACCCATGGGGAATCGGGTGCAGGGCAGGTGCGGGATCACCCGTCACGACGGAAATCCCCGCTCCCGGCCGCACGGGTACTTCCCCCGGGGGGCCGGGAGGCATATCCCTCCCCGCCCCCGTGCTCCGGCGGGGAGAATCCCAATACGTTTATCCCTCTTCCCTCCGAGTACCGGCCGGAGAACATGGCATCGAATAACTTCTGGGTCGGGATTTTCGTGGGGGCCATCGTGATGTTCCTCCTCTTCTTCCTACCGGTCGTCGGGCCTCTCGTTGGCGGGCTCATCGCAGGGCTCATCGCGAGGGGAGGAGCATGGAACGGGGCGAAGGCGGGCTTCGGGGCGGGGATCATCGGGGCGGTCCTTGCCGCCATCATCATCTTCCTCGGGATCTCGGTCCTCGGTGGAATCTTCCACCATGCTCTCGCCGGTATCCTCATCGGGTTCGGCGCCGGGGTCCTCCTCGTCGGTCTCAGCCTCTACCACGCGGCCCTCGGCCTCGTGGGCGGCGCCGTCGGGGCCGCCATCGCGAAGGACTGACCCTCTTTTTCCGGATCAGGAGCTCATGGCGGTGGCCCCCGCAGGCGGACTGCTCGCCGCACGGTCAGGATTAAGAGGCCGCCGGTTTCACTTATGATCCAATGTGCGGGATCGCGGGGGTCTTCCTGACGAGCGGTGGAGAGGTGGATCCCGCCCTCCTCGGGCGGATGTCGGAGCGGATCCGGCACCGGGGACCCGACGGGGAAGGAACCCACATCGACGGGCCCGTCGGCCTCGCCCACCGGCGCCTCGCCATCATCGACCTCTCCGATGCGGCGGGGCAGCCCATGACGAACGAGGACGGGACCCTCTGGCTCGTCTACAACGGCGAGATCTACAACTACCTCGAGCTCCGGGAGGAGCTTGCGAAGAAGGGCCACACCTTCCGGTCCGAGGGGGATACCGAGGTGATCCTCCACGCCTACGAACAGTGGGGGAAGAACTGCATCAAGAGGTTCAACGGGATGTGGGCCTTTGCCCTCTGGGACTCGAAGAAGGAGGAACTTTTCTGCGCCCGGGACCGGTTCGGGATCAAGCCCTTCTACTACACCCGCATCGGGGACATGATCCTCTTTGCATCGGAGATCAAGGCACTCCTCGCCCACCCGGAGGTGGGAAGGACGCCGGATGAGCCCCTCCTCCTGACCTTCCTCGCCTGGGGGGTTCTCGACCATACCGAAGGGACGATGTTCGCGGGGGTCCGCCAGCTCCAGCCGGCCCACCGGATCACCTTCAGCCGTGCCGGTGAAGGTATCCCGGAGCGGTACTGGGATGTCGCGATGAACCCCGAGCCCGGTCGTCCCTGGCCCGAGGAGGACGAAAGAGTCGCGGTGGCCCTGCAGGGTCTCCTCACCGATGCCGTGAGGATCCACCTGAGGAGTGACGTGCCGGTCGGGACCTGCCTGTCGGGAGGGATCGACTCCTCCACGCTCGCGTTCCTGATCAACCGGTTGATCCGCGCCGAAAGGCCGGGGAGCGTCGGTGACCGGCAGAAGACCTTCTCCATGGTCTTCCCCGATCCCAGATTCAACGAGGAGCAGTTCATCGACCAGGTGACCTCCGGGGCAGGGGTCGATGCCCACCAGATCACCGTCGAGCCGGCCGAGGTCCTCCGGGATCTCCCCCGGCTCCTCGCCATGCAGGACGAGCCCTTCGGGTCCCTCTCCATCCTCGCCCAGTACCGGGTGATGGAGCTCGCCTCGCGGTCGGTAAAGGTGGTCCTCGACGGGCAGGGGGCGGACGAGCAGCTGGGGGGCTATCTCGCCTACCAGGGGAGCTACCTCCTCGACCTTTTCCGGGGCCTCCACCTCCCCACCGCCATCTCCGAGATCGCGGGGAGCCTGGAGCACCACCGGGGATTCTTCGGGGACGCCGTCAGGCAGGTCCTCGTCCGGGGCAGGAGGAGGACCCTGCTCAGGGGGGAGATCCCCCGGGTTTCCCGGTACACAGGGAGCCTCGGCGAGGTCCTGAAGCGGGAGCTCCAGGCCACGAACCTCCCCGCCCTCCTCCACTGGGAGGACCGATCCTCCATGGCCTTCTCCATAGAATCGCGGGTGCCATACCTGGACCACCGGGTCGTGGAATTCCTTGCCGGCCTCCCGCTCC
>DATKKN010000173.1:0-25615 GCA_035542895.1 Methanomicrobiales archaeon | reverse complement strand
GATGTCCCGTATTCCCTTCTTCGTGAGGGTGCGATCCCCGTCGGGCCCTCCTCCGCCTCTGGCCTCGGCCTTTCCATGGCGCAGAACCAGGAGATCCATGGAAAGGATGAGAGGTGCCCGGGAGATAAACCTGATCCTGCCGTTCCCTCAGGGCCCGGAAAAAGATAGAGCTCCCTATATTTTCCGAGTTATATATATTCTATTGGGAATATGCATATCAGGCCGGGACTCCCACGATTGGGGCGGTGAGCAAAGAACAGGGAATGGAAGGCCCGGGGTCTGAAAGGGACCGGTCAAAGCCCGCCCCGCTCTTTCCCTCCGGCCACCCGGAGTTGTCCAATAAAAATAGCTACCTGTACCCTGTTACTGTGCCCCTTATTCCCGTCAGGTATATAAACCAACGGGTACAGGAAACAGGAAGAAGAGATATGCCCGGGGATGGTGTGAGCAGCTTGAGTTCAATACCTCGACAGGTAGCTATGATTCATGCGCTGGTCCACGGTATTCCTTCCATGCCGGGCAGGATCCCCTGTTACGTGGTCGCGGGGGCCTGACCTGGTGGCCGGTGACGTGAACCTGGAAGACCCGGAGCTCTTCATCAACCGGGAGCTCGGCTGGATCCAGTTCAATGAACGCGTCCTCGAGGAGGCGGAGGACCCTACCCATCCCCTCCTCGAGAGGGTGAAGTTCTTTGCCATCTGCGGGTCGAACCTGGACGAGTTCTTCATGGTCCGTGTCTCGGGGCTCCAGAGGCAGCTCACGAAGCCGGTCACGATACTCCCCAAGAATGGCCTGACACCCATCGAGACGATCGATGCCATCGGGCAGCGGATGGATCCTCTCCTCGACCGTTATGACCGGTGCTGGAACGGGCTCCTGGTCCCGGAACTGAGCAAATCGGGTATCCGGATCCTGAAACCCGAGGAGATCTCCGAAGGACAGGGGATCTCCCTCCGGAGGACCTTCGAGGAGGAAATCTTCCCCGTCCTCACGCCCCTCGCCTTTGACACGACGCATCCCTTCCCCTTCATCTCCAACCTCTCCATCAACCTTGCCGTGGAACTCCACTCGCCCGAGAAGGGGAGCCTCTTCTCCCGGATCAAGATCCCGAAGGGCCTGTTCCCCAGGTTCATCCCGGTACCGGAACCGGGCAAGCCGGGGGACCGGGGCGCCACCGACCGGTTGGTCTACCAGTACATTCTCGTCGAGGATCTCGTGAGGGCGAACCTGGATCTCCTCTTCCCCGGGATGGAGATCGTGGCATGCTACCCCTTCAGGGTCACCCGGGATGCCGACATCGAAATCAGGGAGGACGAGGCCCATGACCTCATGTCGGCCATCGAGGAGTCCATGGAGATGCGAAGGACCGGAGCTCCGGTCCGGCTCGAGGTCGACCGGTCCCTGCCGGCGAGGATCTGCCAGATCCTTGCATCCAAGTTCAACCTCCCCGCAGACTTCGTTCACCGCTGCCACTTCCCCCTCGGGATGACCGATCTCTCGGAGCTCACCTCGATCCCCCGTCCCGACCTGAAGGATACCCCCTTCCTCCCCGCGTTCCCGCCCGGGACCACGAACGGCGAGGACATATATGCCGAGGTGATGAAGGGGGACATCCTCTTCTACCACCCGTACGACAGCTTCGTCCCCTTCATCGACCTCCTCCAGGCCGCGGCTCACGACCCCCGGGTGCTCTCCATCAAGATCACCCTCTACCGGATCGACAAGGGCTCCCCCATCGTCGCCGCCCTCATCGAGGCGAGGGAACAGGGGAAGCAGGTGACCGCCGTCGTGGAACTGAAGGCCAGGTTCGACGAAGAGCGGAACATCACCTGGGCCCGGTCCCTCGAGCGGGCGGGGGTCCACGTCGTGTACGGGATGGTGGGCCTCAAGGTCCATGCCAAGGCCTGCCTGATCGTGAGGAAGGAGGATGCCGGTATCGTCAGGTACGTGCACCTGTCAACCGGCAACTACAACGCGGTCACCACGAGGATCTACGGGGACATCGGCATCCTCACCGCGGATCCCGGGATAGGGAGCGATGTCACCGATCTCTTCAATGCCCTCACCGGATACTCCCTGAAGGAAAAGTACCGCACCCTCCTCGTCGCACCCGGCTCCATGAGGGAGGGTATCCTCGAGCGGATCGAGCGGGAGATCGAGCGGCAACGCACCCACGGCGACGGGTACCTTGCCTTCAAGTTCAACGCCCTCGAGGACAAGGCATGCATCAAGGCCCTGTACCGTGCCTCCATGGCCGGGGTCAGGGTCGATCTCAACGTGAGAGGGTTCTGCTGTCTCCGCCCGGGAGTCCCCGGGGTGAGCGACCATATCCGGGTGATCTCCATCGTCGACCGTTTCCTGGAGCATGCCAGGATCTACTATTTCCGGAACGGTGGCGAGCCCGAGATGCTCCTCGGCTCAGCGGATCTCAGGCCCAGGAACCTGGACCGCCGTGTCGAGATCCTCTTCCCGGTGAAGGATCACGGGATCCGGGATGCCATCCTCTCCTCGATCCTCACGACCCATCTCTCCGATACAGTCAAAGCCCGGGAACTGCATAGTGATGGTGAGTATACCCGGGTCCGGCCCGGAGAAGGTGGAGTGCCGCTCCGGTCCCAGGGGTGGCTCATCGAACACCGGGGTATCTGGCACCGGAGGTAGAATGCCGGGGTTCCCAGGAGAAACCGACGGGGAGAGGACCTGCAGTTACGGGACGGGGTACCTCCTGAAACAGGTCTCGGCGGTGAGAAAGGAAATCCCGGGAGTCCTTGCCGGCGATGACATCGAGCATATCCACCGGATGAGGGTCGCGACGAGGAGGCTCCGGAGTGCCCTTCCGCTCTTTTCCCCCTGCTTCCCTGGAAAGAAGATCCGGCGGTGGCGCAGGGGCCTGCGCGGGATCGCCCGGGCCCTGGGAGAGGCCAGGGATGCAGATATCCAGATCACCTTCCTCACGGGATACCTGGATTCCCTGAAATCGGGAAGGGGCGCAGCGGACCGGGCGATGCTCCCTGCGGTGATACCGCCCCCGGGATCTTATCCCGTCCAGGTACACAGGGAGTGGACCTATCCATCTCTCGCCCTCCGGAACCTCGCGAGGTCCATCCGTACCATCTTCACGAGCGCCGGAGGATACCTGGAAAGGATCTTCAGGCATGGGGAGTCCGCCGGGGAGAGAACCGGTGCCCCCGTGGAACCCCTTATCCGGATGCAGGACCTCGTGCCGGGGACAGAGTGCCTCCTCCTCCGGAAGAACCAGGAGCGTGCAGCCCTCCAGGAGGATATCGGGAAGGCCATCCGGAGGCTCGAGAAGAGCGGGCTCCTCGGCGAGCTGGAGCGGGACCTCCGGAGGAGCGGGAAGCGAGCGCAGGGGTCATGGCCGGACGGGCTCGAGATCTTCGCCATGGCATTCACCTCGGTGTCGACCCGGATCGACGGTATCCTCGCCTTCGGCGAGGCCCTCGCCGACCCGGCGCGGACCGCGGAGCACCATGCCATGCGTATCGCGGTGAAGCGCCTGCGTTACACCCTCGAGGTCTGGCGGGATCTCTTCGGCGATGAACTCGGGGACGAGATCGACACCTTAAAGCGGCTCCAGGACCTCCTCGGGGACCTCCATGACTGCGATGTCTGGATCGGGATCCTTCCGGGGTTCCTTATGGCCGAGGGGAACCGGTGCCGGGCCTTCTTCGGGGACGAGAGCCATTTCAGGGGCCTTGTGCCCGGCATCGAGGCACTCATGGCCGACCGCGGGGACGAGAGGCGGCGGCTTCACGAGACATGCCTGACCCTCTGGAGGGATCTCGCTTACCGGGGATTCTGGGAGGGTCTCCGGGAGAGGCTCATCCTTCCGCTCTCCGGCCCGCGGGAGGGATCGATCAGGATCGGCCTCCTGGCCAATATCCAGGGGGATCACGAGGCCCTCGCCAGGGTCCTTGCAGATGGCCGGTCGAGAGGGGCAGGCCTCTTCCTGAATGCCGGCGATACCCTGGGATCAGGCCGGGGATCCGGGGAGACGGTTGAGATGATCCGAAGGGAGGGGATAGTGAGCGTCGCCGGCGATTGCGACCTCGAGATCCTCGACGGGATACCTCCCCCTGCCCCATCCCGGGGTCCCGGGGAGAAGAGGGATCAGGGAAGGCCGCCGAAGGCCGCAAGGAGGTTCATCCGGGCGCTCCCTGCGTCCCTCCGGCTGTTCCTCGGGGGCAGGAGGCTCCTCCTCGCCCATGGATCTCCGGGATCCCTCACCGAAACCCTTGATGCAGATACGCCCGGGGAGAGGCTGTGCCAGATCGCCAGGGAAGCACGGGTGGAGGCGATCGTCTCGGGAGGGTCGCATCTCCCTTCCCTGAGGAACGCATGCCAGGTCCTCTTCGTGAACCCAGGTTCCGTGGGCAGGCCCGAGGGGACGGCAGCCCCCCCTTCGTACGCCATACTCGAGATCGCCCCGGACGGGATGATGGCCGTTGCCCATCATGAGCCCGGGTCCGGACCCGCGGGTCCATTCCAGGGAGTTTCTCCGGTACTCCGCGGAGCACCGGTTCGCGTCCCTGAACACCGGGTGGAGACCCGGGACGGGACGGGAGATTGACTATGGAAACGCGGACAGTTGCCTTCATCGACATCGGCACGAGCTCCATCCGGCTTCTTGTGATCAGAATCGAGGCGAACGGGTCATATACGATCAGGTCCCGGCAGAAGGAGACCGTGAGGCTGGGAGACGGGGAGTTCACCGAGAGCGCGGTACTCCAGCCGGAACCCATGGAGAAGGCGCTCAACGTGGCCCGCCGGTTCCGGGATATGGCCGCGGCCTTTGGCGCCACGGAGTTCGTCGCGGTCGCGACGGCGGCAACCAGGGAGGCGAAGAACCGGTCCCTCTTTCTCGAACGGCTCAGGAACGAGGCCCTGCTCGAGGTCCACCCCGTGTCCGGCCGCGAGGAGGCGCGGCTCATCTACCTGGGGGTCTCCCAGGGGATAAACCTCGACGGGAAGTCCGGGATCTTCATCGATATCGGAGGCGGGAGCACCGAGATCTCGATCGGGGACGGGGGAGATCCGGTCTTTCTCGACAGCCTGAAGCTCGGGGGGATCCGCCTCCTGAACCTCTTCATGAACGGGCAGCGGGAAGAGCCGGTCAACCGGAGGATGTACCGGGATATGAAGGCGTACATCGGGAACCTCATGGTCCGCACCATCCAGTCGGCAAAACGGCACCCCGTGGAACTGGGTGTGGGTTCATCGGGGACCATCGAGAACCTCGGGGAGCTCGCCTCCCGGAACCTCTCCCGGGAACTGCCCGGGAAGACGGGGATCCTGAGCCTTGCCCAGCTCCGCGCCCTCATCGCCATGCTCTCCCCGATGACCCTCGAAGAGCGGAAGGAGGTGCCGGGCATGAATCCCGACCGCGCCGATATCATCATCCCCGGGGCGATCATCCTGGAGAGCTTCATGGAAAACCTGAAACTTGACGAGATCCGGATCTCCTCCCACGGGCTCCAGGACGGACTCCTTGCCGATTACCTCTTCCGCCTTACCTACCTCAGGGATCTCCACCAGATGGGGCCCCGCGAACGGTCGGTCCTGCGGCTTGCGCGATCCTGCGGGGCCGACGAGGCCCATGCGCGGGCCATCAGCGCCCTCGCCCTCCAGCTCTTCGACGAGTCCGGAAAGGCCGGCCTCCATGACCTGGGAAGCGAAGAGCGGGACCTCCTCGAGAAATCGGCGATCCTCCACGACGTGGGGAAGTTCATCTCCTATGCCGACCACCATGAGCACTCGTACTATGTCGTGAGAAACGCGGACCTCCTGGGCTTCGACGACCGGGAGATCGCCATCATGGCCAACGTCGTGAGGAGCCACCGGAAGAAGTTCCTCGGGAAGCAGGATGCCGACCGGGAGGACCTGGACGGGAGGGCCTGGAAAATCATACGCATCCTCTCGCTCCTCCTCCGCATCGCCGAGAGCCTGGACCGGAGCCATGCCGGGCTCGTCAAGAAGGTACGCTTCCTGCCCGACGGTGACCGGGCGGTCATCCTCGAGTTCGAGGCGGCGGACGGGTGCGACCTTGAGATCTGGGCCGTCGACAGGCACAAGAAGGCCTTCAGCTCCCTCTTCAACAGGGAGCTTAACATTCAGGCGAGCTGCCCCGGGGGAAAGGTTCCGGAACGGGATATTCCGGATGGCTGAAAACCGGTCACCCGGCAAACCATCTCCTCGCCAGCTCTTCCGAAAACAGTACCATGTATCCCCGGGACCCCCTAGCACGTCACGTGCAGGATCGCCACGAACGGTCCCTTCTCTGCCTCGATCAGGGGGAGCACCTCGGGGGTCGGAAGGATTACCGGCTGGTATTTTTCGAGGAGCCGGAGTGCCCCCGGGGTCAACGGCAGGGACCCGGAGTTTCCCGTACCGATGAAGACCCGCCCGGCCTTCTCTCCCTCAAGGAAATCCAGTTCATTCTCGGAGAGAGGGGTATGGCCGTATTCCCCCTTCAGGCCTTTCGAGGCCTTCTTCTTCCGCTTCGATACCCCGCCGTCGGCGTGGATGATGATGTCATGGTCATACGTCGTCGTCCCGACCCGGACCCATCCAAAACCGGTTTCCATCTTCATCGGGGATGGATGGACGGCAGGGGCCATAAGGGTATCCGGCCGGTGAAGGCCGGCTTAAATCCTGGTTATCCGGGCCTGGGAGTTCCTCGTCAGGAAGATGCCGGCCCCCTGCCCCCTTCAGGAGCCCTCATCCTGGCATACGCGGTGACAACCTCGTCTTTCGATGCAAAGATATGATCCTTCCCGACCAGGTCAATGAGTTTATCCCGTTCGAGCTCGTCACGGACATGGGCTTCAAGATGGCTCAGGACCAGGGTTACTCCCCTCGAACGGAGTTGCCCGTGAAGCTGCCTGAGGGCCTCGGATCCCGAATAATCGATGTCATTCACCGAGGATGCCGAGAAACAGAACCACCTGACGGGAACTGTCGCGGAATCCACGATGCCCATCACCTCCTGCCTCATCCTCCCTTCATTGGCATAGTAGAGGTCTGCACCGAACCGGTAAATGACGAGGCCGTTTGCGGCCTGTTCTCCCGAACCCAGGGGCGCAGAGACCCACTTTCCGTCCGGATGCCTGGAGAGGAGGTAATTCAGCGGGCGATAGCTGTGCCTGAAGTGTGCAAGGAAGGAGATGAGCATGGCAAAAACGATCCCCCACCCGACCCCGAAGATGACCACGGCAAAGGTCGTTACGAGGGCAACCTCGAACTCGACCGGCCGGCGGGCAAGGATCCCTTTCATCCCGGGGACGTCGATAAGGCGGATCCCGATGAGGAACACGATGTCCGCAAGCACGACGGTGGGAAGGTACGCCAGGGGTGCCGTGAGGAACAGGAGGACGAGAAGGACAACCCCGGCGGTCACGAGCTGGGCGAGCTGCGTCCTCCCGCCGCTGCTATCGACCATCTCGGTCTTGGTCGGGCTCCCGTTCACCACGAAGGTACCCGAGAGACTGGCACCAATATTTGCGAAGCTGAGCCCGACCAGGTCGTTTTCCTCCCTGAACTTCTCGTCGTACCGGTTCGCATACGCCCGCGAGGTGGCTGCGCTCTGGGCAAGGATCAGGATGAAGCAGATGGCAGCCGGCCCGAGGAGGGCCGGCACCTCGGCGAACGGTATCGCGGGGAAGGTGGGGAGAGGAAGCCCTCCAGGGACGGGGCCGAGCACAGGAACGCCGTACGCCGCGAGGTTCCATGCCCGGCTTGCGATGATCGCGCCGATCACCGTGATGAGGGGCCAGGGGACCCGTTTCATGAGCCGGTCCCCGAGAAGGATGACCAGGAGGACGACGAGGGAGATCCCCAGGGTCACCGCGTTCATCCGGGCGGTCCCGGCGGCAAGAGCGGCAAGCTGTGCGGGGAGGGAACTGCCCTCGCTGGGAACGCCGAGGACCCCGGGCAGCTGGCCCAGGGCCACCTGGATTCCCACGCCGGTGAGGAACCCGATGAGGACCGTCCGGGAGAGGAAATCTGCCAAAAAACCCAGATGGAATATCCGGGCGAGGAGAAGGAACAGCCCCGCGAGCAATGCAACAGCTCCGGCGAGGGCGACGTAATGGGGTGAGCCCGGTGCGGCGAGGAGGACGAGGGCGGCGGCAAGGACCGCCGCTGTTGCCGAATCGGCGCCGACGACCAGGTGGCGGGATGAGCAGAAGAGGGCGAACAATACCAGGGGGACGAGGAGGGTATACAGACCGGTCACGACCGGCATCCCTGCAATCCTCGCGTACCCGAGCACTTCCGGTATCGCGAGGGCGGCAAGGGTTATTCCCGCGATGGCATCGAGGGGGACCTGGGTCCGGTCAACCGGGACGATCCCCTGGAGAAGGGATATTCCGGGTATCTTCAATAACGGCTTTTTCGAGGAGGTCATACCCGGACTCCCCCGTGCGGGGACTGCAGGATCCCCTGTTTCCTCCGGAGGTCTCATTTTCTTCCGAAATGAATCATGGAGGATGACCCTCTATTAAATATATGGATAGGGTAAAAAATGAAATTTCGGTTCCCCGGCCGACCCCAACCTTTTCATCCCTGGACCGCCACCCACTTATCGAAAGGAAATGCTGCTCGCTGTCCTTGCCCTGGCGCTGGCCTTCGCCTTCACCTTCACGAACGGGTTCCAGGATGCGAGCGCGGTTGCCGCCACCTTCATCGCCTCCCGGTCGGCCTCGCCCAGGCAGGGGATCCTCCTCGTGAGCCTCCTCAATTTCGCGGGGGCGCTCCTCGGGGGAAGCGCCGTGGCCCTGACCGTCTCCGGGCTTCTTTCACTGGCTCCCGACCAGAAGATGGCATGGATCGCATTCCTGGCCCTGTTCTCCGCCGC
Organism: Methanomicrobiales archaeon; assembly: GCA_035542895.1. Taxonomy (GTDB): domain Archaea; phylum Halobacteriota; class Methanomicrobia; order Methanomicrobiales; family JACTUA01; genus JACTUA01. Next base: position 16,740 of record DATKKN010000173.1, on the reverse strand, counting down.
CTCCTGGAACATCCTGACCTGGCGGTCCGGGCTCCCTGCCTCGTCCACCCATGGCCTCATCGGCGGCCTGATCGGGGCAGCAATGGCCACCGCTGGAGTGGGGAGTGTCTCATGGGGGGTGGAGGAGCTCCTCTCCCCGTCGCCGCACCTGGCCGGGGTGGTGAAGGTGGTGCTCTTCCTGGTCCTGTCGGTGTTCCTGGGGTTTGTGGGAGGATATGCGATGCGGAGATTCAGCCGGCTGCTCCTCAGGAATGCCCGGTTGAGCATCAACCGGGCGATCGTGCGGACGAACTGGGCGGCGGCAGCTGCCATGGCCTTCTCCAACGGTGCCAATGATGCACAGAAGCAGATGGGGATGATCCTGCTCGTCCTCCTGGCAACCGGCCTGGCCGCCGGGCCGGTGGTCCCTCTCTGGGCAAGACTGGGCTGCGCCACTTTCATGGCCGCGGGCACCCTGAGCGGAGGCTGGCGGATCATGACCACCCTTGGGCAGAGGATCTTCAGGATCGAGCCCATCCACTCGCTGGATTCGCAGGTCTCCTCGGGGGCCGTGATCGCCCTCTCCACGCTTGCGGGGGCCCCGGTCTCCTCGACCCACGTCATCTCCATGTCCATCATCGGGGTCGGGGTGGCGGAGAATCCCCTGAAGGTCCGGTGGCGGGTGGGGACCGAGATCCTCGCGACCATGCTCGTCACCATCCCTGCCACGGCGTGCATTGCGGCGTTGTTGAACCTGGCCCTGGCCCCGATACTTGGAGGATGAGGGAACCATGATACCAAATAAGAGCGACAAAAAACCCGGGAAGTTCCTGGAACTGATCGATGCGATCTTCCCCACGCGGTACGACTTCGAGGATATGCTCGCTGAGCAGGCGGAACGGACTCATGAAGGAGTCAAGGCCCTCACGGACTGGCTGGATCACCATGCCGGAGAGGAACCGGTTGTGCTGTCCCGCCTTGAAGACGAGGTGGATGCCTTCCGGTACTCCCTGGAGGAGAAGCTGGGGGACAGCTTCTCCACTCCCTTCGACCGGCAGGACATTTACAGCCTCTCCCGCCGGATGGACTATATCCTGAACTTCTCCTCCGAGACCGCCCACGAGATGTACCTCTTCGGCGTCCCGCCGGAACCGCTTACCCGGGACATGGCAGGGGCACTGGGACGGGGAACCGGGCACCTGGCCCGGGGAGTCCGGGCGATAAGCTCCGACGGGAAGCAGGTGCTCGTCGCCATCCGCCAGGCGCGGAGGGAGTATCATGCCCTCGACGATCTCTACCTGCAGGCCATGAGGGAGCTCTTCAGTACCCCGCTCTCCATGGACGTGCTGAAGAAGAGGGAGATCTACCACCACCTGCGTGACGGCGGGAGGGCGCTCCAGGAAACCGTGGATATCCTCCACACGGTCGTGGTGGGGATCGAGCTGGGCGAAGGGTGAGAACGCCTCCGGACATTCATCCGGTAACCGGTGAAATGAGGAGGAAAGGTGAAAGATACCCTAATAAACCGGGAACCTCACCCCTACATGGTGGTTGTCCCATGGCAGACCCAATGGATCAGGTCCTGGATAAGCTCAGGGTGCCTCCGGGGAGAAAGGTAAGTCTCAGGCAGGACTTCGACCCGGGTTACACCGGGCACTTCACCTCAAAGGCGGATGCGAAGGAGACGCTCAGGAAGGACATCGACGCCCTCGCAGATCTGCAGTACAAACTCTATGCCCAGGACACCTATGCCCTGCTCCTCGTCCTCCAGGGGCTGGACGCGGCAGGAAAGGACAGCACCATAAGGCATGTCATGTCCGGGGTCAATCCCCAGGGGGTCCAGGTCACGAGCTTCAAGGTGCCTTCCACGGAGGAGCTCGATCACGACTTCCTGTGGCGGCACCTCCAAAGGCTCCCCGGGAGAGGGAACATCGGGATCTTTAACCGCTCCTATTACGAGGAGGTTCTCATTGTACGCGTCCACCGCGAGTTCCTCGACCGGCAGCACATCCCGGCGGGACTTAAGGGCAAGACCATCTGGAAAAGGCGTTTTCTCGAGATCAATAACTTCGAGAAATACCTCGGGGAGAATGGAATCGTTCTCCTGAAGTGCCTCCTCAACGTCTCGAAGGAGGAGCAGAAAAGGCAGTTCCTCGAGCGTATCGAGAACCCGGAAAAGAGCTGGAAGTTCTCAGCCTCTGATATCAAGGAACGAAGGTACTGGGACCACTATCAGGATGCGTTCGATGATATGCTCAGTAACACGAGCACCGAGTGGGCACCCTGGTATGTCATCCCCGCAGACCACCGGTGGTTCACCCGGCTGGCTGTCGTGTCCCTCCTCCTCAGGACGATGAAGGCTCTTGACCTCCACTATCCGGAAATCACCCCGCGGGAGAGACGGGCTCTCCTCGCCGGGAAGAAAGAAATGGAACAGGAGGAGGGCGAGGCGAGGCGGAAGCAACGTGAGAACCAGGTTTGATCTTCCGGACCGATTCATCCGGATGGGCCCCCCGTTACTATTTAGATTATGTTCTTTTCCCAGCAGGGTATGCATAAGCCGGTCTTCTGCGTATAATAGAAATCCATGAGCGGGAATCGTTCCCCGCACTTGTCGCACCGGATGACGGATGTTCCCGGTCCTTCCCCGACTAAGAGCACTGCTTCTGTATCTGCCACTGATGATAACTCGGGCTTTTCGTCACAGGCGGATACCGGTTTGATGCTTTCCTTCGCCTGAATCATCAGAGTGTGCCCCGGAACTCTTCGGCCTTTCGTCCCTGACCTCTGAGAACAGAAGACCTTCAGGTACTCTTTCAGGTGGCTGATCTGCTCCTCATGAACTCGGTAGGGCCTTATCATGGTTCTTCCCCCGGGAAACCACTCCATCGAGTGCTCCCCGATCTGCCAGTAGGAGGTCCAGATATATAGAATTAGCGAATTGATATAGAGTTAATCTCGTTTTTATATATATTTTATAGAGTGCCATGCCGGGTGCAGGAACAACAGACGGTCAGGAGCAGGGCGGACGGATCGTCATAAGGCATAATATTCCGGACCGCGAAGTCATCCCGTATGAAGGCGTGGATAAAAGACACACTGTGGCTCGGTACACTCCTCTGGCTGTTCGGTTACCTGATGTCGATAGTGCTGTTCTTCTCGCCGTATTCGGGGATCATGGGCTGGATCATCACCGCCGTCTTCACACCGGTCACCATCGCGATAACGTGGTGGTGGTTCAGGGGGAGGAGCCTTCCCCTCACCTATTATGCCGGGGTCGGTGTCGTATGGACCGTTATCGCGGTAGTCTTTGACTACCTGTTCATCGTCCGGCTGTTCCAGGCCACCTATTACGGCCCCGACGTGTTTGTGTATTACACCCTGACATTCCTGATCCCGGTGGGAGTCGGGTTGTACCTGAATGGGATCAAGGGAAAGCCGACTGCCAGTTCGGAGAAAGGCGGAATCTATCGGGAATGACTTCCGGTTACCGGGGCCAGAGACCTCTCATTTCAATTTGTATTGAGATATCTATAGAGTATAGCGGGAAAGGTTAATCTCCTCGGTACGGTATTATCCCTGTGGGGGACGGATGGAAAAGCTCCGGATCATCTCGGAGATCGGCGAGGAGGGAATTCTCCTGCCCGTGCTCGTGAACCGGGCCCTGGATGCCAACGAAAAGGCGAAATATTACTTCACCCTTATCCAGGCAGCCCGGGCGGCGGCGGATCACCCCGACCAGCCCCCGCCGTCCCTGCAGGCCGAGCGGGAGGCGGCGGGCATCGGGAACGACGGCCTCGATACCTGCACCCGGGATGCGGAAAGAGAGGCCGATGGCAACTACCGGATCGGCTGCCTGGGAGAGATCCTGGGAGGCATTCGCGAGTACCTGGATGAGATGCTCCACCCTCTCGTGGTGGGGGGGGATGGCAGGGCGGAGGAGTACCGGAATCGCTTCCAGGTACTGATGGCATCTCTCCCGGGGGGTACCACCGGGGAGATAGCGGGCGGGCAGATCGATCGGATCACATCAGGGAAAAGGGAGAACGGCGACAGCCTGCATGTCCTGGTCATGGACCTGCACCGTGTGCTGAACGAGATGCAGGGCGGGCTCGCGGAAGAGGTTATCGATGGGGCCCGGGCCTACCTCCTGACCGAACGGGACCGGCCCCTGGTCCGGGCTTTCATGGCCGGATTGAACCGGACCGCCCCGTTGAAGTTCGACCACCCCGGCCTGGGCACCACGGCAACACGCTCCGGCGAGAGGCTGGTGATCCAGAATGATATCGGCCTCACCGATGCCCACGTCCTGGTGATCCAGGTGGAGGGTCCCTCGGTCACCGTCACCTACACGGACGTGCACCTCCCCAGGCTCCTCTTCTTCCACAGCCTCTTCGGTGGCTGGAAGGTGGCCTGGGAGGATACCCGGTCCCGCGCGGGAGGGAACGCCCTGCAGGCGACTGTGTACCACCTCTCCCTGGGGCGGTACAGGGCGGAATCGGACGAGGATCTCGGGGCATTCCTCGAACACCTGGGATCCCGCATCGTCTTTCTCATCGACTGGAACCGGGCAAGGAAACAGCTCCGCAGGTTCCTCCCCAACCAGGACAGCATCGCGGTCCTGAAGTGGGCCGCAGATCACGACGTGGGGCAGAGGGGTTTCCTCGCCCTGGGGGGCGAGCGGCTGATCTTCGATGCCCTGGAGCTCGCGGCCCGGATGCCCCTCCGGTATGGCGAACCCCTCCACCAGGTCCTCGGGAAGGAGAAGACGGTGGAGTTCCTCTGCTGGATCCTGAAGACCACGGCAACGGGCCTCCTTGCCGGGCAGTCCCGTGCACTGATCCAGGACGAGATCAAGGCCGAGCTCCTCCGCTCCTTCAGGTCCGCCCACCAGGACCTCATCGACGTCTGTGCCGATCACGCCTCCTTCACCGTGGAGGTGGCAACGGCCCTCGTGGCATCGCTCCAGGCGATTTCCACCGGGGAGGGAAGGGGAGAGGTGGAGGCGAACGCCCTCATGGCAAAGGAGTGGGAGAGCGAGGCCGACCGGCTCGTCTCAACGGTCCGGTCCCTCTCCCGGCGGGTCGAATCGGCGGGGTTCTACGTCCAGCTCATGGTCCACTCCGACGACGCCCTGGACTACCTCGAGGAGTCGTGCTTCTATGCCACCATCGGGACCGGCCGGCTCTCCTCGCCCGGGATAATCTCGAGCCTCTCTGCCATTGCGGCCATTGCGCTCGACTCGAGCAGGGAGTTCGTGAAAGCCCTCTACGCGGCCCAGGGGATCCAGCGGGGGGCCTCGGCCGCCATGATGCAGGATTTCCTGGGAGCCGTAGACAGGGTCGTGACCCTGGAGCACGCCTGCGACGATGCCCTGCGGACGGCCGAGCGGGCAATATTCGAGGAGAGCTCCGACTACCGGGAGCTGCGCCTGGCCTTCGAGCTGGCCCGCACCACCGAGGAGGCGACGAACTCCCTGATGAAGGCCGCCTTTCTCGTCAAGGATGAACTCCTGGAGCGCGGGAGCCTGTGACCGGACCACCTCCCCCGGAGTCCTGTCCCCTCCTCGCCGTCATCCGCCAGGGCGGTCATGCCCTGCCCCCCGAGGCCTACGGGGGAAAGGCGGTCAACCTGGCCCGGATGGCCTCCCTCGGTATCCCGGTTCCCCCGGCCTTTGTCCTCCATATCAGGCTCTGCCAGGAGTACTTCGCATCGGGCGGCAGGCTTCCTGCCTCCCTCCCCGGGCTCCTCCGCCAGGGCATCGCCCACCTCGAGCAGCAGGCGAGCCGGGGGTTCGGGAGCGTCCGGAGGCCCCTCCTCCTCTCGGTGCGTTCCGGCGCCGCGGTATCGATGCCGGGAATGATGGAAACCGTCCTGAACGTGGGACTGAATACCGATACCCTCAGGGGCCTCATCGCCATGACCGGCAACCCCAGGTTTGCCTGGAACACCTATCACCGGTTCATCGTCCAGTTTGCGCATGTGGTATCAGGCCACGATCCGGTGAGCTACAGAAGGCTCCTGGAGGATCTTCCGGGGCGGGCCGGACAACTGGGCAGGGAATACCTTGATTTCATGGCTTTGAAGCAGGTCACAGGGGATTGCCTGGCCCTGTATGCCGCCGTTGAGGGGACCCCGTTTCCTTCCGAACCCTCCCGTCAGCTGGAGATGGCCGTCGAGGCGGTATTCCGGTCCTGGGAGAGCCCCCGGGCCCTCGCGTTCCGGCGGATGCAGCCCGTGCCCGTCGTGCCGGGAACCGCCGTCACCATCCAGGTCATGATGTTCGGGAACCTCGGGCTCCGGTCCGGCGCCGGCGTGGCCTTCACCCGGGACCCGTCGACGGGGGATGACCGGTTCCTCATCGATTTCCTGCCGGGCGGGCAGGGAGAGGACGTGGTGGCCGGGGACCACCGCATGGAATCCACCCGCTCCCTTGAGGTCCTCATGCCCGAGGTCTCGGCCGGCCTCCTGAAGGCAGGGAAGATGCTGGAACGCGGGTACCACGACATGCAGGACATCGAGTTCACGGTGGAGGAGGGGCGCCTCTTCTTCCTCCAGTGCCGTCCGGGCAGGCGATCTCCCCTTGCCGCCCTCAGGATCGCGGTGGATCTGGTGAAAGAAGGGATCCTTTCCCCGCACGAGGCCCTGGACCTCCTGGCGGGAGTGGACGTGGAAGGGATCCGGATTGTGGAGATCCGGAGTCCCGGTACGGCCATCGCCCGGGGGGTGGGGGCCTCACCGGGAGTTGCCACAGGGAGGATAGCGCTGAACCCCGAGAGGGTCGGGGCCCTGACGGGACGGGGAGATGTCATCCTGGTCCGGGACCAGATCTCGCCGGATGATCTTCCTGCGATTGCCGAATCTTCTGGCATCCTTTCAGCGAGAGGATCCCGGACATCCCATGCGGCGGTCGTGGCGAGGGAGCTCGGGAAGGTCTGCATCGTCAGCTGCCCCGGGCTCCGGATCGACGAGGAGGGGCGGCGGTGCTGGATCGGGGACCGTGCCTTCCGTGAGGGAGAGATCGTTTCCCTGGATGGATCTTCAGGAGACATCTATGCCGGACCCATCCAGGTTGTTTCGCATCGACCCGAGGATCTCCTGGAAGCGTATCGTGCCTGGAAGGGGGGATCTGGTGCAGGAAGTTAGAGGGGCCCCTGGCGAACTCCAGGGCGTGCTCCCCACCCCATATCTTCCTCCCGCCCCTGAAGATGTCCCGCAGCCATCAGGCGTCCAGCCCGGAACTCCTTTCCAGGCCCAGGATTCCGATGTGATTCCGGAGGCGATTGCCACCTGGTTCTTCCGTCTGGCAGAAGAGATGGAGGGCGGCGACCCTTCCGATCCTCCCTGGCGGACGGATCCGGGCGATCTGAAATGGAGCGATGCCCGCCGCTATGTGCTCACCAGGGACTCCCGGGCCTGTGCGATACGGTCCTGCGGGGCGGAGGAAGACCTCACCGTGCACCATATCCTCCCCCGCGCCTGGGGAGGGACACACCATCCCGGAAACCTGGTCACCCTCTGTACCCGCTGCCACCGGAACCTCTGCGATTCCTGCACGCGGCCCGTATCCTCCAGGGTCCCCCCGCTCTACCTTCCCCCATGACCCACCAGGCATATCATATCCTTTTTATACCGGCCAAACATCCCCGGGGGCACGGGGGCGGGTAAATATATAGAATCATGTGGTATAAATATATAGATAGATAGATATAAAGCGATACTTTATATACTTTGTGGGATACCTCTCTCTCATGGTGAGGAACACGGAGAACTCGGACGGGTGCAGTGTGGTGGTGCTCGGGAGGATGGTGGTTGACCCCAGGCCGAGGCGGCGGGACACCGGAACCCCGTCCCTCCTGCCCTGGTTGAATGGCGAGGGGAACGAGGATCCTTCCCCGGTTGAATCCGACCCGGCGGGGGAACCAGGTGCGTACCCGACCTTCAAGCTGGGCAGCTGGCGTTTCACGGTGAAGACGAGGGACCTCCATCTGGTCGAGGATCTGAAAGCCTTTGTCAGGGATATCATCGATCTCCCCAGGGCGGACGCGAAGTTCACCTTCAAGCTGGTCCGTTGCACCGAGGACGGAAGGCTCGCGGGGTGGGCCTGGCAGAAGGAGCGGGTCCAGGACCCCTGAAGCAGGTTTGCACGGGAGGTGCGGTTATGTGCGTGAAGACCCGGGATACACAGAGGACGGGGCACCGGTCGCGCAGCTGGTGGATCTTCAGGTGCTCAAGGCGGCATCGGCCGGGCAGGATGCGAAAACGCCTGGAAGTGGCAGCACCGCGTCTGCCCTCCGCGGCCGATTGAGGGAGAGGATCGACAAAGAACCCTGTTTTTCACCGGGCCTTTGACGCATGACCCTGGACCGGGTTTCCCTCGGCGACCAGGTGGTTGATGGTATTCTCGCAGATATCTTCGGTGTACTCCCCTATCCTGCGTATGGAACCGATGATGGCACCCAGGGCATTCGCCACCTCCCCCTTGTGGTGCTGGGCCATTGCGTCCATCTCGGCGCACTTCGCCTCGAGGGGGGCGGTATCCCTGATGACCTTCTCGGATGAGAAGGGATCGCTCGCCGAGAAGGCCTCGATCCCCCGGGAGAAGAGCCCGAGGGCCATCTCCATGGATTCCTTGAGGGAGGCCTTCTCGGCGGGCTCGAGCCTTTTATCCGCGAGCTTTCCCGCGTTCTCCGCGATCCTCACTGCATGATCGCCGATACGCTCGATGAGCCGGGAGAGGATGTAGTAGCTCGAGGCGGTCTGCTGGTTGATCTTCATGGAACGGGCGAGGTTGGGGTCGGAAAGGATCAGGTTATACTGCCGGTCTACGAGCCAGTGGAGCCGGTCCACGTCTTTATCCCTCTCTATCACGTCCGCGGCAAGCTCCTTATTCCCGGAAAAAAGGGCTGACAGGGCATCCTGGTGCATGGACCGGGCGATTATGGCCATCCGGTTCAGCGTCCGGTCGATGGGCATCTCCCGCGGGTTCAGGAGGTCCTTGACCGTGATGGAGGTCTCGGACTCCTCCGCCACCTCCTGGCCGATGGTCATCTGGGTAAAGTCCCGAACGACGGACCGGACGAATGGCGGCAGCCGTTCCTGCGCCCTGAGCCGGATCACGGAGAAGCCCGCGATATAGGTGGCGATGAGGAGCCGGAAGAGGTAGACCGGCTCCATCTCCCGGTTCACCTCGAAGACCCATTCCCGCTGGACCCCCTCGCCCGAGATCTTCGGGGTGATGAGGAGGGTGCCGTCAGGCTGGACGAGGACCCCGAGGGGATCGTTCTTCTTGATCTTCATGGACTTCGCCCACTCCTTGGGGAGTGAGATGATATAGGACGCCCCGCCGGTGACCTGGACCTTCCGGATCTCCATGGTTCCTCCTCTTCTTCAATTATCTATTGGGTATATATATAGATATAGAGTTTACTTCGGTCGTTGCTTTATAATCCCTGCCCCGAGTAATATAACGGTGACGGATCTTTGAAGAAACTTGGTATCTTCACCTTTCTTATGGCCGGATGTCTCGTCCTGGCCATAATCGCTGCCGGATGCACCGGTGGCAGTGCCCCCCAGACCACCCCTGTGCCCACGGCGCCTCCCACGGTACCGCCCGCAACGACGGCCGCGGCGACCCCGGTCGCCACGACCGCGCCTTCGACGCCGGTCATGACGACCGCGCAACCCACGCCCGCAGGGACTTTCGCCTTCCAGCAGATCGCAGGGAAGCTGAGGGTCACCGGTTCGACCACTCTCCTCCCGATCGCGCAGGCCGCGGCAGATGCCTACAATGCGAAGAACCTGGTGGCTGACGTCCAGGTCTCTGGAGGAGGCTCTGGCGTAGGAGTGCAGTGCATCGGGGAGAAAACCTGCGACATCGGCATGTCCTCCCGGGAGATCACCGACGCAGAGAAGACGAAGTATCCGGGCCTTGTACCCACCGATGTCGCGACCGATGCGGTCGTTGTCATCGTGCACCCGTCAAACCCGGTATCTGCTATGACCCTTGACCAGGTCAGGGGCCTCTACAACGGTACCTACCAGGGCTGGAACTCGGTCGGCGGGACCCTGACCTACCCGGTGACCATCGGCCGAGATGCTGCGTCGGGCACGAGGGTATACTTCTCCGAGGCCGTTATGAAGAACGAGAAGTACCGGTCCGACATGCGGGAGATGAACTCCAATGGCGCGGTCAAGCAGACGGTTGCCCAGACACCGGGCGCGGTCGGTTACGTGGGCCTCGGGTTTGTCGACAAGACGGTGAAAGCCGTGGCGATCTACTCGAAGGGCCAGCCGGTCACCCCGAGCATCGCCACCGTCCTCGCCCACCAATACCCGATCTCACGGCCCCTCTACATGATCACGACGGGCCAGCCGACGGGTCTCGCAAAGAATTACATCGACTTCATCCTCTCCCCTGACGGGCAGAAGATCGTCGAGGAACAGGGCTTCGTGCCCCTCCAGTCCTAACCCCCCTCTCTTTTCGAAAGAGTGATGGGGTCAGGGGATGAACCGCAGAGTGTCCTTCATGGAGCGATTCCCGAATCCCCTCCCCCGGCCTGAACCCGATATCCCATCCGGCCCGGAAACCCGCACCGGCCTGCCCATACCCGGGGGGCTGAGGCTGATGGCAGCCGGCACCGGGTACGGGAAGGAGGAGATCATCCACGGAATCCTCCTCATCACCTCCCTCACGGCCATCTTCTCGGTCCTCTTCATCCTCGTGTACCTCTTCTACGAGGCCTTCCCCATTTTCGGGATCGCCGGCGTGTGGAACTTCATCGCGGGCATGGAATGGGATCCCACGGGTGCCGTGCCTGCCTACGGGACCTTCCCCCTCATAGCGGGCACCCTTCTCGTTACCCTTGGCGCCATGGTCATCGCCATCCCCCTCTCCCTCTGCTGCGCCATCTTCATCTCGGAGATCGCCCCGATGCGGGTGAGGGCGGTCCTGAAGCCCGCCATCGAGCTCCTGGCAGGTATTCCCTCCGTTGTGTACGGGTTCTTCGGCCTGGTCCTCCTCACCGAGTTTCTCCGGGTTACCTTCGACCTTTCCTCGGGCCTCACCTGGCTCGCCGGCTCCATCCTCCTCGCCGTCATGGCCCTCCCCACCATCACCTCCGTCTCCGAGGATGCCATCAAGGCGGTACCCCGGGAATTCCGGGAGGGGAGCCTTGCCCTCGGGGCCACGCGGTGGCAGACCATCAGCAGGGTGGTGGTTCCCTCGGCCTTGTCCGGTATCACCGCGGCGATCATCCTCGGCCTCGGCCGGGCCATCGGGGAGACCATGGCGGTGCTCATGGTCACGGGAAACGCGGCCATCATCCCGAGCCCCCTCTGGAACGTCTTCTCCCCCATCAGGACCCTCACCGGGACCCTGGGGATCGAGATGGGGGAGGTTGCCTTCGGGAGCGACCATTACCACAGCCTCTTCGGGGTCGCCTTTCTCCTCCTCATCATCACCCTCATCATAAATCTCGTTGCAACGGCGGTCATCGGGAAGATCCGGAGCGGACCGGTCCGGGTCGCGGCCTGCCCGGTGAACGGGAAGGTCCCTCTCCGCCAGAGGTTCTCCGGTGCGATGGGGGATGCCGCCCCGGCGCTCCGCCTCCCGGCCCTCGCGATCCTGGGATTTCTCGTCCTCTCCGGTATCTACCTCGCGGCTGGTCCTCTCGCGGCACTCGGGATCCTCGTCCCTGCAGCGGCCTTCCTCCTTCTCCACAATAGGATCTCGGCCCGGTTCGCCGAGAGGCTCGCGACGATCCTCCTTGCCGCCGCCGCCGTCGTTGTCGTCCTCATCCTCGGGATCATCCTCTGGAATATCATCGCAAACGGCATCCCTGCCATGTCCTGGGAGTTCCTGACCAGTTCGCCCCGGGACCTGGGAAGGGCCGGGGGGATCTTCCCTGCCATCGTGGGGACGCTCTACCTGGTAGCAGGGGCCATCGGGATCTCGCTACCCGTCGGTATCGCCGCGGCCATCTACCTGGTGGAGTATACCCGGGAGGGGCGGCTCGTCAAGCTCATACGGACCGGTGTTGACCTCCTGAACGGGACCCCTTCCATCGTCTTCGGCCTCTTCGGGTTCGCCTTCCTCGTCCTGTACCTGAAATTCGGGGTCTCCCTCCTCGCCGGGCAGGTCACCCTCGGGCTCATGGTCCTCCCGACCATCATCCGGACCACGGAGGAGGCCCTGAAGTGCGTCCCCAACGGGCTCCGGGAGGGAAGTCTCGCCCTCGGCGCCACGAAGTGGCAGACGGTGAGCAGGGTGGTCCTCCCCCCGGCCATCCCCGGTATGCTCACGGGCGCGATCCTCGCCGTGGGCCGCGCCGCCGGGGAGACCGCGCCCATCATGTTCACCGCGGTGGTTTTCTCCCAGCGGTTCCTCCCGGGGTCCTTCTTTGACCCGGTCATGGCCCTCCCCTATCACCTCTTCGTGCTCGCCACGAACGTGCCGGGGGCGAGGACGAACCAGTACGGGACCGCGCTTGTCCTCCTTGCTGCGGTCATCGGGATCTACAGTGTCGCGATCTGGTTGAGGAACCATTACCAGAAGAGCGTGAGGTGGTAACACACCATGGAAACGGATGGATCCATTATTAAAACCGAGAACCTGAATCTCTGGTACGCAGAGAAGCAGGCCCTCGTGGACATCACCATGAAGGTGAAGAGGAACATGGTGACGGCCCTTATCGGCCCGTCCGGATGCGGCAAGTCCACCCTCATCCGGACCTTCAACCGAATGAACGACCTCATCGATAACTGCAGGGTCGAGGGGAAGCTGCTCATCGACGACGAGGATATCAACCGCCCGGGAACCGACGTCGTCGCCATCCGGAAGAAGATCGGGATGGTCTTCCAGAAGCCGAACCCCTTTCCCAAGTCCATCTACGAGAACGTGGCCTACGGCCCGAGGATTCACGGGGTCCATGACAAGAAAGAGCTGGACAGGATCGTCGAGAGGAGCCTTCACCATGCTGCCCTCTGGGATGAGGTGAAGGACCGGCTCCACGAGCCGGCGATGGGCCTCTCAGGCGGCCAGCAGCAGCGGCTCTGCATCGCCCGGTGCCTCGCGGTCGAGCCCGAGATCATCCTCATGGACGAGCCCTGCTCGGCACTCGATCCCATCGCCACGGCGAAGATCGAGAACCTGATCGGGGTCCTCAAGCGTGATTACACGGTGGTCATCGTCACCCACAACATGCAGCAGGCCGCGCGGGTCTCGGATTTCACCGGGTTCATGTACCTGGGAAAGCTCATTGAGTTTGGAGAGACAACACAGATCTTTGAAAAACCCCGGGAGGAGCTCACGGCCAACTATGTCACGGGCCGGTTCGGGTGAGTGATCGCTTGGTCGAAAAGTTCCACACTGAACTCGAAATGATGAAGGAGCATACCCTCGAGATGGGTGCCCTCGCGAAGACGATGCTCCAGATGTCCGTTCGCGCCCTGACGAACCAGGATCTGAACCTGGCGGCATGGGTAGAGAACCGGAGAGCGAGCCTGAAGCAATGGGATGAGTCCATCGAGGACGAGGCACTCCGCCTCATCACTCTCTACCAGCCCATGGCACAGGACATGAGGACCATCGCTTCAACCCTGAAGATGATCACCTACCTCACCCGTATCGGGGTCTACGGGAAGGACATCGCCGTGGTGGTTGAGAAGAGCGAGGGCATGCCGACGGTCCGCGGGTTCTTCAACATCCCCCGGATGACGAAGATCGTCTGCACGATGGTCGACGAGGGCCTCAAAGGGTATGCCACCGACAGCATCGCCCCCATCGCGAGCATGGGAAAACGTGACGACGAGGTCGACTCCCTGTTCCTTTCCACCATGAACGGGTGCATCTCGGCCATGACAGACGATCCAAGGAAGATCCCCATCTGCACCAATTACATCCTCATCGCCCGGTACCTTGAAAGAACAGGGGACCATGCCTGCAAGATTGCCGAGAAGGTCCACTACATGGTCACCGGTGAGCGGATCGATATCCAGTAACCGGGGCAGCCCCCCCGGCCCCGGCCACCCGCCTGCGGCCAGGACATAGACGGTCGGCCGGGGTCCCCTCTCCTGCTCGATAGAATCAAATAACGGGATGAAAATACTACATCATGGACACCATGAGGGTGTGACCGGTATTTCAGCTCTTCTTCCCGTTCACCTGTACCCGCAGTGGCGATTTTCCCGATTCATCCCGGGCGAGGCTCATACGGCCACCCCTGCTGCGGCAGGAAGGGATCCCCGATGAAGGGGAAATCGAAGGCGATCGGGAGGGGAGGAGGGGGCAGGCTCCTGCGTCGTGACCTGATCCACGAAAAGGTGCGGGGGGGCGCGACCTACCTCATCGCCGAGGACTACTCGTACAAGACCGGGGCCTACTACCGGATCCTCACTCTTGAGATGGAGGGGCGGGAGACCGTTCCCTCTACAAAGGACCTCCTGGAGGCGTACGTAGTCCCCGTATGCCTTGCCCGGGCAGGGAAAGCGGGCCTCCCGGTCTGCGACTGGGGGATCTCCGACGACCGGGTACCCCTCCCCTCCATCATCTACGGTATCTCGTACTTCGCGGACCCCTCGGAGTACAGCATTGTACAGAACCCCGAGACCGCCGACAACGTCATCAAGTACGTCACCGGGAACGGGAAGTACCCCTTCTGCTACCAGCCCATCCCGGAGGGCGCGGAGATCGTCCCCTGCGCGGCCATCTTCGGCCGGACGGCGGACGCCCCGGAGCCCCTCGCCGATCTCGCCGCGAGGGTCTACCGCATCTTCCGGATCCCCCTCATGGAGATCGTCTCGGTATATAACGGGGGATACCGGCTCTCCTCCGTGACGCCGGTCTGGTACTCCCAGCTCTCCAGGGACGAGAAGCGGATCCTCGAGGAGATCCTCACGGGGGAGTGCCGGTGAGCAGGCTCGGAGTATTCGTCGACCGGCAGACCCTCGGGAACTCCGAGCAGCTCACCGCCCTGATCCGGCTCAGGGATGCGGCGGAGGAGATGGGGCACACGGTCTACT
Source organism: Methanomicrobiales archaeon (assembly GCA_035542895.1). GTDB lineage: Archaea > Halobacteriota > Methanomicrobia > Methanomicrobiales > JACTUA01 > JACTUA01. The sequence goes on along the minus strand of DATKKN010000173.1, from coordinate 1,740 downwards.
TCATCTTCCCCGTGGAGATCGCGAAGATCGGGAAGGTCGACGGCCTGTTCATCCGGAGCCGGACCGACCCGCTGAACATCAGCTTCGTGGCCGCGAAGATGGCCGAGCTCAGGGGCATCCCGGTCATCGACGACCCGGCATCCATCCAGGTCTGCTCGGACAAGGTGAACATGTACCTCCACCTGATGCAGGCGGGGGTGCGGATACCGGAGACGGTCTTTGTCCGGAAGGGCGAGCTCACCGAGCGGAGGGCGAGGGCCCTCTTCAGGGAACTCGGCTCGCCCCTCATCCTTAAAGAGCCCTCCACCTCCTTCTCCCTCCGGGTGGAGAAGGTGCAGGACGTGCCCGGTTTCCTGAAAACCGCGAAGCGGTTCATCAAGCTCTCGGACTGGATCGTCGCCCAGAAGTTCGTTGAGAGCGACTTCGACTGGCGGGTCGGGGTCCTTGCCGGCGAGCCCCTCTATGCGTGCCGGTATATCATCCCCCAGGAGACCTTCAAAATCCAGGCCACGGTGAACGGGCACGTGGTCTACTGCGCGGTGAAGGGGCATCCCCTCGAACAGGTCCCCGGCCCCATCCTCGACGCCGCGGTAAAGGCGGCCCGGGCTGTCGGGGAAGGGCTCTACGGGGTCGACATCAAGGACGTGGAGGGCACCCCCTACGTCATCGAGGTGAACGACAACCCCTCCCTCGAGGGAGGGGAGGACGAGCAGTCACCGGGGCTCTACAGGAAGATCATCGGGCACCTGGTCGGGGACGAAGGGGACCGGGTGCGGGAGAAAACCGCTCCCGGCCGGCCCTGAAGATCCCCATGGTCCCGGTCCCCGCCATCCCGGTCATCGTCCTCGTTCTCGTCTTCCTCGGGATCGCCGTCCGCCGGATCGGGCGGTTTACCCTCAGGATATGGCAGATCATGCTTATCGGAGCGGTGGCTGTCCTTGTCACCGGCCAGATCTCCCCTTCGGCGGCGGCCCGGGCCATCAACCTTGACGTCATGGTCTTCCTTTTCGGGATGTTTGTCGTCGGGGTCGCCCTCTCCGAGAGCGGCGAGCTCCTCCGCCTCGCCGGCCGGATTACCCGCCGGGCGGCGAACCCGGACCAGCTCCTCCTCGTCCTCGTCCTCTCCTTCGGCATCCTCTCGGCGGTCCTCATGAACGACACCCTCGCCATCATCGGGACGCCCCTCTGCCTCTATCTTGCCCGGGCGAACCGGGTTTCCCCGAAGCTCCTCCTCCTCGCCCTCGCCTTCTCGGTCACCACCGGGAGCGTGATGAGCCCCATCGGGAACCCCCAGAACCTGCTCGTCGCCGTGAACGGCCCGGTCGGGGACCCGTTCATCACCTTTGCCCGCTATCTGGCCATCCCCACGGCCCTCTCCCTGGTCCTCGTCTACGTCTTTCTCAGGTTCGCTTTCCGGGGTGAGGACTGGGGGAAGACGCTTGAGTTCGCCGGGGAGCCGGTGAAGGACGAACGGCTCGCCCTCCTCTCCCGGGCTTCCCTCGGGGTCCTCGTCGCCCTCATCCTGGTGAAGGTCGCCGGTTTCTTCTTCGGCCTTGACACCCCGGTCTCACTCCCGGCCATCGCACTCCTCTCTGCCCTTCCCGTCCTCGCCCTCTCGGCGAGGAGGGTCGAGATCGTGAAAAAGGTCGACTGGGAGACCCTGGTCTTCTTCGCGGCGATGTTCATCCTCATGGAGAGCGTCTGGCAGTCCGGGTTCTTCCAGGCCTTCATCGGGAGCGT
>DATKKN010000172.1:0-7005 GCA_035542895.1 Methanomicrobiales archaeon | reverse complement strand
CCGGCCACTTTCGCCCCTCCCGCTCCCGAGCTTTATGATGGCACTTTCCCATCACTCATCTCCATGGAGTTCGAGCTGCACCCGTCGGTTACCCTCGAGAGCGGCACCTTCTCGGTCGTGACGGCACCGGAGGAGCTCGTGCTCCGGGGGCTGAACGGGACGCCGGCCCTCTCCCGGTTCCTGTTCCTCTACGTCTGCGGGAACTACTCCCGGCTCCTCACGGGGATAAAGCGCCGGTCGACCCACTTCGAGGTGAGGCGGGCCTTCACCCTCTTCCAGCTGCTCACCATCCTGCGGGAGGCACACCACACCGTCATCTTCGTCGAGCACGACCCCTCCCTCTACGAAGACGCGGGCCCTCGGTCCAGAGGGGCCCCTTCCCGAGTCCGGAGGGGCCCCTCCCCCCCCGGACAGGAGGAGCCGCTTTACGCCTCCTCCCCCCTGGACGACCCCGGCTCCCCGTGGGACCCGGGGCTCCTCCCCGAAGTCGCCGCGGCCCTCGCCGGGGCTGCCCGGACGGCGCTCGTGGTCCTCTACGCCCCCCGCCAGGACCCGACTCTCAAGATCCTCGCACGGCGGGCCGACCGGGTCTTCTGCCTTGAGGCCGGGGAACGGGGGCCGCGGCCGGCCCGGACCGGCCGCCCTCTTCCGCCGGGAGGGGACCAGACCACCCTGGAGGTGTTCGGATGGGCCGCTCCTTCGAAAGCGTGAGGATGGGGGTGAAGGATCTCGCCGGGCGCTGGCTCCGGGCCCGGCGGGCCCTCAGGGCCGAGGACCAGGCCCGTGCCGAGCGGCTCGCGGAGATGGCGAAGCGGCACGCGAGCGAGGGCTTCGCCGCATTCGACGACCCCCTCGAGGCCGCCGTCTTCTCGGTGTTCATCGAGATCCTGAAGGAGCTGGACGCGGACGGCGACGGCGATGTGGATCCTTGACTCCTCGTCCCGGGGCCGGGCCGTCGTCTGGGGGTGCCGGGGGGAGGGGAAACGGGAGCTCCCCGCCGTTCCCTCCTTCCTCCTCCACCTCCCCGAGCCCCACGAACACCGCGACCTCCTCGAGGGCCTCGCGGAACGGTACCCGGTCGACGAGTGCCGGTTCTCCACGGTCTACGGCCCCCTCGACGGCTACCGGGTCGCGGCCGGGCGGGAGGTCGCGGAGCGGATCGAGGCGCAGACCCGTTGCGCCGCCGACCTCTACAACGTGGACATCAGGCTCGACCAGCGGGCCATGGCCGAGGCGGGCCTCGTTCCCTGCAGCTACCCCGGCGAGTCCCGGTTCGCCCTCGACTTCCCCGTGCCGCTCCGGGCGGCGGAGATGGAGGTCCTCGGGAACCCCTACCGGGGCGGGCCCCTTCCGCCCATCGAAATGCGTGCCGACGGGAGGAGGGAGCTGCTCGAGGGGCCGGAGCGGGTCCTCCTCGAGGACTTCTTCTCCCTGGTCGGGGACCTCGACCCCGACGTGATCCAGATGCCCTGCGCCGACATCTGGACCGGCCGGATCATGGGCCGGGCGCGGGAGCTGGGCGTCGAACAGACCCTGAGCCGGAGCAGCCGGTTCCGGTCCCTCGCAGGGAAGTCCTACTGGAGCTACGGGCGCGTGTACCACAAGGACCCCGCCCTCATCCCCGAGGGGAGGGTGGTCATCGACACCGACCGGTCCTTCGTCTTCCGGGAGGGGGGCCTCCCCGGCGTGCTCATGGCCTCCCGGCTCTCGGGCCTCCCCCCGAACCTCACCGCCCGGTTCACACCGGGGACCCTGATCTCATCGTACGAGGTGTACGAGGCGCTCAGGCGGGGGATCGCGGTCCCCTTCCGGAAGCGGGACCCCGAGGTCGCGAGGGGCTCCTCGGAGCTCGCGGCGTACGACAAGGGGGGGATGATCTTCCAGCCGGTCCCCGGGGTGTACCCGGAGGTCCACGAGCTCGACTTCACCTCCCTCTACCCGGCCATCATCGTGAAGTACAACCTCTCGCCGGAGGTGCCCGACGGCAGGGGACAGGAGGGGTTCCTCGCCGCGGTGCTCGCGCCCCTCCTTTCCATGCGGATTAGGTCGAAGCAGCTGAAGAAGGCCTCGCCCGCCTACGCGGGGGTGGACTCGGTCCTCAAGTGGATGCTCGTCACCTGCTTCGGGTACACGGGCTACAAAAACGCCAAGTTCGGCCGGATCGAGGTCCACGAGGGGATCACCTCCCGCTCCCGGGACATCCTCCTCGCCACGAAGGAGATCGCCGAGGGGATGGGCCTCTCCGTCATCCACGGGATGGTGGACTGCGTCTGGGTCCGGGGGGAGCGGATCGGCGAGTTCAGGGAGCGGGTGGAGGAGACGATCGGCATCCCCTCCGAGCTCGACACCTACCGCTGGATCACCTTTCTCCCCCTGGCCGACGGGAACGGCGCCTACAACCGGTACTACGGGCGGATGGCGGGCGGGGAGATGAAGGTGCGCGGGGTCGCGGCCCGCCGGGGCGACACCCCCGCCTACATCCGGCGGATGCAGGAGGAGATGCTCGGGGCGATGGCGGGGGCAGAGGACCTTGCGGGGCTCCGCAGGCTCGACCCCGCGATCCGGGCGATCCACCTGCGGTACGCCGACGGGCTCGCCGGGGCCGACCCGAAGGAGATGGTCATCCGGCGACGGGTGAGCCGGCTCTCGTACAGCCGGAGGTCGCCGGAGGCCTCGGCGGTCGCCGCGCTCCAGGCCATGGGGGCGCCCCTCGCCCCGGGCATGGAGATCGGCTACGTGGTGACCGACGCCGACCGCTGGCTCGTGGAGGTGGATGGGGACGGGGGGGCGGCGGGGTTCGATCGCGGCTACTATGCCCACCTCCTGGAGAAGGCCTGGGACGAGGTGGCCTTCACCCTGGACCGGGTCGCCGGATCCCGTAGGAACCCCGGTCCGAAGGAATCCCGGGTCCGAAGGAGCCGGGATTGTCCCGGGGGGTAGGGGCCCCTCTGGACCGGGTCGCGGGGCAATCGCTGCCCTGATCTGATCCTCATCACTGTTCAACGGCGCCGGGTGCGAACTTCGCCGACGGGTCCGGCTCCAGGATCCCGAAGACGTTCCCCTCGGGGTCCTGGCAGAGGGCGGTGTACCCGATCCCGGGGATGGGCATCTTCGGCGAGAGGGCCTTCCCGCCGGTCCCCCCTATCTTCCTGAGGGCCTCATCGACGTTTTTCACGCTCACCGTGTTCCGGGTTCCCTCCCGGGGGTCTCTCCGGGCGATGGCCCCGTGGATGCCCGGCTCGCTGTCCGGGCCGGTGTTCACGAGCCAGTACTCGACCGGGCCTCCCCAGTTCGTGATCTCCCCTCCGAAGAGCCGCGGTAGAAGGCAGCGAGACGTTCCGGATCCCGTGACGGGATCTCAAAATGTATCGCGCGGGACATGGGTCCACCTGAACCATCCCCTGTCGCATTCCCTGATGAGCCTTCCTATGGACGATAGGGCCCACGCCCGGAATCCGGGCCCGTATCGTGCCCGGACGGGGAGAAAATATTTCACCGACCCCGGTGCACCCTTCCTCAGGAAACGGGAAAAAACGGGATGATACCATGACGAACCTCCTCAGGGGAAGGGAGTCCCCGTGGGTCAGGAAGGGCTTCGACCTCCTCATGATGCAGAAGCCCCGGGAGGCCCTCGATACCTTTGCCCGGGGCCTCGGTACTGAGCCGAAGGAGCCCCTCGGCTGGCTCGGGAGGGGCATCGCCCTCTCCCGGCTCGGCGAGGATCTCGCGGCCATGGAGTTCTTTGACTATGCCCTCCGGCTCGCGCCGTCGCTCGGCAGGGGCTGGTTCGGGAAGGGCGCCTGCCTGGCCCGGCTCGGCAGGCACGAGCAGGCCCTCTCCTGCTTCGAGAAGGTCCTGAAGCTCGACCCGCAGGACGCCCGGGCATGGTACGGCAAAGGGGTTTCCTTCGAGGCGCTCGAGCGGTACCGCGACGCCTTCGACTGCTTCGACCAGGCGATCCGGTTCTCGGACGACCCGGAGATCCGGGCACGGCGGGATGCCGTCCTCGGGATGATCCAGAAGGGTTGCCGGTAACATCTTACCGGGCCGGGCGGGAGCCCGGCCTGCCACATTCCTTTTTCAGGGCTCTCGCCACGTTACCGAAGGTCCCGTGCGGCCTGGCTCCCTTTCCCTGCCTATTCCTTGGATGTCTCTCCGGGCGGGCACTGGTCCTCCGAGGTCGCGAACCGGATAACGCCCAGGAGGATGGAGGCGACCGCGATGAGGGAGATGATGATGATGGCCCAGACCACGAGGTTGAAATGCTCCTGCACCACCGGGAGACCGCCGAAGAAGTACCCCGCGAGGGTGAAGGAGAACACCCAGGAGATCCCCCCCATGACATTATAGGTGAGGAATTTCGGGTAGCTCATGCGGCCGACCCCGGCCATGAAGGGGGCGATGCTCCGGATGTACGGGACGAACCGGGCGATGATGATGGTCCAGCCGCCATACTTCGCGAAGTACCGGCCCGTCATGTCGAAGTACTCTTTTTTCACGAGCCGGGGGAACCGGCACTGGAGCCTCTCGAGGCCGCAGGACTTCCCGATCCAGTAGTTCAGTGAGTCGCCGGCGATGGCAGCGACCGAGAGGAGGATGAGGAGGGTGAGGATGTCGAGCATCCCCGACGCGGCGAGGGTGCCCGCGACAAAGAGGAGGGAGTCGCCGGGGAGGAAGGGCATGAAGACGAGCCCGGTCTCGAGAAAGATGATCGCAAAGAGGATGACGTAGATCCAGGGCCCGTAGGCGAGGACGAGGGGTCCGAGGTGGGTATCGATATGGAGGATAAAATCGAGGATCCCGGGGATCATGGATGTTCACCGGTTAGGGGTCAACGTATAAATGCCTTCGCGGGCTGCGCCGAAATTGCCGCTGGCGCCCGATCCGAGGGAGCCTGCAGGAGGGATCTGCCTGAGGCGGGATTCGCTGCCCGGGGATCCGGAACCTCCGGTCCCCCGTGAAGATCACCGGCTCCCAAAAAGGAAAGATGAGAAGATTCCTGGGTTTAGAATCGGGGCTTCCGGTGCTTCGGAAGGCACTCACGACAGTAGACGGGCCTTCCCTCGGTTGGCTTGAAGGGGACCTCGCACTCTTTTCCACAGTCCGAACAGATGGTTTTTGTCATTTCCCTGGGCCCAAAGCTTCTCGGGCCTCTCATTCTTCTGTCTTCCATTGTGTTGCCTGTGCAGTCTCGAAAACTGCACTTAAAGATGGAGGAAATGACTATATAGTTTTTTCTTGCCGGCGATTCACCAGCCGGAAGCACCCGCGGGCTCCGCGGGGAAAAGCGTGGAACGGCGCCGCCAGTGCCCCCCGATCCGGGCGACCGCCGCCGGGGATGCCCCTCACTTCTTCGCGAGGCTCTGGTCGTACCTGAGGGCCCTCTCCGATCCCCTCATGCAGAAAAAGCCGTACTTGAGCCCCAGCTCGGCCTTGACCGGGCATTTCCCGCACATGCAGTTCACCTCGGTGGTGATGTGCCCGAAGCTCTTCCCGGTCCCGCAGAAGAACGACTCCCCGGCGGACCTCGCGGCGGCGGTATATGTCGGGCACTGGCCGCAGCCGCACTGTCCCTTCAGGGCCTGGAGCATCTTCATCCCCTCCTGGGGGGAGACCTTCGCCATGTTCTGCATGGCCATCTCGAACTTGTCCATCAGACTCACCACCCCACGCTGACCAGAGAAATTATTTAACGATATGGGGTATTCACAAGAAATGAGGGGTTCATCCGGTCATCAACCGGGACCGCTCCGGCTTTTCTGCCCGGATCGAACAGGGCATCGCTTTCCCCCATCCTCCCGGGTTAATCAGAATGTTTATATATCAGAAGCAGAGACCCTCCCTCGATCAGCGGATGCGTGCTGATCGGGGAGATAAGGGGATGAAAATAACGAAGATACTTGTACTGCTGTTGCTGTTTCTCCTTGCGGCCTCTGCGGCCCAGGCGGTCGTAGATCATAAGAATGATGCGGCATGGACAGGGAGGGGGAACTTCGGGCGCTGGATCGCTCATACCACCGGTGAGAAGGATCTCTCGGACTTCCAGGCGAAGGGATGCAGCATCGTCCACAGGCTCCACGATGCCACTGCCATCGCCTGTCCACCCGGCATCGAAAAGCAGCTTGCCAATGTGGAGGAGGACCAGGTCCTCCACATCATGGACCTCGCAGCAGACCGGCAGATAAACGCTAATGGTGTGTGGGCTCTCGGTTATACCGGGAACGGTGTCACCGTGGCGGTTCTTGACACGGGCGTTGCCTGGGATCATCCAGAACTTGTGGACAGTATCGCTGGTGGGAAGAGCTTTGTGTCCTACACGCCCTCCTATTATGATGACGCCGGCCACGGAACTCATGTCTCCGGCATCATCACCGCAAATGGGAATCCGAACGCCAATGCCAAAGGCGTTGCGCCGGATGCAAAGGTCTGGATGGGGAAGGTCTGCGACGCTTCGGGAAGCTGTTATGTGACCGATATTGCCACCGCCATCGATTACGTGGTACATCACCAGACAGAAACCGGCCGGGTCATCAGCATGAGCCTGGGCGGCGGAGGGACCACCGGTCCCAACTGTGACACTGACTACCTTGCAAGCCAGGTCAACGCAGCCGTGCAGGCAGGTGTAACCGTTGTCGTCGCGGCCGGGAATGACAAAAAGACCGTCTCCTCGCCCGGATGCGCATCCGGGGCCATCTCGGTGGGGGCGGTTGACAGCGGAGACGTCCGCGCATCCTCCTTCTCCGGGATGGGGGCGGCGCTGAAGGTCATGGCGCCGGGGGTGAGCATTTACTCGACATTGCCAGGCGGGAGCTATGCATCCTGGTCCGGCACATCCATGGCAACCCCCCATGTCGCGGGGACCGTTGCCCTGATGCTCTCGAAGAACTCCGGACTCCCGGATTCAACCATCAAGAGCATCCTCTACACAACGGCCAGGGACCTGGGAACCCAGGGCTGGGACCAGTACTACGGATGGGGGCGCGTCGATGCCCTTGCCGCGGTCAA
>DATKKN010000171.1:0-2424 GCA_035542895.1 Methanomicrobiales archaeon | reverse complement strand
GATGGTATTCCATCCCATGTGGGGGACCTTGAAGCCGGGCCGGGCGGGGAATCGCCGGACACCGCCGGGGACGAGTCCGAGCCCCTGGTGGCGGCCGTGCTCATCGCTCCAGTCGGCAAGCATCTGCATCCCCAGGCAGATGCCGAGGAGGGGGACCTTGCCGGCGAGGGTGGTCACGGTGGTCCGGAGATCGCCGAGCATCTCCATCCCATCCCGGAAGGCCCCTACCCCGGGGAGGACGATCCCGTCCGCGGCTTCGATCTCCCTCGCGTCGGAGGTGATGGAAACTCCTGCCCCGGCCTTCTCGAGGCCCCGCATCACGCTCCTCAGATTCCCGAGCCCGTAGTCGATGACGGCGACCTTCTTCACGGCGACCTGTCTCCCGCAGCGCCTGCTCGCACCTGTTAGCATGGGGAAGGGGCCGATAAAAAGATTCGGTCCCCTGCGCAAACGAAACGGGGAACCGATCGCTCCCTTTTTGATACGGGGGGGCAAACAGAGAGGTGAAGGGACATGGCTGACATCCTCGTGACGGCGGGCCTCGTGGCCATCCTCGCCATCGTCCTCGCCGGCCCGTTCCTGGTCCGCCGGATCGAGGAAAACCTGGAGGCCTTCCTCTTGGCCTGCGGGATCGCGGCTGTCACCATCGCGGGCTTTGCCTCCATCGAGGGTGTCCCCACCGGCTGGTCGTGGGGGATCGTCCGGGAGGCCCTCACCATGCCTGTTTTCGTCGTGAGCATCCTCGGGATCCCGGTCGGCATCGTCCAGATCGTTCTCGTCGTGGGGTTTCTCATCTACCTGGGCTACCGCCCGCTGGAGCAGGGGATCCAGAGGGCGGTGGATACCATCCCGATTGGTCCCCTCGCCTTCCTGCTCGTCGTTGCCCTCGCGCTCCTTTCGAGCGTCATCTCGGCCATCATCGCGGCCATCCTCCTCATCGAGTTCCTCTGCGCCCTCCCCCTCGCAAAGGAGCCCAAGACCCGGCTCGCCGTTCTCGCCTGCTTTGCCATCGGCCTCGGGGCCGCCCTCACTCCCCTCGGGGAGCCCCTTTCGACCATCGCGGTCTCGAAGCTCTCCGGCCCACCCTACCATGCCGGCTTCGGCTTCCTTGCCGGCCTCCTCGGCATCTACCTCCTCCCCGGGATCCTCGCCTTCGGGATCCTGGCCTTCTTCGAGGTGAGAAGGGTGAAGGGAACGGGGGAACCACTCTTCTGCAAGGTGGACCGGGGCACGCCGGGGGGGATCCTCCTCCGGGCCGCGAGGGTTTACCTCTTCATCACGGCCCTCGTGCTCCTGGGCGAGGGGTTCAAGCCCCTCATCATCCAGTTCGTGGTGGGGATCCCTGCCGACGGCCTCTACTGGGTGAACATGGTTTCGGCGGTCCTCGACAACGCGACCCTGACGGCCGCCGAGATCGGGCCGTACCTCTCCATCCTCCAGATCAAAGCCGCCCTCATGGGCCTCCTCGTCTCCGGAGGGATGCTCATCCCGGGGAACATCCCGAATATCATCGCCGCAGGGAAGCTCGGGATCACGAGCCGGGAATGGGGCAGGGTGGGCGTCCCCCTGGGGTTCCTTGCCATGGCGATATACTTCGTCGTCCTGTTCTTCCCCTGGAACCTTCTCTAGGCCCGCAAGCCGTGGTATGAACGGCAGGAAACGCCACCTGCGGCCGGGGACGGAATGAAAAAAAGAGCGGTTTCTCTTACTTCAGGACGCAGACCGCCGCCGGGGTATGGATCAGGGGGACCAGGCTCTCTGAAATGGAGAACTCCAGGTTCTCCTCGGCCGGGCCGATGAACCCGACGGACATGTCCTGCCCGAGCACGATCTCGGCGTACTGCTTCCCGGAGGCGATGAGCACCCCGCCGTCCTTCATGACCGGGGCCTTGTGGATCCCGCCGGTCACGATGGTGCGGAGGTGGTCGAGCTCGGTCCCCTCGCCCTGCGGGTAGCGCCGGAGCAGGAGGTTGTACCGGGCGGGTGCGAGGCCCATGGAGTACGGGCCATGGAAGCCCGCGTCGTCGAGGGCCGTTACGGCCGCGATGACCTCATCGGCGGCTGCCCCGACGGTCTCCCACGGGGAGACCTTCACCGACGAGGAGCCCTTTGCCGAGAGGAGCCCGGGGATGCCCGGCGCACCCTCGAAGATCAGGGTATCCTCCGCTGTGGCGCAGGCGCAGGCGGCGGTGGCGATGGCACACAGGTCAAACGCGACCCGGTCCCGCTCGTAAGCCGCGAGGTCCCTCTTGCCCAGGCAGAAGGAAACCTGCAGGAGGGGAACCGGCAGGAGATCGCTCGTGATATATCCCTTCCTCCCCCGGGCGTCCGCCATGGGCACCGCCTTCAGCCCGAGGCCGTAGGGGCCGCTGATCCCGAGGAGCCGCCGCCCGGCGAGAATGCCCCTTGCCGCCTCGACCATGG
>DATKKN010000170.1:0-2401 GCA_035542895.1 Methanomicrobiales archaeon | reverse complement strand
ATGCCCGGCCCTGCCGTCGAGGTGATGAACCTTTCGAAGCGGTACGGCGAGATCCAGGCCCTCGGGGGCGTCTCCTTCACCATCCCCGAGGGGGAGATCTTCGGGTACCTGGGGCCGAACGGGGCCGGGAAGACGACGACCATCCGCATCCTCACCGGGATCACCCGGCCGACCGGCGGCACGGCCCGGATCTTCGGGCATGATATCATCACCGAGACCATCGAGTCGCGAAGGCACATGGGGATCGTGCACGAGACCTCGAACGTGTACGACGACCTGACCGCCTGGCAGAACCTGATCTTCACCGCCGATCTCTACCACGTGGAGAAGGCCGGGAGGGACGAGTGGGCAAGGCAGCTCCTGGAGACCTTCGACCTCCTCGCAAGGAAGGATGACCTTGCCCATGGCTTTTCCAAGGGGATGAAGAGGCGCCTCACCCTCGCGATGGGGCTCATGAACCACCCGAGGCTCCTCTTCCTGGATGAACCCACCTCCGGCCTCGATGTGCAGTCCAACCTGATCATCCGGCGGGTGATCCGGGAGCTCGCCGGCGAGGGGGTCACCGTCTTCCTCACCACCCACAACATCGAGGAGGCGAACCTCACCTGCGACCGGGTGGCCATCATCGACCATGGGAAGATCGCGGCCATCGACTCTCCCGAGCGTCTGAAGAAGACCATCCAGTCGGTCCAGTCCGTGGAGGTGGGGTTCGACCGGCAGACGCCGGATCTGAGGACCAGCCTCTGCGGCCTCCCCTCCGTGAACGGTATCAGGAAGGAAGGGGACAAGATCCGGCTATTCACCGACGACCCCTCGGTGGTCATCCCGGCCGTCGTTGCATATGCCGACCGGGAGCACCTCAGGGTCCTTTCCCTCACCACGTATGGCCCGAGCCTTGAGGACGTTTTCATCCGGCTGACCGGCCTGGAAACCGGTGAAAAAAAGGAGGGGAGGGGGTTGTCATGCAGCTGAAGGCATGGCTCCAACAGGTCCCCCTCGACCTCATGGCGGCGTGGGCCATAGCGAAGAAGGACATGATCATCTACTACCTCCGGCCGAATATTATCGTCTCAGGTATGCTCTTCCCCCTCTTCATGTTCCTGGCCTTCGCCGTCGGCACCATCGGCAGTTCCGCGACCTCGGCCGGGGGATCCTCGGAGATGGCGCAGCTCGGGGCCCTCATCCCCGGCCTCCTTGCCATCACTGTTCTCTTCTCGGCCTCCTCCATCGAGCCGGTCTCCATCCCCATCGAGCGGAGGATGAAGACCTTTGACCGGCTCATCTCGGCGCCCATCTCCCTCCAGGCCCTGGTGCTCGGCGAGAGCATCAGCGGGACCCTCTACAGCGTCGCCATCGCCCTCATCCCGCTTGTCATCGGGGTCCTCTTCTTCGGGAATGTGATCCTCTCGCCGCTCGTGCTCGCCCTTGCCCTCTTCCTCTCCTCCCTCTGCTTCTCCTCCATGGGGACCCTCGTGGCCTCGTACCCGACCGAGAACGTAGGCGAGGTAATGTCGATTTTAAACCTCATCCGCTTCCCCCTCATCTTCCTCTCCGGGGTCTTCATCCCCCTCAGTTCCCTCCCCGGGTGGGGCCAGACCGTTGCCCTTTTCTCGCCTCTCACCTACACGAGCGACCTCATCAGGTTCGGGTATACCGGTGCGAGCCATATCAACCCGTTCCTTGACATCCTCGTCCTCGTTGGTTTCACCGTCGCGTTCCAGGTCTTAGGGACCTACCTCTACCGGAAGTTCAACGAGTGAGAAGAGACGAACCCTTTAATATCCCGGGGCTCCTCCCTCCTTTCAGTTCCCGGAGGAACGGTATGGAGTTCAAAGATATCGTGATGCAACGCTACGCCACGAAGAAGTTCGACGGAAGAAAGGTCCCGGATGCGAAGATGAAGGAGCTCTTCGAACTCATCCGGTTCGCGCCCTCGGCGCTGAATGTCCAGCCCTGGAAGATCAAGGTCGTGACCGACCCGAAGGTGAAGGAGCTGCTCAAGCCTGCCACGTGGAATCAGGAGCAGATCACGACCTGCTCCCATCTCCTCGTCTTCTGCGCAAACACCGACTTCAGGGACCTCATAGGCAGGGTGGAGAAGGCAATGAAGGAGAGGAAGATCCCCGATGACGTGGTGAAGATGGTGAAGGAGATGTCAGAAAACTTCTTCATGAAAAGCCCACCGGAGCAGCAGCTCGCCATGGCGCAGCACCATGTCTTCCTCGCCCTGGGGAACGCCCTGAACGGGGCTAAGTCCCTGGGTCTCGACTCCTGCCCCATGGGCGGGTTTGATCCAAAGGAATATGCCAGGATCCTGGGGCTCCCGCCCGGCCTCGTCCCCACCATGCTCTGCCCCGTCGGGTACGCCGCCGACAAGCCGGTGCCCAAGTTCCGGTTCCCG
>DATKKN010000169.1:0-4035 GCA_035542895.1 Methanomicrobiales archaeon | reverse complement strand
CTCGTGACGGGCGGCGCAGGGTTCATCGGCTCGCACCTGGCCCGGGAGCTCGCGAACCTCGGCGAGGTGACCATCCTCGACGACCTCTCCGCAGGAAACACCGGCCGCATCCAGGACCTCATCGACGGGAATAAGGCCCGGTTCCTCCGCGGGAGCGTTCTCCACCGGAGTCTCCTCGCGGATGCGTGCCGGGGGGTGGACTGCGTCTTTCACCTTGCCGCCCTCACTTCGGAGGACCGTTCCCTGGGGGCGCCCATGGAGGTCCACGAGGCGAACGCCACCGGGACCCTTGCCGTCCTCTCGGCCGCCCGCGAGGCAGGAGCGAAGAAGCTCGTCTTCTCCTCCTCATCGGCGGTCTACGGGAACAGTCCGGCCTCCCCCCTGAAGGAAGGGATATCACCCGAGCCTGTCTCCCCGTTCGCGGCCTCGAAGCTCGCCGGGGAGTACTACTGCGAGGTATTCCGCCTCTCCCTCGGCCTCCCGACCGCCTCGCTCCGGTACTTCGAGGTCTACGGCCCGGGCCAGGACCCCCGCGGAGGGGACGGTGCGGTGATCCCGTCGTTCATCACGGACGTCCTCCGGCGGAGGCCGCCCACGGTTCCGGGCGACGGGAGCCAGGTCCGGGACTTCGTGTCGGTGCGGGACGTGGTGAGATCGAACATTCTCGCCATGCAGCGTGATGCCGTGGGGACCTTCAACATCGGGAGCGGGACGGGGGTGTCCCTGCGGGAGCTCGCGAGGGTGATCATGGAGATCGGGAGCCTCTCCCGCGAACCCGTCTTCGGGAAGCCCGGGCCCGGCAATGGACGACAATCGGTGGCCGACATCTCCCGGGCGGCGGATGTGATGGGTTTCAGGCCCCGGGTCCACCTCGCTGACGGCCTTCGTGAGACCTTCGCGTGGTACCGGGATCACCCCCGGTAAATTCCCTTGATAACGGCCCGTCCGGGCCGGTCGCTTTTCCTTCGGGATTCCGGTCGCTGCGATCTGCCCGTGGAAATACGGCTCACCGGGGTCGCAGAAATGCAACCGTTCCCCTGGAATTCGGGAGAATTACAGGGCACCGGGGGTGCGGGGGAATTACCAGGCACCGGGGGACCGGCTTGTTTATCTCTCCCCATCCATAAACTCATAATAGGAGCAGGATGGACGCGCTGGACCTGAAAAAAGAGTTTAACCGGCTCTACCGGGCGAGCACGCGCAGGTTCGACGAGGTGGATGTTCCTGCGATGAAGTTCCTCATGGTGGACGGGTCCTGCGAGGGAGGGAACTACCGGGATTTCCGGGCCGGCATCGAGGGGCTCTTTGCCCTCTCGGCGGGGATGAAGGCCGCCATCGCGAGGACGAAGATCGGTTTCGAGTACACCATCATGCCCCTGGAGTGCCTCTGGTGGGTGAGGGGGAAGGGGGATTATACCCCCGAGAACACCGATGAATGGAAATGGATCCTCATGATGGTCCAGCCGGAGTACGTGACGAGCGCCCTCGCCCGGGAGGTCCTTGGGGCGATGAACCGGGACGAGCTGCTCCCCGGCATCTCGAGGGTCCGGTACGGGGTCTTTACCGAGGGGCACGCGGTCCAGACCCTCCACCACGGGACGAGGGCCGAGAAGTGGACGACCCTGAACCGGCTGAAGGCCTTCATCGAAAAGGAGGGCTACGAGGTCCGGGGGAGGCACCATGAGATCTACATCTCCGACCCGCGGACCATGACCGCCGAACGCATGAAGATGATCATACGCCTCCCGGTGGCGTAGGGGGGCATTGGATCAAGGTCAGGACATGCCCGGCTGCTCGGTCATCACTTCCGATCTCTTCTCTGCCCACGACATGCCGGGCCATCCCGAGAGCCAGGCGCGCCTCCTCGGGGCGCTCTCCGGCGTTCCGCCCGGTATCCGGCGGTATCCGCCCGAAAAGGCACTCCTGGAGGATCTCTACCGGGTCCACACACCGGAATACGTCAATATGCTCGGGGAGGCATGCCGTCGCACCCGGACCTTCACCATGCTCGATCCGGATACCTACATCACCCGGGATTCCTTCGATGTGGCAATCCTCGCCGCCGGAGGGGCCATCGGGGCGGCCGAACGGGCACTTGAAGGCGAGCACTGCTTCGCCCTTGTCCGCCCGCCGGGGCACCATGCCGAACGGGACCGGGCCATGGGGTTCTGCCTCCTGAACAACGTGGCAATCGCCGCGGCCCGGGCCCTCGCGACGGTGGACCGGGTCGCCATCGTCGACTGGGATATCCACCACGGGAACGGCACCCAGCAGGCGTTCTACGATTCGGACCGGGTGCTTTACTGCTCAATCCACCGGGGGCACTATTACCCCTACTCGGGAAGAACGGATGAGCGCGGGTCAGGTGCGGGCGAGGGATTCACCCTGAACGCACCCCTCGCGCCGGGGGCGACCATCGCCGATTATGACGCGGTCTTTGCCGAGGCCTTCGTCTCTGCCATCCGGAAGTTCCGCCCAAACCTGCTCCTTGTCTCGGCGGGGCAGGATGTCCTCTCCGACGATCCCCTGGGAGGGATGGACCTATATCCCTCCGATCTCGGACTCCTCACCTGGCGGCTCCTCAAAGCTGTTTCCGGGCTCCCGATCGCCCTCGTCCTCGAGGGCGGGTACGGGCCGTCGCACGGGGCGGCGATCGGGGAGATCTTCAGGGTGCTGGGCGGGGGGAACCCGAAGATGATCGGCGGGGAGCCCGGCGATGAGACTCTGAGGGTCATCGGGGCGCTAAAGGGTTAAATGATGAGATTTTTTCATGACCTGCGGGTATTTCTTAAAACTGCACTTGCATTGCAACTAAGGCAATCGAATTCAATGGGTCGATAAAAATTATTCATTGTACCACTACTTGTATTTCTCACGGTGTTCTTTTGGCATGTTTTCCGTTCAGATTGAAACCTGATTCCTTTCACCGCGGATGGCCCCCAACCCTTCCGGCCCGGATCCATCGGTCTGATAAACCAGCCTCTCGTAGGAACCGAGATCGAGCACGGTTACCGGATAGGTAAGGTGAACTTTCTTGGAATCTTTTCCCTTCACGTAGTTCATTTTTTCTAGGTTCTCGCAGTTGATCAGTGGGATTCCGGTGTCCTTCTCATGAAAATCCCCATCCTCGCCAGTCGGCCTGGGCTGCTGGAAGACCCCCGGGGGTGTCAGGTGGCCAAAGAGCAGGCAGTCAATATTATCATGGATAATTCGGAGAAATCTCGCGGAATCCCCTAAATAATGGGAATCTTTCTCCTCGAAGGGCGAGTGGTGGAGGCAGACAATGATCTTCTTTCCCTGCTCCCGTTCCTCCTCGTGATCCCCGAGCCACGCCTCGAGGGCGGACAGCTGGGAGTCCCCCAGCCTTCCCTGGGCCCACCAGTCGCTGTTGGCCTCGTCCAGCTCCCCCTGCAAGGAGTCCAGCAACACCAGGTACCCGTTCTCGAGGGGAACGACGTGGGGGTACTTGGGTGCCTGCTTGTATTCCGGTGTTATCTGGTCGATGAACCTCTGCCGGCGGGTATTGTTGCTCTCGAAGAAGGCCGGCTCCCCTGATCGGATACGGGTGATGAGTTGCTCCCGGTATTCGACCGGGAATTCCTCAAACCCGGGAATTTTCTTTGCGAGGTACCCCAACAATGCCTGCCTCTGCAGGGCTCCCAGGGCCGACCTCCTCTTTCCCGTGATTCCCTTGAATACCCTGCCGAAGATAAGCACCCCTTCCCAGCAGTAATCATGGTTTCCCGGAACTGCAAAGACCTGGAAGCCCTTATCCCGCAGTCTCCGGATAAAGTTCTTTTTTATAATGCTGTAACCCTTGCTGTCACCCCGGTCCGTCAGATCGCCGGTGATGATGACGATGTTCGTACCAAGCTGGGACCTTGTTTTCGCTCCGGCGAGAAATGTGAAGATATTCTTTATCTTGGCCCTGCTATCCTGGTTGTCCCTGACGGGTCCCTGATCATCCCAGTCCCATGTGTGACGGAGATTGGTGACATGGAGATCCGAGATGTGAATAACCCGGGGGCCTGTCAT
>DATKKN010000168.1:0-14324 GCA_035542895.1 Methanomicrobiales archaeon | reverse complement strand
TCGGGAAGGAGACCGAGGCGAACGACTGGGGCGGGGTCTCCACCTCGGGGGTGAAGCTCGCCCTCTTCGACGTTTCAGACGTGAACCACCCCACCGAGGTCGACCACGTGGAGATTGGGGATGCAGGGTCGGACTCCGAGGCGCTCCGGGATCACAAGGCCTTCCTCTTCTCGAAGGAGAAGGATCTCCTCGTCATACCGGTGAGGGAGGTTCAGAAGGTCCCCCTGAAAGGGGAGTACTCGCCGTATTCGCAGAAGATCTGGCAGGGAGCCTACGCGTTCTCGGTCTCTCCTGACAAGGGATTCACCCTGACCGGAAAGGTCACCCACAGCTCAGACGATTCCTCGGGGTACTATTGGGGCTCCCGGGACGCGGTGAAGAGGTCGCTCTACATCGGCGATGTCCTCTATACCCTCTCCTCATCCGAGCTCATTGCGACCGATCTCGGGACGATGTCCCCCATCCGGGAGATCCCCCTCCCGTTCGGGGGATACGGGTACCAATACGCGGTTCCGATGGTTGAGTAGAAGAAATACCTTTTTAGTTCCTTCCCGGGATAAACAGGCCCCCCCGGCGGAGAATGGGACTCTCCCGAGACCCCCCACCCATATCGCAGCCGGCGGTTTATGGCTCCCTCTCTTCGTCGGAACTCTTCCCGTTCTCCCTCGAGAGGGGGAAGAAGTCCTCATACACTTTTTTGCGCTCCTCCACGTCGGTGTGGAGGTATATCTCGGTCGTCTTGATGGAGGAATGCCCGAGGTTCTCCTGGACGACCCGGAGGTTCTGTGACCGGGTATAGAGCTCGCTTGCATAGCTATGCCTGAGCTTGTGAGGGGTGATGCCCCTGGGGGCGTACTTCCTGAAGATGAACTGGATGGTCCTCGGGGAGATGGCCTTGCCCATCTGCCCGGGAAAGAGGGGACCTTCTTTGCGGTCACCGATAAAGTCCTGGATTTCGTCCAGGGTGTCCCCGTCGATGAAGACGGTGCGGATTTTCCCTCCCTTGCCCCCTCTCACCCGGATGGTCTGTGCCCCGAAGTCGATATCCTGCACCCCGATCCCCGATAGCTCGGAGACCCGGACCCCGGTCGCGTATATGGTTCTCACGACGAGGCGGTCCCGGACATCGGGTATGGACGCGAGGAGATCGAGGACTTCGCTGTGCTTCAGGTAAACCAGTTCCTGCCCCTTCACCTTCGGTCGTTCCATATCGGCGACGGGGTTTGCCTCCACCACCTTCTGGAGCTTGAGGAACTTGTAAAAGGAGGAGAGCGTCGAGATGATGCGGTGGAGGGTGCGGGGGTGGTATTTCCGGAGAGAGGAGAGGAAGGAGAGGAAATCGGTGATCCAGGGTTCAGGCACCACCACCCCGGTTTCGATCCTGGCGGTTGCCAGGTCCTTCCACTGGTAGGTGAGCCGGTCTGGCCGGTGGCGCCTGAGCCAGGCGTACCGGGCAAACCGGGTGAGTATCTCCTCGTAGCTGTCCAGGGTTCTCTCCGAGTAGTTCCTCATCCGGAGATAGTACCGGTACTTGGGGAGCCACTCGGAGAAAAGACCCTTTTCCATGCCCTGAATTATGTTTTGCCTGTTTAATAAAGGTTTGCGCAGAATGCCCATTCTGCGAAACCTGGATCTTCACCAGGGTCTGATTTGGAACGTCCGATCACAACAGCCCCGGACCCCGCCTTCTGAGAGCGAAACCTGAGGTTCTATACAGCGATCCCTGGTAGATCTTCCTGTACTGCCTGCCGGTATCTTCAACCAGAGAGGGAGGAGGCCGTTACGTTCACGAGGTATGCCAGGGGGATCGAGCCCAGAAGAGCAACCGCAATTGCCGATGGCTTCGGACTGATCTGCCGGATCCTCCTTCACGATAGTCCCCAGGATTGGGGCAATGACAGGCCGATCCGAACCTAAAAAGTGCCGGGGCTTGCGAAAACCTGTCGGGGAATCCAGGTACAGGCACCCGCATCGCCCTCGTGTGCGAAGAAGGTAGGTCTGGAAAGGTGAGTCTTCTTCAATGGTTCACGATAGCTCCGGATACCTCTCCGTTCAACGGCAGCACTCAAAGGACATCCTGAACATCCCGAAGGGAGAACCGAGACTTCCCTCGCATGGTCATGTATGGCGTCCATTATTGTCGAAATTACAGGGATCTTCACATGCTGGGGGTGCCCCGAGAAAAATGGAGCATCCCGGTTCATGTGGGATCGATGGGGTTTTATTCCCGATCGCGTGGCCTTGGAGGAACTGTCCTTCCCCGGCTTGATGATTCCGCCTCCTCACGTCATCGGGACGATGGAAATCGGCCGGCCGGATCCTCCACCTGGTCCATTCCAGTGAATCGGCAATTGGCGATATTCCCGCAAAAACTGCCCCTCTCTGGCTATTCGGAGGTACATGGGACGAGATGGAAACATGCCCAAAGAACCAGCCCGAAGGCGAAAGCCCGTAACCCAATCCCCCTCTTCATCAACACAACCAGTGGGATCCATTTCCGGATAAAAACCGCACATAATGCCCGGAATCAGGTAACCGGCTGATTTCATTCATCTTCCTGATCTGTCGAATCCGGGCTCCGTCACCCGTCATAAACCATATGTTGCTATACATAACGGGGCGGATCACGGCACGGCTGCCCGGGTGGCCCCGCCGGCCCCGGATGAAGGATTTAAGCAGCAAAACGCCGATTCTCACGACAGGTAACAGGAATGAGGGGCGAATAGGTTTGGAAAGAAGAGTACCCGCTGTTGAACTCGAAGGCCGCCTCGGGCGTTTCAGGGCCAGGATGGACAAGGACCACCCGGGCTGGGAGATGGCCGCGATATTCGGCAGGGTCAACCTGTATTATTTCACAGGCACCATCCAGGACGGGATGCTCCTGATCCCCGCCGACGGGGATCCCGTCTTCTGGGTCCGCCGGAGCCATGAGCGGGCCCTTGCCGAATCCTCCTTTCCCTCGATCAGGCCGATGGCCGGGTTCCGGGACGCTGCCCGGGAAACGGGGAGGGTGCCTGACCGGGTCTATCTCGAGACCGAGGTCGTCCCCGTCGCCCTCCTCGGGCGGTTCCGGAAATACTTCCCCTTCACCGGCGTGGAGTCCCTTGACTGGCAGGCCATGAAGGTCCGGGCGGTGAAAAGCCCCTTCGAGCTCTCGCTCATGGAACGGGCCGGAACCATCCACCGCAGGGTCCTTGAGGATTACGTGCCCGGAATGCTCCGCCCGGGTATGAGTGAGGCGGCCCTGGGGGCTGAACTGTATTCAGTGATGGTCGCAGAGGGGCACCAGGGAATCGTCAGGTTCGGGAGTTTTAACACCGAGATCGAGGTGGGGCAGATCGGTTTCGGCGAGAACTCCCTCTCCCCCACCTGTTTCAATGGTCCGGGAGGCTGCACAGGGCTCAGCCCGGCCGCACCCGTGCTCGGGAGCCGGGAGCGGAGGCTCGCAGCCGGTGACCTGGTGTTCATCGACTGCGCCTGCGGCGTGGGTGGCTACCAGACGGATAAGACCATGACCTACTCGTTCGGGGGGCTCCCTCCCGGGGATGCCTCCGGGATGCAGCGGCGGTGCGTGGAGATCCAGGACAGGATGGCCGGAATGCTCCGTCCCGGGATGACGCCCTCCTCGATTCACGCCGAGATCATGGCGGGGCTGCCGGAAGAAATCCTCGAAAATTTCATGGGATTCGGGGACCGCCGGGTCAACTTCCTTGGCCACGGCGTCGGGCTGGTCGTGGACGAGCTCCCGGTGATCGCACCTGGATTCGACGACCCGCTGGAGGAGGGGATGACCATCGCCCTCGAGCCCAAGAAAGGTATCCCGGGCATCGGGATGGTGGGCATCGAGAACACCTTCCTCGTCACGAGAGAGGGCGGCAGGTCCCTCACCGGGACGAACCCGGGCCTTATCCCTGTTCCCTAACGGCCTGGACGCCCCGGGATATTCCGGGAAAGAACCCGAACAGGGGGATTCCGGAAAAAATCCTGGATCCGAACACGAACCCGGCGGAGCGGGGCCCGGTTTCCTACCGTACCTTCGACCGGGCGAGCAGTGCCGCCCCGGCGAGGGCCGCGAGGATGACGAGGACCGGGATGCCGCTTTTCGTCGGGACGGTGACAGGGGCGGAGGGGGTGGAAGACACGGGCAGGGTCACCGTCTGGGTTCCGCCTCCGGTCACGATGGTGGGGGACGAGGTGGTAGAGGGGGTCCCTGGCTCCCCCGACGGGATGATGAGGCGCAGGGAGACATTATCGAGATTCCCCTCGGCCACTGCACTGGGGTTTTCGAAATCCCCGATGGTGGAGAGGTAGATACGGTCCATCAGGCCCAGGTTCGATACGGTGGAGAGGGTGTAGCCCCAGAGGGAGGATCCGTTTTCGAGGAACTTCACGGCAATCCCGGCGGTCCGCTGCTCGCGGCTGTACTGGATAACGACATGATAGGGGGTGCCGTCCGAGAAGCGGACCGAGGGGCCACCATAGGACTGGGCATATGAGGAGACCTCCCTCCTCTGGTTCTGCTGGTCGATGGCCCGGATCCAGATGATCTCCCCGTACGGGCCGTTCTCGAACTCCGAGAAGATGGTCGTCGCCTGGTTGATGGCCATGCCCCGGTTGCCAAGGCCCAGCCTGAATGACGACTGGAAATCGGTCTTCGCCGGGTAGAGATCATAGGCAAGCTCGAAGGATTCGCCGTTGTAAGGGACCTTCTTGTACACGAAGGTGTTCGTCGAATCCCTCAGGGCGTAGTGGAACATCCCGATGGCCTCGTCCCAGTGATTCGTGTACGGGTTGTTCGTCACCCAGTCGGGATCCGAGGAGAAGTCGGTGGAGTAGATGACCGTCGAGGTTTCCTGGGACCGGGCCATGCCGGCCATGGAAACCAGGATCAGGAAGGCAAGTATGACGGGGCGGAGGTGCCTCCGCGGCGATCCCCTGATCATGAACGCGACTCCAACACTTTCCGGGCAGGGCCGTTTCTCCAGGGGCACCCTGCCTGATTCTAGTACAGCTATACCTGCTCATTTATATGCTTACTACTTGGTCAAGGGTGTGATCACCCATTCTCCGGGGAGCCATAAACCGCGGGATGCTCTACATAATCCCGACCGCGGGATTCATTACCTGCACATTCTCAGTGGTACAATGGATGCAGGACGGAGAAGGCGCAGGCGATGCGCAGAAATACCAGAAATTCAAGAAGGTGGACGGAGCCACCTACGAGAAGGTGAACGCCTTTCTCAGGAAGAGGACCTACGTCACCGCCCGGGAATGGGCCATCGCCCGGCTCTGCGCCGACTTCAAGACCACCGGCGGCTCAGAGATGACCTTCATCGGGGAGCACCTCCCCGAGCTCGTCCCCTTCATGACCGATACCTACACCCCGCAGGCCGTGAACCAGGCCCGGAGCGCCTTCAAGCGCAAGGTGAAAAAGGCGGGCGCGACCTTCTTCTACGGGGCCATGTGCGGCTTTTTCACCGCCGAGGAGCTGGACGACATCCTCTTCGAGGTGAGCGAGGTGGCGAAGTTCCTCCTCGAGGTCGAGGGGACGAGCCTGGATATAGACGAGGAGATCTCCGTCGAGGACCGGATCACCGGCGTCATGCGCAACGTGGCCGAGTCCGCCTCGAGAGTCCTCAGGGCCCGGGGAGAGGGCGGCCTCGAAGGCCACGGGAATGAGGAGGAGCGAAAAAGGAGCAATCCGGAGACAGGCCAGGGCGAACCCGGTGCTCACCGGGTTCCGGAAGGGGCGGATCCGGACCAGGGGCCGACGGGGGATGAACCGGATCAGGGTTCGGGGGTGTAACGCGTGACCGGAGCCCCGGCGGGCAAACGTCTCTTTGGCACGAACGGCGTGAGGGGAATCGTCGGTCAGGACATGAACCCGGAGCTGGTACTCCGCATCGGGGCCGCCCTCGGGTCGTTACGCCGGGGCCGGATCGCGGTCGGGCGCGACACGAGGACATCGGGCCCGGCCCTCGCGAGCGCGCTTTCGGCGGGAATCCTTGCAACCGGATGCGACGTGGTGGATACCGGAGTGCTCCCCACCCCGGCGCTCCAGTACATCGTCAGGGGGAGGTTTTCTGCCGGCGCCATGGTGACCGCCTCGCACAACCCGCCGGAGTATAACGGGGTGAAGGTCATCGACACCGACGGCACCGAGATGGGGGATGACCAGGTGATCCTGCTCGAGGAACGGATCTTTTCCCGCCGGTTCGAGCTTGCACCCTGGGACCGGATCGGCAGGCAGTCCTCTGCTCCCTGTCTGGCAGAGGAGTACCTTTCCGCGGTGACCGGACACTTTCCCGCCGGGACGGGTGTCGGTATACCCGTCGTGGTCGACCCGGGTTCCGGGGCCGGGGCGGTGACCACCCCGGAGATCCTGACCCGCATGGGGTGCCGGGTTCATACCCTGAACGCCACCCCGGACGGGACCTTCCCCAACCGTTCTCCGGAGCCCTCTCCCGAGGGCCTCGTCCCCCTTGCGCGGATGGTCGCGGCGACGGGTGCCGCGATGGGCATGGCCCACGACGGCGACGCCGACCGGACGGTCTTTATCGATGAAAGAGGCCGTTACCTCGAGGAGAACCGGGAGTTCGGCCTCATCGCCCGCGCCCTGTGCGCCGGGAAACAAGGGGTGGTGGTGGCGCCGGTGAGCACCTCCCGCATCATTGAAGAGGTCGCAGGGGAGTCCGGATGTACCGTGGATTATACCCCGGTCGGGTCCATCTACGTGGCGCGAAGAATGATGGAACTCATCGCCGGTGGCACCCCCGTCGTCATGGGAGGCGAGGGGAACGGGGGCCTCATCTACCCCGGGCACCAGTTCTGCCGGGACGGGGCGATGACGGCGGCGACGATGGTTTCCCTCCTCTCCCTGTCCGGAAAAACCCTCTCTGAGCTCGCGGGTTCACTCCCCGAGTACCACATGATCAAGGAGAAGATCCAGGTCGGGGATGCCCGGGCCCTCGTCAGGGGCCTCGTCAGGCGGTACGCCTCCGAGAAGCCCGACCTTACCGACGGGATGCGCCTCTCCCGGGACGAATCCTGGGCTCTCGTACGGGCATCGGGCACGGAGCCCATCGTCCGGATCCTGGTGGAATCGCGGAAAAAAGAGGAGGCGGCCGGGCTCCTCGCAGAGATCCAGGACGCCATCAAAGACCGCTCATAGAACAGCTTTTTCAAGCGCCCGGGTATACCCTCGCGCCATCGAAGCCGGCCCTTCGGGCTGACCTCTCAAACGTTCCGGGTGAGCCCGTCACGCCCTCCGGGCCTGCTCTGGGGAGCAACCCCTCCGACATCCCGGATCGTAATCCGGGATGCCCTCCGGGCCTGCTCTGCGGAGCAACCCCTCCGACATCCCGGATCGTAATCCGGGATGCTATCCATGAGATCACAGTTCGGGTGGCGGCCCGCGGATCCTCTGAATTATTTTTCCGTCCCCCGCCACTGAGGTCCGTCACCGCTGGATATGCACGTATAAATAACAGGAATCCGCAGTTTCCGTGGTAAAATATTGGTTTAAATTTTATAAATGGTCTTTAAAACTCTTCAAAAGGATTTAAAGGCGTTATCTTTAATAATCTTATCCAAATACGTTTTCTATTTCGTTTAATGATTAATTCTCAATCGGAGTCTTTATATATATAATCGGGCTATATCTTGTATTGCGGGATTTCCATGCCTGCCTCCCCGAACACCTCCCATATAAGAAAGAAGATCCACCAGGCTCTCCTACATAAAGATCTCGATGGCATCACCTCCCTCCTTGAGGATGTCCGGACCATCCAGAAGCGGAAGGAACGGCGTAACATCCTTTCGGTGATCCACGAGGCCATCAAGGAGGCCATCTTCAAGGAGAACGTCCCCGACTTCCTCGTCTTCCTGGGCGACCTCCCCTTCCCCGAGATCCAGGAGGTGGCGGACCGGGCCATCAAGGCCTATATCGCGAGCCGGAACGAGCGGTGGCTCCAGAAGACCATCGAGCTCTGCCATGGCCTGGACCGGAAGAACTACCAGTCGAAGATCTTCTCGGTGGTGTCCAAGGAGCTCATCGAGGCCGGCGTGGCCCAGAAGGACCGGCAGCTCATGGAGCGGGGGATGTCCACCATACACATGATCAGCTTCCGGAAGCACCGGTCGGGGATCATGATGGACATCATCCCCATGATCATCGTCTGGAGCGTCTCCACCGAGGATGACCGGCACCTCTACACCTCCCTCCAGCTCATCGACGTTATCGGGGACGTTTCGAAACGCTCCATCCTCCACTCGGAGATCGCAAAGGCAATCGGGATGATCGGCATCCTCCAGCGGGACATCCGCGGCGTCCGCGAAGCGGTGAAGATCGCCATCATCATCAAGCAGAAGCAGCGCCGGATCACCTGCGTCTCCCATGTCATCGAGCGTGCCTGGAGTTCGCCCCTCGGGAAGCAACTCGAGGACGTGGTCAGCTTCATGAACCTCATGGGCGAGGTGCCCGCCCCGAGAAAGCACGAGATCCTCGCAGTCCTCATCGAGCACCTCCTGAACCGGGTGAAGGACAAGAAGCAAATCAACTACACTCTGCAGAACCTGGTGGAGAAGATACCGGTATCGAGGGAGTGCATCGTTCTCAAGTTCGTGAAAAAGGCCGAGCTCTCGGGGGATAAGTGGTACTTCGAGCGGGCCCTCGAGTTCAATGAGAACATATCAGACCCCACCCGGATCCCCATCAAGGACATCATCGCCTCGGCGAGCTCGGTTGTGGAGAAGACGGGGGACATAAGCCTCCTCATGAAGACCGTCCCCCTCCTCGACGAGGTAGCAAAGACCTCCGAGGAGTCCTTCCTCCCCCAGTACCTCATGGTGGCGGATACCCTCCTCAAGCGGGGCAACCTCCAGAACGCGGTGGAGATCTTCGCCAGGATCGGCGGACCCCTGGAAAGCGCGAACAAGGTGGCGATGGACACCTGCGTCCGGATCCTCGGGGAGGGGATCTTCCGGGACGAGACCGAGCTCCTGAGGGAGAAAATCCTCGCGCCGATGGACGCCGACACCCGGGACTTCGTCATCAACCGGTCGGTGACCGAGTTCTGCACGGGCGCCGAGTTCGTGGACGTCATCGCCCACCTGCCCTCCCTCCAGGTTCTCACCCTCGCCCACCGGATCCCCGGGGTCATCATCCCGGAGTGCATCAGGATCCTCATCGAGCGGAACTTCATCGAGTACCAGGATCCCTCTGCACTCCTGTCCCTGGCAAACCAGATCCCGAACCGGGCAGAACGGGAACAGATCGTCTCCGCCATCGTCATCGGGATCGCCCGGGTCGGGGTCGCCCACAAGAACCGCGACCTGCTCCAGCGCGCCGTAGGGCTCTCCTGCGAAATCAAGGAGCAGCGGCCCCGGTCCGAGGCACTCGGGCACATCATCGACCAGGCAACCCTCCTCGCCGTGGAGCAGGGCGACCTCGACCTCCTCCACCGGATGATGAAGTGGACGGGCTCCCTCCTCGAGCGGGACTTCAAGCTCTATGCCATAGACAGCGTCATCAAGGGGATGATCACCTATGGCATCCACCACCAGTCCCCGAAGGCCCTCGACGAGGCATACCTGATCACCTCCACGGTGGACGACCCCTCGCTCCAGCAGCAGCAGCGGGAGGCCATCATCGAAGGGCTTGTCCGGGTCGGGTGCATCAGGCTCACCACCGCGGTCACCCCCATCACCCCCGAGGCCCTGAAGTTCGAGATCGAGCCATTCGACCGGGCCCTCTCCCTCCTCATGGAAAGCGTGAACAGGTCCCAGCTTTCCCTCAAGATCTCGAAGTTTATCGACATTATCCTCGAGTACGCCCAGGCTGCGAACAGGCAGGAGTTCCTGATTCCGCTCACCATGTTCATCTTGAAGATCGAGGACCGGCTTGAGCGGAACGCGATGTTTTACCGGATCTCGGGTAACTTCCGGGACGTGATGGAGGACCTCGAGTCCACCGACCCGTACGAGATCGTCGCCGCGGTCCTCCAGCGGCTCCAGAGCGGGAACATCTCCCCCCTCGTTCTCGACCTCATCCACCGGCTCCTCGAGCAGACCCCGGACTCGTACAAGAAGTTCGCGGGGCTCTGCAACCTCGCGGACTCCTACTACTCTATCCAGGAGCGGGAGAAGGGCACCGATATCCTGAAGAAGGTGTACAGCGACCTCTCCTCGCTCACCGATTCGTACGAGAGGGCGAGGATCCTCGCCGATCTCGCGGGCATGCTCGCCCGGGTGGACGAGGCCCTCGCCCGGGACTGCCTGGAGGCAGCAATCGCGCTCCTGAACCAGGTGAAGGACGAGAAGGGGTCGCTCCTTCGGAAGCACATCGTCTTTGCCATCCTCTCGCTTCACACGTTAAAGACCCAGGAGGAGAACCTGGAGACCGCCCTCGATCTCGTGAAGCAGATCGAGGACCCGACGGAATACGTGAACGCCCTCATCGCCATCCTCTCCATGGTGATCACGGGCGACAGGGCTAAGGAGATCCTCGCCAATATCTACGACGCCATTGCGGCCATCCCGTCCACGTACGAGCGGGTCGCGATGCTCCTCGACGTGGTCCCGCTTGCAGAGCAGTACGGCGACCCGGACGACGCCCTGCGGCTCCTCGAGGAGGCCCGGGCCGAGGTGGAATCCATCTCCATCCCCTACATCGCGACCATGGTGAAAAAGGGTCTCGTCCAGGTGATGCTCATGGTGTACCACAAGAGGAACGACGAGGCCATCCGGCGGAAGGCCAAGGAGGTCACCATGCGGATCGAGGACGAGGAGGCGAGGTCCCAGCTCCTGGCCCAGACCGGCTACGACCGGGCAGAGGCCGAGGTGAGCCCGGTCTTCACCTCGCTCCACGCGCTCCGTGAGAAGATCAAGGAGGGCCGGAACCCCTTGAACGAGCTCTCGAGTATCACCCACCAGATCAACACCCTCCCCGACCGGGCGAATCGGGCCACCTACTACATCGATCTCTTCCGGATCTTCACCGAGAGCAAGGAGGAGAAGATGGCCGAGCGGATGCTCTCGGCCGCCATCGACGAGGCGGCCATCATCCGGCCCCTTTCCCGCCGTGCCTATGTCCTCGGCGACCTCGCCCTCAACGTGTATAATGCCGGCTTCGAGGAGCGGTCAAAGGACATCCTGGGTATGGCCGTCTATGCCGCGATGAACATCCGGGACGAGGGCTTAAGAGACGAGGTCTTCTACGAGCTCGACGTCGCCCTCCGGATCATCGAGGAGCGCCTTGCGTGAAGTCCCTGGAGATCCACGTCTCAGGCCGCGTCCAGAGCGTCGGTTTCCGGGCCTGCGTGAAGAAGGTGGCCGGTAACCTCGGGATCACCGGCGAGGTGATGAACCTCCCCGACGGCAGGGTCCGGATCACCGCGACCGCCGAGGAGGTCATCCTCGAGAAGTTTGTGTCCATGCTCTACGGGTGCCCCCGGGTGGTCATCCGGAACCTGGAGATCCGGGACCGGGACCTGGCCACCTTCCCCGATTTCTCCATCAGGAGATACACCGATTACTGAGCCCCGCCCTGCACCGGGAAGGAGAAGGGGCGGTTGTTGACCAGGGAGTCCCGGAAGGTCGCGACGAGATCGTCGATCTCCCCGGCCTGTACCGAGATATAGAGCCGGGAGAGGAGCCGCTCGATGAGACCCTCCGAGAGGTGACAGCGTCGGTCCCCGTACTCATAGTCCCCGTCGATGAGCCCCTTCCGGGCGATGTCGAACACGGCGTCATCCACCATCCCAGGCTTGAACGGCTCGATCAGGTCATAGACAAAGGAGCCCGTCCCCTCGTGGAGCATCCCGAGGTCCGGGTCGAGGTTCGCCCCCGAGACCGCACGCATGCACTGGGAGAAGAGCATGGCGTACCCGAAGGAGAGCATGGCATTCACCGGGTCCTGGTGGGGCCTCCTCGTCCTCCGCCGGAAACCGAGCTCCGGGGGGATGGTGCGGGAGAGGATCTCGTAGTACATGTCAGAGGTGAGGGCAAAGAGCCTCCGGACCTCGTCGAGCTTCACAAGGAACTCCATCTCCCTGAGGGAGGTCGTGAGGAATTCGAGCTCTCCCCGGTAGAGGATATCTCTCCCCGTGGCCTCCCCGAGCTTCCCGAGCCGGAGGATCCGGGCACCGGTGGCAGCGATGGCAATCGCGAGGGCGTACCGGTGGGCGGGGGCGAGCTTCTGGATCGCCTTGATCTCCTCATCCGGGTGCCTCAGCGGGGGATGGAGGAAGCCGATGGGGGTACTGTCCTGGTCGAGGAAGCTGATGGCCCCCCCGGCCTTCAGGATGTTCGTGATGGCCGAGGTGTGGATGGTGTGCCCCCCGGCTACGACCAGGTGGTTGACGCCCCTCAGGGGGTAAGTCTGGACCTCGCCCTTCCTCTGGATGATCAGCTGGGTGGGCGTGGACTTGATGTGCGCACCGTACCCTGACACGGTGAGCCAGGGAACCTTCTGCAAAGCCATCCTAAGTCAGTTCGACGAAAAGAGTACGAGGTGTCATCACATGAACTCATCGTTTCTTCCCGGCCGGGGAGCGCGAAGGGCAACAGCCCGAGCGAGAATCACCGAGCAAAGCGAGGTGATGAACCAGCAGGCCGAAGTCTAGTGGTGAGCGCGAGGACGAATGTCCGAGGGAGAACGCGAAGGACGATAGTCCGAGCGAGAATCACCGAGCAAAGCGAGGTGATGAACCAACAGGCCGAAGTCTGGTGGTGATGGAAATTATCTTCAGCCGGGAAGCCCCCGGTTCAATGGATGGTGCCAGGGGCGCGGGCGGAATGGGACACCCTCAGGGAAGTGCTCGTCCATGAGCCCGGGATCGAGGTCTTCTTCGCCCTCCTTGCCCCGGAGGCCCACCTGTACGAGCGGTTCTTCAACCACCACGAGGCCCGGTGGGAGCACCGCCAGCTCTGCGACCTGCTCCACAACAACTTCGGGGTCAGGATCCATCACCTGAAGACGACGCTCATGGAGGAGGCCGGTGCGCCCGGCCCGGTGCGGGACCTCCTGGTCTCGCTCGCGGGAAGCCGCCTCGGCGATGGCAGGGCGGAACTTGCGGTTCCCCTGGAGGAGCGGGACCCGGAACACCTCTTCCGGATCATCGTGCTCAACCCCGCGGTCGGGAACCGCCACCGAAGGGAAGTCCGGCTCCTCTCCCCTCTCCACAACCTCTACTTCATGCGCGACCAGCAGGCGGCCACAGACCGGGGGATCTGCATGGCCCGGATGGCGACCCCGGATCGGGCCGGGGAGGTCGGGCTCACCTCTCTCGGCCTCGCCGCGCTGGGGATCGAACCGGTGCACCGGGTCGGCAGGGGCCGGTTCGAGGGCGGGGATTTCATGCCCGCCGGTGAGTTCGCCCTGGCCGGCTGCGGGTCGCGGACGAACCGGGAAGGGGTCAGCGACCTCATGGAGGGAGGGATGGCATTTGACGAGATCGCGGTGGTCCGCGAGCCGCACCACCCCCTCGTCGGCGGCCGGGACCCGATGGTGAACATGCACCTTGACACGTACCTGAACTTCGCTAAGGAGGGAGTGGCGGTCGGAAACCCCGATCTCCTCCGGGAATCGGTGGTTACCGTCTTCCAGCGGTCAGGGGCTGGGTATGAACGAAGTGGTCCGGGGGGAAACCTCCTGGAATACCTCGGGGGAAAGGGATTCGATCTCATCGAAATCACCACCCTCGAGCAGCTCTGCTATTCAACGAACTTCCTCTGCGTCGGGGACGGTGCCTGCGTCACCCCGGATGCGAGCGTCCTCGCTCCCCTCGTCCTCAGGCGCCTTCGGGAAAAGGCGGGGGCGAACCCGGCGAAATACGGGAGGCTCCTCACCCGGGCCGAGCATGATTACCGGGTCCTCCGCACCGAGTCCGAGTTCTTCCCCCACCGGAAGGAGATCTATGCCCACGGCCTCGAGATGACCACCGCCATCCTCACGAACGCCACCGGCGGGTACGGTGGGGCGCACTGCATGACCTGCGTCATCGCACGGTAGAGGTACTGGTAATTTTAGGACGCTCCTGGGGGACACGCTTTGCTCGCCCCCGCCGCTGCGACGTCCCCCGGGTTGCGATAGCCCATACGGGAGCCTCCAATTGATCACGGCAGGATTCGCGTCCCGGCCCTCCCTTCCAGTGAGTCGACGGCCTTCTCGAGGGAGGTGACGATGGCGCAGCGGCCGCCCTCCTCGACGAACCGGGCACAGGCCTCCATCTTAGGCCCCATGGAGCCCTCCGGGAAGTGTCCCTCCCCGAGCCACTGCCGGATCTCGGCTGCCCGGGCCTCTCGGATCGGTTTTTCGTCCTTCG
>DATKKN010000167.1:0-9271 GCA_035542895.1 Methanomicrobiales archaeon | reverse complement strand
GGGGGGAAGGAGCCCGCGGACCCCGTGCGGTGAAGGGATGCGGCCCGGGAGAGGCAGAAGAAGGGGGAGGAAGGCCGGGGGGAGGGTCCCCACCGCCTCGCTTGCCGATATCGTCATGGTCGTCCATGGCCCGGAGGCATTTGACGAAGGGGACGTCACCCGGCTCCGGGCAATGGTTTCACCCCGGGAGACTGTGGTCGCGGGGGTCATGGCACGGACCGCCGCCGAGGAATCGGCACTTCCGGTCACCTTCGACGAAAGGCCGCCCTCCAGGGTTATCCGGGAGATCCGGGGAAAAGTCTTCCTGGTGAACCGGGGGAAGACCCCGGAGTCGGGCAGGATTTTCGGGGAGATCGTCGCCTCCCGGCTTCCCGCCGGCGATCCCCTTGTCCAGGCCGAGTGCTCCTCGGGGACTGTTTACCTCTGGAACGGCAGCGATCCCGCGAGGGATTTCGCCCGGCTCCTTGCCGGGTGGACCGGGTTCGTGCTCGAGGAGCTGAAGGCGCGCATGCCTGCCGGAGGGGCGGAGAGGAAGATCCGGGGCTGCATCCCCGGCGAGGCGGTCCTCGTCGAGGGAATCGTCATAGGCATGGCGACGGCGGAAACGGTCGTCCTCAGGCAGGGGCCGGGAGGGATCGAACCGGTTTCGGGCCTCAGGCCAAAGGCACACGGCCTGGAAAAGCTCGCCCGGCTGGGAGCGGTGGACCTTCCCCGGGCATGGTGCAAGAGCGGGCCCCTCAGGCGGGGATCCCCCCGGAGGGGCGGTTCCGCCCCTGCCATCGGGAGAATCGCGGTCATCGACCACTGCGGTCATGACCTGTACCGCTCCCTCACCCCGGTTACCTGCGGCGTCCTCGCCATCGGGGACGATACCACCGCGGTGTGCGGCCACATCTGCCTGCACCGGGGCATCCCGGTCTTCGGGGTAGTGGACGGGGACCTGGACGGCCTTGTCGTCGGAGATTTTCCAACGGGATCCGTAATCGCCGAGGTCCGGGACGGAACGGACGACCAGGCCGGCCGGGAGCTCGCGGCCCTGGTCCAGGACATTCCGGTTACCTGGAGCGACTGGGTGGCCCGTGCCCTCGCCTCTCTGAAAGGCCGGTGCCGGATCATCCACCCGCCCTCACCCGGGCTGGTAGAATCCCGCCGGGGTAAACGATAAACCGGTCGCTTTGACACCCCGGCTTTTTGATTGGTCCTCCCGGGAGCGCCCGACGACATTTCCGGGTCCCGCGATGATGAACCTTATTTACCTTGGCAGGAAATGTCATATTATGGAGCGGTACCGGCTTCCGGCCCTCGTCCTGCCCCTCCTCGCGGCGGCTGCATCGGCAGCAACGATCTCGATAGGCGGGTGGATCACCTTCGATACCTCCTCCATGAACCCCCAGGACTACTATCTCCTCGTCCTTGGGTTGGTGTTCATCCTGTTCGTGATCCTCTTCGTCCTCAACCGGCTCTTGAAGGGGAGGTTCGGGCTCGTCGAGTTCGGGGCGGCCGTCTTCGGGGTCCTCTTCGGCCTGATCCTCACGGTCACGGGGTTCGTGTTCCTCGCGGCCGCAAGCGTCCTCGCCTGGGGGACCGCCATCAATGACATGACTTACGGGGGGGCGGACCGCTGGGCCGTTCCCCTCTCGGATTGGGTCCAGAACCTCATCCAGCCCCTCCTCGACATGGTCTTCGGGCAGGGGAACTATTCTGACTATCTCCAGAACATTCTTCTCGGGGTACTCCTTGTCGGGGGCGGGATCCTCATCATCATCGGCGTCCTCCTGATCTGGAAGCTCCCCAAGGGCTCCTTCTACGAGATCGTGAGGCCCGGCGGGGCAACCACCTTCAAGGAGGTGTCGACGCGGGGCCGTGAGCCCCTCGCGCCCACCGTCACCTTCAAGGTCATCGACCGGCTCTCGAACCAGGCCTCCCCCGACGTGAAGGTCGTCCTGAAACACAAGGAGGGCGGAAAGGTGTACACCCGGTACACCGACTTCAACGGCGAGGTGGTCTTCCAGAAGATCGACGGCCTCTACTCCCAGTACTATGCCTACGTCGAGGGGGACGAGGAGAGGAAGAGGTACTGGGTCATCCGGACGGCGATTGGCGCCGAAACCGTGACCTGAGGGGCGAGGGAAGGATGACCCTGCCTTCCCGTGACGGGCCGGGGGCCGGCCATCAAAGATATTATATTGAATCCGGTTAATCACCTCTCAGCAGCGGTGCCCGAAATTCCGCCGTGCCGAGGGCTTTCATGCAGCTGTACGAATCCCTTTTGCAGGTGAACGATTTCCTGCTGCCGATAGTTTTCCTCCTCAACTTTTTCTTTGCCATCGGCATCGTGTTCTTCAGGAGAAAGAACCCGACGTCCGTGGTTGCATGGCTCCTTGTACTGATGCTTCTCCCTGTTCTCGGATGCTTTCTCTTCCTGATCTTCGGCCAGTTTTACCGGAAAGAAAAGATGTTCCACCTGAAACATGAGGCCCACCAGAGAATATCGGATCGGATGACCTCCCAGGTGCAGGAAGTAAAAATGAGGGCGAATCAGCCGGGTAACCGGTATTCGTGGGCCTTCCACAGGATGTCCCTCCTGCTCCTCCATGATAACCGGGCCCTGATCACGGACAATAACCAGGTCACGCCCTATACCGACGGGAAAGCCAAGTTTGCCGACCTCACCGAGGCGATCCGGAACGCACGCGACCATGTGCACATGGAATACTTCATCCTGAAGGACGACGGGCTCGGCAGGGACATCATGAAGGCACTTTCCGAACGGGCCCGGGCCGGCGTGGAAGTCCGGCTCCTCGTCGACGGGGTGGGGAGCGGCGGGCTGCCGCGCCATTTTTATGACGAGTTCGTCTCCGCCGGGGGGAAGCATGCCATCTTCTTCCCGTCCCTCATACCCTACCTCAACTACAGGATCAACTTCAGGAATCACCGTAAGATTGCCGTTATAGACGGCGAGACCGCCTTCATCGGCGGTTTCAACATCGGTGATGATTACCTCGGTCTCGACCCGAAGCGGGGGTACTGGCGGGATGCCGCGGTGAGGATCCGGGGGACCGGTGCCCTGCTCGCCCAGGTACGATTTTACCTCGACTGGAATTTCGCGTCAGGGGACGAGATGGAGGTGAACGAACGGTACTTCCACGAGAGTCCTCCTTCGGAGGGTTCAATCATCCAGGTAGTCTCCGGGGGACCCGACACGGAATGGAACCCGGTCAAGGACTCATACCTGAAGATGATCACCACCGCGATGGAATCGGTCTATATCCAGACGCCCTACTTCATACCCGACGAGGCCGTGCTGGATGCCCTCCACATTGCTGCCAAGTCGGGGATCGACGTGCGGATCATGATCCCGAGCAGGCCTGACCACCCCTTCGTGTACTGGGCCGGGCACTCCTACATCGAGGAGCTCCTGGATTCGGGTGTCAGGGCTTTCACGTATGATAACGGGTTCCTCCATGCGAAGACCATCGTGATCGACGGAATGGCGGCATCAGTCGGGAGCGCCAACTGGGATATCAGGAGCTTCAGCCTGAACTTCGAGACAAATGCGGTCATCTATGACGAACGGGTGGCCGGGGAACTGAAACAGGCATACCTCGATGACATCTCCCGGTGCACGGAGCTCACGCCCGGGTGGTATGCAGGCCGATCGCTGTTTTTCCGGTTCAGATCTTCCGTATCCCGGCTCTTCTCTCCAGTCCTGTAATTCCTGACCTGCTCCCTCTTCCCCTGAACTGAGGGGGGACCCGGATTATTTCAGGAGATTACCCAGGTACTGCTTCAGCCGGGGAATACTCTCCTCATAGGAGACCTGCAGGGAGGATACCGCAGACGGCAGGAAGGTCCAGGCGATAACCCCGGCGTTCATTCCCCTGTGGAGAGGGCTTGCCGTTGAACCGATAACGATGCACTTTCTTGAGAGTATGCCGTCAAGAAAGCCTCTGACGGTGCCTGCCCTGACACCCGTGACCACCCCTCCCACGGAGGGGAGCGTGTGGGCATCGGAACCGCCGGTGATGGGGAGAACATGCTCACTCGCGTACCCGGCTGCCTTCTCATTGAGGTCCTGGCCCATCGCCCCGCATATCACCTCGATGCCATCGATGTGGCGGAGGATCCCGGGGGGGAGGGTCTTCCTGTCGATGCATTTCAGGACACCGCGGTTGATGCCAAAATACCCAAAGGGGTGGGCGGCGACCTTCACGCAGCGGTACTCCGCTGCCGTTTCGAGGATCTGCTGGACCGGGAGCTGAGGGGCCATGAACTGGCCCTTCTTCCGGTCCCCCCGTATCCAGGTGGCAAAATAATCGGCAAGGTCCCCGGGGGAGTAAAAATAGAGGAGTATGTGGGCCCCTTCGAGGGAAGCGAGCTCGATCCCTGGGATGACCAGCACGTCACAGGGATGGTCCAGGGCCTCGATGACCCCACCGATCTCGTGGTGATCGGTGATTGCCACGCCGATCCCGAGGTGCCTGGCACGGGCAAGGAGGGAGGGGATCCTGATTGCACCGTCAGAGTGGCGGGTGTGGATGTGCATGTCCACCGGCGTATAGCCCTTCCCCCTGATCTCATGGATGAGGGGGGATGCGAACCGGATGCTGGAAGGTGGCCTGGTCATGCCGGCTCCGAAAGGGTGCACGGCGCATGGACCGGCCGGGAAAAAAATGCCGGTCCGGGCCCGCGGTCCGGGTTATCCCGTTCCATCGGCGCTCGGGGATTTCTGTTTCTGATACCGCGATGCAAGGGCCTCGAGTGTCTCGATCTCGTCCACGCCCTTGTCGTCCCGGACCCTGATGAACCGGGGGAACCGGAGGGCGAAGCCGCTTTCATAGTTCGGGGAGGCCTGGATCTCGGAGTAGCCCACCTCGAAGACCACCTGGGGCTCGAAGACGACCTCCTTTCCCTTCTCGGAGACGACCAGGTCCTTCATTGCCTCGTAGATGGTGGCGAGCATCTCGTCGGAGATCCCGGTTGCCACCTTTCCCACGGGCAGGAGTTCGCCCCGGTCCTGGCAGGCGAGGAGGAAGGAACCGAAGAAGTGTGCCCGCCTCCCCTCGCCCCATTCTCCCCCGATGACCGCGAGGTCCAGGGTGTCCACCTCGGGCTTCACCTTGACCCAGTGCTTGCCCCTGACCCCCGGCTGGTACCGGGATTCCAGGTCCTTCACCATGACGCCCTCGTGGCCGGCATCGAGGGCGGCGTTGTAGAACTTCTCGAGGGCGGCAGGCTCGTCACTCACCTCCTGGGGGGCAACATGGGCGGTAAGGGCCTCCTCGAGGCGCTTCCGGCGATCCTTCAGGGGGAGATCGATGAGGGTCTCCCCGTCGAGGACCAGGATATCGAAGACATACGGCACGAGCTCGATCTTTTCGGCCTGGGCCTCGATGTCGTACTTCCGGCGGAACCGGCGGAGTACGAACTGGAAGGGCATGGGCCGCCCTTCCTTCATCGCGACCGCCTCGCCGTCAAGGATCACGTTACGCTTCGTCGCCGCCGTGAGCTTCGTGACGATATCCGGGATGGCCTTCGTCACCTCTTCGAGTTTCCGGGAGTAGACCCGGACCTCGTTCCCCTTCCTGTGGAACTGGATCCTGGTCCCGTCGTACTTGTACTCGGCGGCGACCCTGCCATGCTCGGCCACCATGTCCGGGATGGATCCCTGCTGGGCGAGCATCATCTTGACCGGCCGGAAGATCTCGATGTGGACCGCGGCGAGCGCATCCTTCCCCTGCCGGGCGAGGCGGGCCACCTCCCCGAGGTCGTTCATGGCCTGGAAGGCATGGTCGACCTCCGCCGGCTCCACGGAGAAGGCCTTCGCGATGGCGTCCCGCACGTTCCCCTCGCCGATCCCGATCCGGAGCTCCCCGAGGATGAGCCGGGCCAGGTACCTTCCCTCCAGGGGGCGGACGTTCGCGAAGAGCTTCCGCACCGCAAGGAGCTTCTCCCGCTGGGATTTCTTCCCCTCGGAGAGGGCGATCTCCTCGCAGGCGGCATACACGTCCCCGATGGTCATATCCTCAGAAAAGAAGGAGGTCTGGGTCTTTCCCGCGAGGAGGAGCTCCACGGCCCTCCCCACGTCACCCTCGGCGGAGACCTTCGTTTCCACGGCCTCCTTCTTCTTCCCCACGACGTAGGCCACGGCCTCGTAGAGGAGGTTCGGGCCGATCCCGAGCTTGAGGGGGGACCAGTCGGGGAAAATCCGGCCCATGATGAACCGGACAAAGACCGGGAGCTCCCGGTCATCGAGCTTCGGCAGCTCCCCGGCGAGGAGATTGATCATCTCCAGCCGGCCGGAAATCGCCTCGAGCCGCTCGCAGATCTCCGCGAACTCCCGGAAGAGCATGGACCTTCCTGTCCCTCCACCACTTTTATCTGCATCCCACCTGAAAAGACCATCCAACCGGATCGCGGCTTGCGGGATAGATTCAGGAACCGGCTGGCACCACCCGGGGCTGTCCTCACCGAGAATGGTAGAGCGGCATTGGGGCAGACGGTGCGAGTCCCCCGGAAGCATCCGGCGTTTGCGCATGCCGGAATCGAAAAAACCTTTACAGCGTCAGCGTCGGGGTGGCCTCGTGCTGGCGTGCCACGAGGATTTCCACGCCGTCCAGGTAGAACCCGAAGGCCTCACGGGCCGAGGCGAGGGCCTTCCCGGGGGTATTGTTGGTCTCGGAGAGGTGCCCCAGGATCACCGCACCCATATCGGAGGCGATCTCCCGGAGACAGGACGCGGCGGCAGCGTTCGAGAGGTGCCCACGCCGCGATCGGATCCGGCGCTTCAGGGACTCCGGGTAGGGGCCGGTGCGGAGCATCTCCGGGCAGTGGTTGGACTCGAGGATGATGGTATCCGAATCCCGGAGGCACCTTGAGACCGGGCCCGGGATGAGCCCGGTATCGGTGCAGCAGGTGAACCGGAGGTCCCCGCTCCTGATGGTATAACCGCAGGGTTCCCGGGCGTCGTGGGACGTGGCAAAGGCATCCACGGCGAACCCGTCGATGCTGCATCCCGACCCGGGATCGATGCGCACGAGCTGCACCGGCCGCCGCCCGGTCTCCGCGCCGGCCAGGCCAAGGAGCGTCCCCCCGGTGCCGTACACCGGGACCCCGAGCCGCCGGGCCATGGCCACCGCCCCGAGGATGTGGTCGGTGTGCTCATGGGTGAGGAGGATCGCCCGGACGAGGGCCGGGTCACTCCCTGCCGCCTGCATCCTCGCGAGGGCCTCCCGGACCGAGAGCCCGCAGTCCACGAGGAGCGCGCCGCTCCCGTTGTCGACATAGGTACAGTTTCCCTTGGAACCGCTCGCAAGGACCGTGATCCGCATGCCCGTCCCGGATAAGAATTGGGGATATCAGGATATTAGGTTCTGCCCAGTCCGGTGAAACCGCCCGGAAGAACCCGGTTATCCGGATCGTTACTCCCGGGGGAGAACATGGATCGCCGTCGCCTTCACCGAGATCCAGACCTCCTTCCCCGGGGACAGGCCGAGGTCCTCGGCCGAACGGATGGTAACGAGGGCGGTGACCTCAATCCCGCAGTCGACGATCACGTTCATGAACGGCCCCGAGGGTATCAGGCGTACGATTTTACCCGGGTACACGTTCCGGGCGCTTGTCCTCGCGCCGCCCTCGAGGCCGATGGTGACATCCTCCGCGCGGAAGAGGAGGTTCACCGTCTTCCCCCGCCCGAGGGGAGTCACCGTGCAGAAGCTCTTCCCTTCCACCACCACGTCCGCCTCGCCGCCGGTGTTTCTGGCAACGACCCCGTCGAATATGTTTGCCACCTGGACGAACCGCGCGATGTTCGTCGTGGCGGGGCGGTGGAAGATCTCCATGGTGGACCCGGTCTGGGGGAGCATTCCCTCCATGATGACCCCCATCCGCCCTGCCAGGCGCTGCCCCTGGAGCATGTCATGCGTGCTCACGACTACGGTAGTCCCTGCGTCCCGGTTGAGCTGGAGGATGGTCTCCTCGATGGTTTCCACAGAATGGGGGTCGAGGTTCGCCGTCGGTTCATCGAGGAACAGGATCTCGGGGTCGGTGACGATGGCCCGGGCGAGGGCGACCCGCTGGGCCTCGCCCCCCGAGAGGGTCCGGGCAGGGCGCCGCGAGTAGTCAGCGAGGCCGATAGCCCTGAGGGCATCCCTGACACGTTCTTCGATGATCGCCCGGCTCACTTTCCGGTACTTCATGCCCATGGCGATGTTCTCGTAAACGGTCCGGTTGAAGATGACGGGCCGCTGGGAGAGCATCCCCATCCTGCGGCGGAGGCTGAAGCGGGATTCCCTTGCCAGGGCGTCCTCGCCGAGGATGGAGAGGGATCCGCGGGTCGGCATCTCGATGAGGTCGAGGAGCCGGAGGAGGGTGCTCTTCCCCGAGCCGCTGGGGCCGATGAGCCCGAAGACCTCCCCATTCCGGACCGAGAGGGAGATCTCCCGGAGTATCTCCTTCTCTCCGTACCGTTTCGAGAGCCCGTCCGCCTCGATCACGGGGTCATCCTGCCCATGAAAATCAGGAGCCGGAGGAGCTCTGCCACGCCGATCCGGATTGGACCAGGTTCAGGCCTATGTTCACGATGACGGCGACACCGAGGAGGATGATCCCGAGGGCTATCGCAAAGGCGAAGTCCCCGACCGAGGTCTCGAGGGAGATGGCGGTGGTCAGGACCCGGGTGTACCCGCGGATGTTCCCCCCGATGATCATGGCGGCCCCCACCTCCGAGATGGCCCGCCCGAACCCGAGGATGACCGCGGCGAGGATGGCAAACCTCGACTCGAGGATCAGGGTCCCCACGGATTGCAGAGTCGTCGCCCCCAGGGACGTGACGGTCTGCTTCATCTCCCGGTCGATCCCGCTCAGGGCGGCGAAGGTGAGCCCGGTGATGAGGGGGATGACGAGGATCATCTGGGCGATGACCATGCCCGGAGGGGTGTAGAGGAGGTGGAGGAACCCGAAAGGCCCCTCGTTCGAGATGAAGAGGAAGAGGAGGAGGCCCGCGAGCACCGTCGGGAGGGCGTAAAGGGTCTGGACGAGGTTGACCACCGCACGTTTCCCGGGGAAGTCGTAGTAGTAGAGAAGTGCCCCGAGGGGTATCGAGATGCAGGCGGAGAGGAGGGTCGCGGAGAGGGAGATCTCCAGGGAGAGGATGGTGATCTGGAGCACCTCATGATCCACGGTGAAGATGAGGTGCAACGCCTGCAGGAACCCGTCAGTAATCTCGTTCACCATGAATCATCGCCACTCCGTTCCCATCCATTCCGGCATT
>DATKKN010000166.1:0-2071 GCA_035542895.1 Methanomicrobiales archaeon | reverse complement strand
GTTTGGAAAGCATGAATAGGCACCGGGGCGATGTAAAATGGGTCTTACCGTGAAGTTCAAGGTGCTCGTGAGCGATCCCCTCGCCGGCGAAGGCCTTTCAATCCTCCGGGAGAGGTGCCATGTGGACGTCCGTACCGACCTTCCCGAGGAGGAGCTCGTCCGGATCATCGGGGACTACGACGCCCTGGTCGTCCGGAGCGGGACCATGGTCACCGCCCGGATCATCGAGGCAGGGAAGCGCCTCCGGATCATCGGCCGGGCCGGGGTCGGGGTGGATAACATCGACGTCGAGGCAGCGACCCGGCGGGGAATCCCCGTCGTGAATTCCCCCGAGGGGAACACCCTGGCCGCCACCGAGCACACCATGGCGATGATGCTCGCCCTCGCCCGGAACATCCCCCAGGCCGACGCCTCCCTCAAGCACCGGGAGTGGAAGCGCTCGAAGTTCATGGGGATCGAGCTGAACGAGAAGACCCTCGGTATCGCCGGGCTCGGCCGGATCGGGCGGGAGATCGCAAAGAGGGCAAAGGCGATGGAGATGCGGGTCGTCGCCTACGATCCCTTCATCACGAAGGAGCGGGCGGCGCAGATGGGGGTCGAGCTCATGACCCTCGACGACGTCGTCCGGAACGCCGACGTGATCACCGTCCACACCCCCCTCACCCCCGAGACCACTCACCTGATCAATGCCGAGAAGTTCGCGATGATGAAGAAGGGTGTCCGGATCATCAACTGCGCCCGGGGGGGTATTATCGACGAGAAGGCCCTCTATGACGCGATAAAGGGAGGGAAGGTCGCGGGGGCGGCCCTCGATGTCTTCGAGGACGAGCCCCCCCTGGAATCCCCGCTCCTCGATCTCGAAAACGTCATCGTGACCCCCCACCTCGGGGCGAGCACCGTCGAGGCGCAGCTGAATGTCGCGGTCTCGGTGGCGAACCAGATCACGGGGTTCTTCCGGGGCGAGCAGCCCAAGTACGCGGTAAACGCCCCCATGGTCCCGCCCGAGTACGCGGACCGGATGGAACCCTTCGCCCTCCTCACCGAGAAGATGGGCCGGTTCCTGATCCAGCTTGTCGAAGGAAGGCTCGAAGGGATGGAGATCACGTACGGGGGGGAGCTCTCCTCCCTCGGGTCGAACACCCGGTTCCTCACCCGGATCGCCCTCAAGGGCCTCATGGACCCGATCCTCCAGATACCGGTGAACGTCATCAATGCCGAGGTGATCGCAAAGGAGAGAGGAATCAGCATCCGGGAGACCACCACCGACGATGCCGCGGGCTTCCGGAACCTGATCACCATCAGGGTGAAAACCGACAGGATGGAGGAGACCATGGCAGGCACGGTATTCACGAGGGACCGGATCCGGATCGTTGCCATAGGTGGCTACACCATGGATATGGTTCCCGAGGGATTCGTTATCGTCTCGCGGCACCTGGATAAGCCGGGGGTCATCGGCCGGGCCTCGACCATCCTCGGCGAAGCAAAGATCAACATCGCGGGGATGCAGGTCGGCCGGATCCGGCAGGGAGAGGAGGCGATCATGGTCCTGAACGTGGACTCCGAGGTACCCCCGCCCGTGATGGAGGAGATCCGGAAGAAGGTCGGGATCTTCACCGCCAAGTTCGCGAAGATTTGAGGCGGAACGGGGAGAGGAGCCCGATTCCCGCCTGCTTCCATAACGTTTTATATCGAGGCCGATCCAACAGTATAGTCGTTCTTTGGGCTCGTGGTCTAGTCGGCTATGACGTCGCCTTGACATGGCGGAGATCCTGAGTTCGAATCTCAGCGGGCCCACTTTTCAGATTTTTTGTCATGATTTCCAGCGACGATGTTTCAATTTCCACCTCATGAAGGAATCCTTTTATATCGCCTACGCAAAGAGGGAGCCGTTCAGAAGAAGGACTGGTGAAACCCGTGGCAAAGCAGATCTCGGATGAGAAGAAGCTCTTAAAAGAGGTGATAGGGAACCTTTCCTGCGATGACCCCGAGGCGAGGAGAAAGGCCCTCACCCAGGTCATGGTCTTTGTATGGAAGCCCGGCTGGAAGCCGGCCGGGTTCATCGCCCTCCGGG
>DATKKN010000165.1:0-6589 GCA_035542895.1 Methanomicrobiales archaeon | reverse complement strand
GGGGATCGCCGAGAGGATGAAGGCGATGATACCCGCGACCAGGAACACGACGATGAGGGCGAAGATGTACGATCCCCAGCCGATCTGCCCAATCCGCCCGGTGATCGCCGAGAAGTTGAAGGCCTCCCCCATGCTTCCCGTGCGGGCGAAGCGGACGGCCCCCATTGCCGCAAAGAGGCCGGTGATGAAGGCGATGACGAGGGTGACGAGGATCCCGACGGCAAAGGATCCCCACAGGGCCGTGGCCTGGGTCGGGGACCTGACCGCAAAGACCGCGGCCCCGATGGAGAGGAACAGCACGATGAGGGCCGGGATGGCGTAGATGAACTGGATGACGAGGAGCTTGATCCCGTCTATGAAAAGCTTCGCCCATTCCGTGGGGTCGGGGGCGGGCTTCTTGCCACGGTACACCTCGAGCTCGTATCCCAGGATCAGAGGGAAGATGATCGAGGAGACAATGAGGAGGAGCCACCTCGCCCACTTCTCCCAGACTGCGTCCTTTGCATACTCCAGGGAATCGTTCAGAACCTTGCCGATATCCATGCTCTCACCGTACCGGGATTCTTTTTGTTCCTGTATATAAGGATATCTTAGAAATCACGAGAATAAAGGCGAAAAATGGAAACGGGCCCCGAAAATATTCTTTGCGGTTTCCTCTTTCGCCTTCGGGGATCTGGAACATGAGTGAGGAAAGCAATAGCCGGTTTTATATGATAATAAATAAATACTTGAAAGTTAGCTCCTCAGCGTTCACTATTGGAGAAGTCTTATGGTAAAAGCGACGTTTGGTCTTGAAGAGAACGTGGCATCAGCACTGTGCTATGTTCTTGTCTGGGTTTCCGGTATCCTCTTTCTCATTGTTGAGAAGGAGAACAAGACCGTGAAGTTCCATGCGTGGCAGTCGATCGCCACGTTCCTCCCCTTCACGATCCTGATTTGGATCCTGAGTTCTATCTTCTTCGGAATATTCTACCTCGGGCTATGGTGGATCATCTCCCTGCTCCAGCTGGTCATGTTCCTCCTGTGGCTATTCCTCATGTACAAGGCCTACAAGGGCGAGAAGTTCATGGTCCCGATCGCGGGGGCGTTCGCGGCGAGCCAGGTGAAGTAACGGCAGGACGAGGCTGATAGAACCCAGATTTTTCCCTTTTATCGATCTTCTTCCACAAGCACGAGCCTTCCCGGGGTACGCCGGGGCTCTGGAATCTCTTCAGTAGCCGGGTTGTATCCGACAGGACCCCCGGAATGGGTCCTCAGTGCCGGAA
Source organism: Methanomicrobiales archaeon (assembly GCA_035542895.1). Taxonomy (GTDB): domain Archaea; phylum Halobacteriota; class Methanomicrobia; order Methanomicrobiales; family JACTUA01; genus JACTUA01. The sequence goes on along the minus strand of DATKKN010000165.1, from coordinate 5,324 downwards.
ATGCCGGATGCCCGTGAAAATCATGGCAATGTCCAGCCGGTTCGCGGCCTCGATCACCTCTCTGTCCCGGATGGATCCCCCGGGCTGGACCAGGGCCGTCGCCCCTGCCTTCGCGGCCTCCTCCAGGGTGTCGGGGAACGGGAGGAATGCGTCCGAGGCGACGCAGGAACCCGCGAGCGGGATCCTCGCCTTCATGATGGCGATCCGGGCGGCATCCACCCGGCTCGTCTGTCCAGCACCGATACCGAGGGTCCGGACCGGGTCCGCAAAGACGATGGCATTCGACCGTGCATGCGTGCAGACCCGCCAGGCAAGCCTCATGGCCTGGAGCTCTGAGGCGGTTGGGTCCCGCTCGGTCACCACCCGCCAGTGCTCCCGGTAGGGGGGGGTCTTCTGGAGGAGAAGACCCCCGTCGATGGACCTGATCGAATACCCGCCGGCGGGCTCCGGGAGGGCGAGGACACGCATCTTTTCCTTTGCCCGGAATGCCCCGAGGGCATCGGGGGTGAAGGAGGGGGCGATGACGAGCTCGATGAAGGTCGCGCAGATCTCGGCCGCCGTGTCGGCCCCGATCTCCCGGTTCAGGGCTACGATTCCCCCGTACGAGGAGTCCGGGTCGACTTCCCGGGCGGCGACGTAGTCCTCCCTCAGGTTTTCCCCGGTGGCGACGCCGCAGGGGTTGTTATGCTTGACGATGACGCAGCAGCCCTCGTCGAACTCCCTGAGGAGGCCCACCGCGGCATCCAGATCCAGGTAGTTGTTGTACGACATCTCCCTCCCCTGGAGGGGTACCTGCCCCGCGATCCCCGCCTCGCCGTATATCACTCCCAGCTGGTGGGGATTCTCCCCGTAACGGAGGATCCTCCCGTTCCGGCCCTGGAGGGTGTAGACGAGGGGAAGGGGGCCGTCGAGGGAATGGAGGTGGTTGCTGATGGCGGCATCGTAGGCCGCGGTCCGGGCAAAGGCCTTCTTCGCGAGCCCGAGCCGTTCATCGCCGGTGAAACCGCCCCTCCCGAGGGCCTCCGTGACCAGGGGGTAATCCCCGGGGTCCACCACCACGGCCACATCATGGTAGTTCTTTGCAGCCGCCCGGATCATGGCCGCTCCCCCGACGTCGATGAACTCCATGAGGTCCGCGAGGGGGAGCCCCTGTGAGGACATGCTCTCGAAGGGATAGAGGTTCGCCACCAGGAGATCGATGGGATGGATCCCGAGCGTTTCCATGACCCGGTCGTCGATCCCCCTCCGGGCGAGCAGACCGGCATGGATCTTCGGGTGAAGGGTCTTCACCCTTCCGTCCATCATCTCGGGGGAGCCGGTGTACTCCCCGATCTCGTGAAACGCGATGCCGGCCTGCCCGAGAGCCTTGCCCGTGCCGCCCGAGGCGAGGATCTCCACCCCGTGCTCCCGGAGCGCCTTCGCGAGCCCGGCGAGGCCGGTCTTGTCCCACACCGAGATGAGCGCCCACTTCATATGCGAGACTTCTTCCTCCCGATACATAATAGCTGCCGGTCGCGTCCCGCGGGGGGGTCCCGGACGGGGAGGGAATGTATATGAGGGCACTGGAGAGAAGATCTCTTATTCCCATCATTCCCGCGTAACCGGGGCGGGAAGGACAACCCGGGGACCGTGCCCCGGGAATCAGTCATGGGGAGTCGGTCATGCCGGGGGTGCCAGAAACCTACTACGATATCCTCGGGGTCTCGAGGAATGCCACCGCCCGGGAGATCAAGCACGCGTACCGGCTCCTTGCCCGGGCGCATCACCCCGATGTGAGCCGGGTGGCGGGGGCAGAGGACCGGTTCAAGAGGATCAACGAGGCGTACCGGGTCCTCTCGAACCCTGAAGAACGGGACCGGTACGACTCGTTCGGGCATGAACGGTACCGGAAATTCCTCGCCGGGATCCGGGATTCCCCGGGCCGGCACCCCGCTTCCGGCTTTCCGGGATTCGAGGATGTCTTCGATCTCTTCTTCTCGGAGCGGTCATGGGGGCCTGCGGAAACCTGTCGGCCGAAGGGGGTAACTGACGTCCTGGCGCGGGTCGAGATATCGCTCGAGGAGGCGATCCTCGGCGGCGAAAAGGAAATCGAGGTCCCGTATGCCGTCCGCTGCGCATCCTGCGGGGGGACCGGCAGCACCACGGGAAAGGTCAGCCCCTGCCCGAAATGCGGGGGCAGTGGATGGGCGGGGCCGGTTACGTCAGGGGCAGCCGGCCCGGGCCCGTCGGCCTGCGGGAAGTGCGGTGGAAGGGGGAGGGTTCCCGAATCACCCTGCACGGAGTGCGGCGGATGGGGATCGACCCAGCACACGCGGAGGGTGGCAGTCCGCATACCACCCGGCATCGACAGCGGGATGCGCATCCGGAAGGAGGGACTCGGGGAGGAGAGGGATCCCGAGATACCGGGGGGCGACCTGTACGTGGAGGTGATGGTCCTCCCCCACGAACGGTTCACGAGGAAGGGAGACGATCTCGAAACCCCCGTTCGCATATCGCCTGCCCGGGCGGTCCTCGGTTCCGAGGTGGAGATGGTGACCATCGACGGCAGGGGGCTCCGGGTCGAGATCCCCCCCGGGGTGCAGCACGGCGCAACGGTGAGGATAGGTGGCGGGGGGGTGAAAACCAGGGACCGTTGCGGTGATATGGTGGTGAGAATCCAGATCGAGACACCAGGAAATATCCCGGCCAGGGAGCGGGACCTGTACCGGCGGATCGCCCGATTGGAGGAGGAACGGGAGGGGAAGAGAGGGAAGGGGTTCCTTTCAAGATATTTTTCCGGTACGGGGGACGCGGGGAAGTAAAACCGCGAACAATGCCCCGATTAAAAATCCGGTTACCCGGCAGGGTCCGGATTCCCACGCTGATCCCGAGGTCCAACAAATTCAAGATGCCCGGGATCAGATCTTTTTCCCTGGAGTGGTTGCCATAAGCTCCCTGCGGACCCTGCTCTTTTTCTGGCTCATCAGCCTGGTCGGGCTCCTGTGGGCGACCTTCCTCCTCGCCCAGGGGACGTGGTTCTGGGTGAGCGCCTGGCTCGTCCTCGCCATCGTGGGCTCCAATATGCTCGTCCTGCTCCTGCGTTTCAGGTAAACCGGTGAATCACCTCTCTTTTCCCTGGATCTCCCCGGAACGAGCCCCGGGCACTTCGAACATGAGGACTATTTGAAAATATCGGTTCTGGTGGACATTATTTCAAGAATCGGCGTTCCAGAATCTGTCTTTTAATATCTAATTATATTATAAAGTTTATTCTATATCATTGAATCACGTTTAAGCTTGTTCTTTATGAATTAGATAATAAATTCATGTTAAAATAAATTTATAAAGTTTTCAAGAGAATATATACAATAGTAAATTATAAATAGTTTAGAAGTAATCTATTTTTATGCAGCGCTGCAGAGAATCGATATCCACCAGGTGATACCCATGAAGCAGCAGAACCTCCAGCCCTGGGTGAACGCCTCAGATGTCGTGAACGCGGTGAACGAGATCATCGTGATCGCGGAGGCGAACCGGGGAATCCCTAAGGCCCAGCTCGAATATTACGGGATCCTCGCCGTGATTTCGGACCTCGAGTTCAAGCACCTCTTCCTGAAGATGATCGAGGAGCGTTGCCCGGCGGCTCACCCGCAGTTTGTGCGATACCTCCACAAGCTCGCGGAGAACGGAAGGAAGTACTCACGGGAGTACCGTTCCGAAATGCACCACATGACGAACCACCTCGGCCGGCTCTACGGCATCTATGGTGACGGGATCTTCACCCGCATGAAAAGGGGCCGCCGAAGCGCCTCTCGCCCGGAAGACGATGCCGTCTTAAATTGCGCCTGAAATCCGTATGAGAAGGGAGACACCTCGCAGGTATCTCGACGCCTGCTGAAAGAGTGGTACCACCATGACCGATACCCCAACCGAGACGATGGATCGACCCATCCGGAAATACCTCGTCCCATGCCCTACCTGCGGGAAGCACCTGTCAGTGCTTCTGCTTCATGGTGGTGACGTGGATGGAGAAATCGATGGGGCAATCGTCCACAAGCCATGTGGGAGTCACCTGAAACTCATAATGATTCTCGTTCAGGTTCCAGGCAAGGAGGACCCGGTTACCAAAGCCCTGATCAATGTCAAAGAACAGGAGATACCATCACCACCACAGGAAATAACCAAGTTACTGGAGGGATATGGCTGAAGGTCCGTATTCCCCCTCATCGAGCCTGGAACTGAATTACCCCGTGGCGAACTGCATCAGGGGTTGACGCGGTTTTAACTCCGGCTAAAGACTTTTTGTTTTCAAAATGGGGATGATATGGCGCCCGGAGGGGGATATACCCCGAATGATCCCTTGGCTCCGCATAGGCGACTCCTCAAATCTGTTCATGCGTTTCCAGGCGCAGGATTTCTTCGACTCATAACCTTCAGGTGTACATCCGGTTATCCATGGCCGGCGGTTCGCTTCTCACTTTTTTGACCGCCCCGAGGAAATCGGACTGCTCCACCTCGTCCGCACCCCTCCTCACGGCATTCATCCCTGCCTCGCGGCAGATCGACTGGAGATCGGCGCCGGTTGCCTGGTCGGTCATCCGGACGATCTCCTCGAGGTCGATTGTCCCGAGGTGCATCGGGGAGGAATGGATCTTCAGGATCTCCCTCCTCGCGCCCGCGTCCGGGAGCGGGACCTGCACGAGCCGGTCGAACCGGCCAGGGCGAAGGATGGCGAGATCGAGCATGTCCACCCGGTTCGTGGCCGCCATGATCCGGACGTCGCCCCGGTTGTCGAAGCCGTCCATCTCGGCGAGAAGCTGCATGAGGGTCCGCTGGACCTCGGCGCTCCCCGAGGTCCCGTCGTGGGTCCGGTGGCTCGCGATGGCATCGATCTCGTCGATGAAGACGATGGATGGTGCGCGCTCCCGGGCAAGGGTGAAGAGCTCCCGCACGAGCTGGGCCCCCTCGCCGATGAACTTGTGGACGAGCTCGCTCCCTGACATGCGGATGAAGGTGGCCTTCGCCTGGTGCGCGACCGCCTTTGCAATGAGGGTCTTTCCCGTCCCAGGCGGCCCGTGGAGGAGGATGCCCTTCGGGGGCTCGACCCCGAGCCTCCGGAACACCTCGGGCTTCGTGAGCGGGTACTCCACCGCCTCCCGCACCTCTTCGATCTCTTTCCTGAGACCGCCGATCTTCTCGAAGGTCACGTCGGGTGACTCGTCGAGCTCCATGACCCGGACCCTCGCGTCGTAGATGTTCCCGATGACCTTCACGATGGAGAGGGCGTTGTTCACCGCGACCTTGGTCCCCGGCTTCAGGGTCTTGTGGAGCTCCTCGTTCACCTG
>DATKKN010000164.1:0-8015 GCA_035542895.1 Methanomicrobiales archaeon | reverse complement strand
ATACCCGGGTATCGGGTGCCGGACCATCCCCGGGGTCTCCTCCATCACGGCATTCGCCTCGGTGGCAGGGATCACCCTCAACGGCGGCTTCTCGGTCTCCGACGGGAAGGGGGAGCGGGGCCGGATCCTCCTCAAGGTCCGGCGCCCCCGGGAGGAGGCGGACCGGCTCAGGAGGGAGGGCTTCCGGGAGTTCGTCCTCGTGGAACGGATGTTCCTCGAAGGCGAAAAGGTGTACCGGGACGAGCTTCCCGAGGAGAGCTCCTACTTCTCCATTCTCTACGCGGGGCGGTGAGCATGGAGCCCGTGTACTTCGTCGGGGGAGGCCCGGGGGACCCGGACCTTATCACGGTGAAGGGCCTCTCCCTCGTCGAGAGCGCCGATCTCCTCATGTACACAGGCTCCCTGGTGAATCCCGATCTCGTGAGAAAATCCGGGGCGCACGAGAAGCTGGACAGCCATGGGATGACTCACGCCGAAATCATCGACCGGCTCGAGAAGGCCGTCAAGGATGGGAAGCGGGTGGTCCGTCTCCACAGCGGGGATCCCTCCCTCTATGGTGCGATTGTCGAGCAGATCCTTGCACTGGAGGACCGGGGGGTCCCGTCGGTGATGGTGCCCGGGGTCTCTTCCCTCTTCGCCGCCGCCGCTGCCCTCGGGACCCAGCTCACCCTGAAGGGGGTCTCGGAGTCCCTGATCGTCACGAGACCTGCGGGAGAGACCCTGGAGGAGGACCGGATCGCCGAGCTCTCGGCCCTCGGCGAGACCCTCGTTATCTTCCTTGGAGGGGACCGGATCCCCAATGTTATCGAAAGACTCCGCTGCCCCCTGGAAACCCCTGCCGCCATCGTATACCATGCCTCGTGGGCGGACGAGAAGGTGGTGCGGGGGACGGTGGCCGACATCGCCGAGAAGGCAGAGGAGGCAGGCATCAGCCGGACGGCCCTCATCATCGTCGGGAAGGTGGTGGAGCCCCGCACCTCGGGCTTCAGGAGGTCGCACCTCTACCCATGACGAGGACCTGCGTCATCGCCCTCCCCCGGTTCATGAAGAGAGCCGCAGAGATCGCCCAATACCTGGAGGCAGACCTTATCCCCTTTGGACCGGAGGCCTTCGGGTCTGCGTTTAGGGCATACAGTGGCATCGTAGCCGTCATGTCGGCGGGAATCGTGGTGCGGTCCATTGCTCCCTTCCTCAGGGATAAGTGGACCGACCCGGCCGTCGTCGTGGTGAGCCCCGACCTCGCCTGGGCCGTCCCCATCGCCGGGGGGCACCACGGGGCGAACCGGATCGCCCGTTCCCTCGGGGAACTCGGCATCCGGCCGGTCATCACCACCGCGACCGAGGCCCTGGGACGGAGGTCCGTCGAGTCCATCGCCGACGAGAAGGGCCTTGCGGTCCTCAACCGCCCCTCAACCCGGGCGGTGAATGCGGCGATCCTGGACGGGGATGTGCCCGTGTACCCGGTGCGGGGACCCGGGATCGTCCTCGCCGGTCCTGGGGTCTCGGTCCTCCTCCCGAAGGGTGAATACTCGGTGGGGCTGGGATGCCGGAGAGGGCTCCCCGCCGGGGAGATTCTCGCCGGAATCCGGGCCGGGCTCTCGGAAGCAGGGATCTCACCCGGCGAGGTGTTCGCCTATGGGACCACCGTGAGGAAGGTGCATGAAAAGGGGCTTATGGGGGCTGTTGAAACGCTCGGGGGAAACCTGGTCTTTCTCGACGACCATTCCCTTGAGGCACAACCGGCGCCCTCCCCCTCCCGCGCGGGGCTCATCGGCCTCGCGGCGGTTGCCGAGCCCTGCGCCCTTGCCCTCGCGATGAGAGGGATTCTTGTGGTGAGAAAAAAGAAGTACGGGGGGGTAACCCTTGCCATCGCACGCTGACAGGGGCCGCGGGTCCGGAGGACGAAGGAGACCCTCCCCGGCCGGGAGGTCCTCCCCTGCGGGGAGGCTCTCCATCGTCGGTATAGGCCCCGGCGGCGAAGACCAGATGACCGGAAGGGCGAGGGATGCCATCCTCGGGGCGGACTGCATCGTCGGGAACGGTCTGTACCTGGACCAGATTGCGTCCCTCCTGCCCGGAAAGGAGGTCATCCGCTCCTCCATGGGGAAGGAGGTGGAACGGGCCCGGCAGGCCGTCGAACTCGCCTGTTCAAGAGCGGTCGCGGTGGTGAGCGGGGGGGACCCAGGGGTCTATGGCATGGCATCGCTCGCGCTCGAGGTCCTCGAACATTCTGGCCTCGATATCCCCGTGGAGGTGGTGCCCGGGGTGACCGCCGCGACGGCCGTGGCCTCCCGGCTCGGTGCACCCCTTTCGGGGGACTTCGTGGTCGCGAGCCTCTCCGACCTCCTCACCCCCTGGGAGGAGATCGAGCGGCGCCTGGACCTGGCCTTTCGGATGGGGATCCCGGTGGTCCTCTATAACCCTCGGAGCCGGGGCAGGAAGGACCACCTGGCGATGGCCCTTTCCCTCGCTATACGCCACCTGCCCCCCGCGACGCCGGTCGGGTTCGTGAAGAATGCCTACCGCGAGGGCGAGCGGGTGACCATCACGACGCTCGCGGAGGCAGGAAAAAGAGCCGGAGAGGTGGACATGCATGCGACGGTCATCATCGGGGGACGCGGGACCAGGATCTGGAGGAGGGGAGAGGATGCGAAAGGGATCATCACGCCCAGGGGCTATGAGAGAAAGTACCTTTACTGACCCCGGCGCGAGGACCGGGGCGGCGCGGGAGATATCGCAGAGGAGCAGGGCCATCGCCCGGGCGGCCATCGGCGACCGGACGCCGGAGGACCGGATACGGCAGCGGTGCTCCATCGCCGTCGGGGACCTCGCCATGGCAGGCCTCCTCAGGTTCAGGAACGACCCGGTGCATGCCGGCCTCGACGGCCTCCGGGGAGGAGCCACGATCATCACCGACATCCGGATGGTGCAGGCCGGGATCCTGAAAACCGGCCACCGGAGCCCCGTGCTCTGCGCTCTGGATGCCAGCCCATCGCCGGCACGCGAGGGCATGACCCGGACTGCGGCAGGGTTCCAGTCCCTCGGGGAACGCCTCGACGATGCCATCGTGGTGGTGGGGAATGCCCCTTCGGCCCTCTTTGCCGTGTGCGACCTCATTGACGGGGGAACCGACCCGGCCCTCGTGATCGGAACCCCCGTCGGGTTCGTCCAGGCTGCAGAATCGAAGGACCTCCTCCGGACCCTCCCGGTCCCCTCCATTTCCACCGAGGGAACCCGGGGGGGGAGCCCGGTCGCGGTCGCAGCGATGAACGAGATCATCACCGTTTACCTCTCCGGGAACGTACCATGATGGACCCGGTCACCGGATTCGAATACCCCGAGGCGTGGGTGAGGGCGGCGGGAAGCCCGGATCTCCTCGCAGAGGTCGAGCAGGGGACCGCCCTCCTCACCGCCGACGGGACCGTTCTCCGCCGGGGGTTCACCACCGGCACCACAGCGGCCGCGGCATGCAAGGCCGCGATCCTCTCCCTCGGCGGAAGGGAGGTGGAGGGGGTCACGGTCACCCTCCCCTGCATGATCACCGTGGAGCTCCCCGCGGTGGGCCTCGACGGCGAGGGATCCTGCGTGAAGGACGCGGGTGATCACCCGTCTGATGTCACGGGAGGGCTCGAGATCGTCGCCGAGGCAGGGCCGGCGGAGAGCGAGCTCACCCTCGAGTTCGGCGAGGGCATTGGCCGGTACGGGGAGGACGTCCCCTCGCACGCGCCCGGGACCCCGGCAGTAAGCGAAACCGCCCTCTCCTCCATCCTCGGGGCCTGCCTCGAGGCAATGGAGGAGGCCGGCCTCCATGGCGCCCGGATTCTCCTCCGGGTTCCCCGGGGAGGGGAGGCGGCGGCACGAACCCTGAACCCGAGGCTCGGGATCGAGGGCGGGATCTCCATCCTCGGGACCACCGGCCTCGTGGAGCCATGGGACGAGCACCTGGTCACATCGGTCCTCGAGCGGGTGCGGGCCTCTGACTGCCCCGTGCTGACCACGGGGAGGACCGGCCTCAGGTACTCCCGGCTCCTCTTTCCCGATCGCGAGGTGATCCTCGTGGGGGGGAAGATCCGGGAGGCTCTCGAGGCGGCGGGGGGCGAGGCGATCCTCTGTGGCCTCCCCGGGCTCATCCTCAGGGAGCTCAACCCCCGGATCCTTGAAGGGACCGGCTGCCGCACCGTCGGGGAGCTCCTTGGCCGGGACGGGTGGAGCCAGGCGGTGGAGCCAACGCTTGGGGCCTTCCATGAGAGGATGCCCGGGGTGAAGGTCGTCCTCTTTGACCGGAGCGGGCGGATCCTCGGGGGCATCCCATGAGAGTCGTCGGGGTCGGGTGCGGGCCGGGCATGCTCACCGAGGAGGCGATCCGAATCCTGAAGGGAGCCCGGCTGGTCTACGGTTCCCGCCGGGCCATCGAGATCGCCCGGGGCTCCCTCCCCAGGTCCTGCGAGATCCACGAGATACGGGACTACGGCTCACTGGAAATCCCGAAAGACGCCGTGCTCCTCTCGACCGGCGACCCCATGCTCGCGGGCCTCGGCGAGAAGGGAGGCGAGGTAATCCCCGGCATCTCCTCCCTCCAGCTCGCCTTCTCCCGGCTCCGGCTCCCCCTGGTGAAGGTGGCGATCGTGGACGGGCACGGGAAGGACCCGGCACAGGCAATCGCAGAGGCGGTGGAGGAGATCATGCGGGGGAAGATCGTGTTCATCCTTCCGGATCCGTCCTTCCCGGTGGGGGATCTCGCCACAGCCCTGAAGGCTGCAGGGATCTCGTGCACCATCGCACTCTGCGAGGACCTGGGGTATCCTGTTGAACGGATCTACCGGGGAACTCCCGCTGAACCTCCGGTTGCCGAGTCCCGGCTCTTTTCGCTGGTCGTCGGGAGGTTTGAATAACAAGCTTTATGGTGCTAACACAAGTAGACTTGTGTTGAGGGAACTGAATGCACATCATGGAAGGATTCCTGCCCTGGCAGTGGGCCGTCTTCTGGTGGCTCATTGCCCTCCCGTTCGTCATTATGGGCGTTATTGAGCTCAGATCGGTTCTGCGGAAAGATCGAGAGTACCTGCCCCTGCTCGCTGTCTGCGGGGCTTTCATCTTCATCCTGTCCTCCCTCAAGTTGCCATCGGTCACCGGGAGCTGCTCCCATCCTACCGGGACCGGGTTGTCGTTGATCAGTTTCGGGGTATTCATCACCGCCGTCACCGGGGGTATTGTCCTGCTCTTCCAGGCACTCTTCCTCGCCCATGGCGGGCTCTCGACCCTCGGTGCCAACATGGACTCGATGGCAATCGGGGGTCCCATCGCAGGGTATGCCCTCTACCGGCTCCTGAAGAATACCTCGGTCAATATGTTCCTTACGGTATTCCTGGTATCCGCGGTCGCGGACTTTGTCACCTATATCATTACATCCCTGCAGCTCGCGCTCGCGTACCCGGCCCAGGTGGGAGGCGTCATGACCTCGTTCACGGCATTCCTCTCCATCTTCGCCGTCACCCAGATCCCGCTCTCCATTCTCGAGGGAGTCCTCCTGGCGCTTGTATTCAAGTACATCGTCCAGCTCAAGCCGGAGATCATCGAGAGACTCGGGGTCTTCTCCAGAGAACAGATTGCAGGGGCACAGATGCCCCGTGACCCGGTCTCACCGGTAAAGGTGTGATCATGTTCCAGAACAGGAAGCTCGAGCTGCTCACCGTATTCGCCACCATAGGATTCGTCGTCCTCTTCCTCGTCGTCAGTGCCCAGCCGGGGCATGAGTTCAGCGGCTCTGACGATGTAGGATCGCAGATGGTTTCCCAGTTGACCGGCCACCCCGTTGATTCCTTCACACCCCTGATCCCCCAGTACGTTCCCCCGAGTGGCGAGATCGAGGCTACGCTCTTTGCGCTCCAGGCTGCCATTGGAGGAATCGTGGTTGGCTGGTTCTTCGGGTACTACGGGGGACTGAGAAGAAAGAAGAACTGAGGTCGAACCAGAGGCCCCACCGGGATGTATGAAGAGATCCTCGAAAACATAGCCCAGACGAACGGCCTCGCCGAGGTCAACCCTTACCTGAAACTCGCCGCAGGGCTGGGAGGCATCCTCCTCTGCCTCCTCTCGACGAGCTTTGTGGCGCCTCTCGCCATTGCCCTTCTTCTCTCCATCGGGATCCTCCTCCTGGCCCGCGTGGATGCGCAGATCTACGGGGAGCTTTTCATCGCACCCTTCACCTTTGCATTGACGAGCGTGTTCGTCATCATCCTCCTCGCGGGCGGAGGTGCCCCCCTCTGGATCTGGAGCCCCCTCCCCTGGCTCTCCTTCTCCATCACGAGGGCCAGCCTCAACGAGGGCATCTTTGTCTTCTGCAGGGTGATAGGCGGGATGTCGGCCCTGATCTTTATCGCCCTTACCACCCCCATGACCGATCTCTTTGGAGTGATGCACCGCTGCCGGATCCCCGAGGAGGTTCTGGATCTTGCCATGATGATCTACCGTACCATCTTCCTGATCATGGACCAGCTCGTCCAGACGTACCAGGCCCAGCGCATGCGTCTCGGCTACTCATCCTTCAGCGAATCGATACGGTCCCTGTCGACCCTGTGCGGTTCGGTATTCATATCGGGTTGGATCGCCGGCGAAGATCTTGTCCGGGCCATGGATGCCCGCTGTTATAGCGGCCAGTTTGCGATGCTCGGGAAGGTTCGGCCCATAGAACTGAGACCCCTGCTCACCATGGCTTCGTTCCTCTTCGTATCGTCTGCGATCGTCATGCTCACCGGAAGTATCACCGTCATCTAGGAGGGTATGTGGCGAGCGTCATTCTCGAAGCAAGGAATGTCAGGTACCGGTACCCGCACGGGATGGAGGCGATCCGGGGGATCAGCTTCCATGTCCGCCGGGGGGAGAAGGTCGCCCTCGTCGGCCCGAACGGCGCCGGTAAGTCGACGCTTCTCCTCATGTTCAACGGGATGCTCAAACCCGACTCCGGGATGCTCCTCTTCGACAACCAGCCAATCCGATACGACCGGGAGTCCCTCCGGGAGCTCCGGAGGAGGATTGGGTTCGTCTTCCAGAACCCCGACCGGCAGATCATCGCCCCTACTGTCTGGCAGGACATCGCCTTTGGCCCGACGAACCTCGGCCTGCCTGATGAACGGGTCCGGATGTCTGTCGAGGGGGCCCTCCGGGCCGTTGGCCTCGCGGGCTTCGGCCGGCGGCCACCCCACCAGCTCTCGAGCGGGGAGAAGAAGCGGGTCGCCATCGCGGGCGTCCTCGCCATGGACCCGGACCTCCTCGTCCTCGACGAACCGACAAGCAACCTCGACCCCGCAGGATCCGAAGATATCATGGAGCTCCTGGAGGAGCTCAGGGCGAACGGGAAGACCATCCTCATCTCCACCCACGACGTGGAGCTCGCCTACCCGTGGGCCGACCGGGTGATCCTCCTTCGGGAGGGTGAGATCCTCCAGGAGGATGCCCCCGACGTGGCTTTTGGCGATGCGGGCCTCGTCCGGAAGGCCCGGCTCTCGGTCCCGGTGCTCCTCGATCTCTCCCGGGAGCTGGAACGGCGGGGTTTTACGATCCACGGGAGGAGGCCGAGGACCATTCTCGACATGGTGAATGCCATCGAACAGGGGGGCCGGAAGGCAGGGCCGGCTCTTCCCTGCGGGACGATCCATGTCTGCGACGTGGACCTGACCGGGCGGGAGGCTCTCGCCAGCTGGCTCTTGGCCCACGGCGGCATCGCCCTCGGCGCCATGGGCACCCGGGCAAAGCAGCAGGCCGCAGGGGAGGGGCTCACCCTCGATTTCTCCTCCGGGGTCATCGACAAGTGCCTGCTCTCTGCCCTGAACGGGAGATCCTCCCTCATCCTGACCGTCGGGGGAATGGTCCGGCAGGTGGAGAAACGGGTCGCCGCATTCAGGGTGGAATCAGGGGCCGAAATCCCGGTGAAGCTCGTCGAGGAGGAGCAGGTATGAGCAGGGCCATCCCCCGGATCGTCATCGCCGGCACCTGGAGCGGGTGCGGGAAGACCACGG
>DATKKN010000163.1:0-13200 GCA_035542895.1 Methanomicrobiales archaeon | reverse complement strand
AGCAGCCCCGCCCAGCAAAGGGTGAGGATGACGGGGGTACCGAGGAGGTAAAATGCCGACGGGACGGAACCCAGGATCCGGAGCGGGAGGGGGGCGTTCCCGAGCTGTTCTTTCAGATCGAGAACCTGGAACCGCGGGATGTCGGGGTACCGGGCCTCAAGCTCCCGGATCTTCCGCCGCCACCCTTCCTGGAAGAGGGTGGTCCTCCCGAGGGAGAGTACGAGGAGGAATGAGAAAGCCGCCCCCGCGAGGAAGAGGGGCATGTTCCGGGGGACGAGACCCCCGGAGAGAACCGCCGCTGCAAGGAGAAGGGCGTTCACCCCGAGAAGGACCAGGAACTTCGCGGTCTTGATGGGATTCTCGGACTGCCAGAGCTTCACGAGGAGCCGGTAGGAGGCGTAGTCCTCCTCGACCCTGTCTGCTCCTGTTGCCATACAGAGGATTCTCGTGCGATGCAGGGATATAGCCCTGTGGGAGAGGGTTCCGGGGTTCCCCGGGTTTGGGTGATTCCCGAAAAAGAGGGAGGCGGAGAGCCCGGTCTTTTTTAGTCCCTCAGGAGGAAGTAGTCGGCGACGACGGCTATGATGACGATCACGGCGACAAATCCGAGGAGGACAAGGGCCGGGCCCCCGAGACCCCCTTCAGGAGCGGGTGATGAGGTCGGAGACGGGGTCGTAGGGGGAGGGGAGCGCGGGGCCGTGGGTCTCGGCGAGGCGGGGGTGGGTGTCCCGGAGACCGTCGTCTCCGGGGTTGTCGGAGTGGGGGACCGGGTTCCACCGGGGACCGCGGTCGTTGGCACCGGAGTCTCCGGGAAGACACCGACCCGGATGACCCGGCTTGCCTGGAGGATGCCGTTCGTGCTCTCCTCGACGGTCAGGTTCCCCTCCTTCACCCCGTAGATGCTCGGGTCGAACTGAGACTCGTCGGGCCCCGCCTTGCTCCCCTGCTGGATGACGGCGAGGGTGATGGGCAGGTCCGGGTCATGGACCTCGTACAGGACCCGGTAATCGTAGTAGAGCTCCGGCAGGATATCCATGGGGATGGCGAGGTAGATGTTTCCCGTGCCGGTATTCTCGGCGGTCCTCAGGGAAGTCCCTGCCCGCACGAGGAGCCGGATGCGGTTCACGTTCTGGCCGATCACGGTTACGTTCCCATTCCCGAGGCCGAAGGAATACCTCCAGTTCGTGATGTTGAACCAGGACGGGGAGGTTACGGGGGTGAAGCCGGCGATGACCGTGGTGTTCAGGATGTAACCGTCGGTGACATTGGAAAGGGAGATGGAGATCTGGCTCCCGTCGGTGATATTCCCCGGCTGGACCTGGACCCCGATGGCGAGGACAGCCGAGATAAGAAGGGGGACCGCCGCCAGGGCGACGGCCATGCTCCGGGCGGGAGATCTGGCTTCTCCTCTCATACGACGGTCATTTTTCGACCCGGAAGGGGATGAACTTACCGATTGGGGCCACGGGACGGCCGCTCTAAGAACCATTATGGAACTCCGGCCCTAAACCGGGTACGGGAAGCTCATGGAACGGTTCCGACTGGTCTCCCTCGCCCTTGTGCTCGCCGTCCTCGCCCCCGCGCCGGCCACCGCTCTCCATGCGAGGTACCTGGACATCGGCGTCGGGCGGAACGGAGATGCCACCGTCACCTTTGAGTACACGCTTCCCTGGATCGAGCAGGCCCTCGCCTTCCTCGGTCTCGCGAACCCGGACCGGGACCTCGGGCAGATCCTCGCCGCGTCGGCGAACGGGCAGGTCGACCGGCTCTCGGCGTCCACAGGCACGGCATCCTTCTCGGTCAGAGGGTTTGCGAACGTCACGGTGAACCCGGGGTCGGCCACCTATGACACGAGCCCGGTCAACCTGAGCTGGGGCCAGATCGGCTACGAATCCTCGATCCTTGCGCCCCTTCTGGAACCGGACTTTTCACCTGACGTGACCGTGATCCGGTTCCCTGACGCATATTCGGTCACCTTCCGGGACCTCCTCATCATTCCCAACGTGACCCACACCTTCTGAACATCTTCTGAGGGGGAGGCCCGGTTGGCAAGAGATTACCGGGCTGTTGATTTTCCGCAAAAGCCGGGATCCTCACTTCCGGAGAGCTTCCCGCAGGAGGTCGCCCACCTTCTCCCTCACCCCGGGAACCTTCCTGACGTCCCTGATACCGTCCAGCCCGTCGAGGAGGATCTCGCCGGCGGGCCGGATACCCAGGTTCCTCAGGAAGGAAACGACCACCTTCCTCACGCAGGTGAAGTTCTCCCTCCCCGGCCTCCCGGCGACCGAGAGGAGGATGCCCTGCTTCCCTTCCCCCCCGCCACCGAGGCTTCGCTCCGCATGGTATGCCTGGCACCGGTCGATGAAGATCTTGAGGGCCCCGGGGACGGTGTTCGTGTAGACCGGGGAGCATATCACAAGGAGGGATGCGGTCCGGAGGGCTGCGATGAGGTCGCCCATGTCATCATCGAAGGTGCAGGAGCCGGTGTTGTAGCACTGGTAGCAGCCGATACAGGGGCGGAGGGAGAGATCATCCAGGTACACCACCCGCGCCTTCTTCCCGAGGTCCCCTGCCGCCCCGGCAGCCCAGCCCGCGAGGATGCTGCAGTTCCCGTCCGCCCGGGGGCTCCCCTGGATGACGAGGACCTCCGCAGCCCCGGCTGCGGGTGCGGCCTCCGGTGGTTTTTCAAGGGATGCGACAAAGCCCGCGGGATCCGCGAGGAGCCTCCTCTCCCACTCCGCAGCCGTCCGGCGGGCGACCTCGCCGGCATCCAGCGACACGGTCGGGGAATACTCGTACGAGTTGGTGCGGAGGATCCCGAGGGTATTACCGCCCGATTCCAGCCGGAGGGTGTAGCGGGTCATGCCCGGGTAGAGGCGGGAGAGATCCTCCTCCCCGATGGTGATGGTATAGGCCCTGCCGGCCGCCGTGACCTCCTTCGAGAGAATGAGGTGCCCCGGCCTTTCCATGGAAGGATATCTTCCCCCGCCCCTCCATAACCCTACCCATACCCCCCCTCACCCGGAATCGGACTCCTTAAGAACCCGGAGGATTGTCTCTTTTCATGGTACTTCCCGTTCCGCATGCACGGGGTGATGCCCGTGCTCCTTGACGCGCTCAGGCCTATTGCCCTCGTCTACACCTTTGGCATGATCGGGGTCCTCGCCTTCCTTTGGTACCGGGGGCGGATCACGAGGGCGCTTGCCATCGCGGTCCTCGTTGTCTCCGCGGTCTTCGGCTTCCTCTTTGCCTCGGTCGCCCCCTGGCAGTTCCAGCTCCTCCTCCTCGGGGACACAAAGGCCCTCGGGGGCCCACTCGTTTTCGCGATCCTGATCCTCGGCCTCCTCCTCGTCCTCACCCTCATCCTCGGGAGGATCTTCTGCGGCTCCATCTGCCCCCTCGGGGCGCTCCAGGAGCTCGCTTACCAGGCACCCGTCCCGAAGGTGAAGCCCCGGATCAAAAGGGCCCTGTATACCGTGAGGTTCGTCATCCTCGCCATCGTCGTGGTCGCCGCGCTCCTCCTCTCGGTGAATGCCCTCGCCTTCCTCGGGGTCATGGACCTCTTCCTCCTCTCATTCACCCTCGGCTCACTCGTGATGCTCACCATCCTCGTGGTCTCCCTGTTCTTTTACCGGCCTTTCTGCCGCGCCATCTGCCCCTACGGCGCGCTCCTCTCCCTTGCAGGTTTCGCGAGCCGGTTCAAGCTCCGGCGGAACCCGTCATGTATTGAATGCGGGAAGTGCGAGTTCGCCTGCCCAACGGACGAGGCGAAGCGGGAGGACCTGAAGGGGGAGTGCTACCTCTGCGGGAGGTGCACCGAGGCCTGCCCGGTGAAGGGCGCCCTCACCTACCGGAGGAGCTGACATGGCTGAAGGAAGGCAGAAAAAGCCTTTGGGAACCGGGATCCACCTTGCCGGGAGGTGCATAGGATGAACGGGGAACAGAAGGGCAGCCAGTCGCGGGATGAGCTCCTTGGGAAGGTCCTTAGCCTGAAGGACCTCGTCGCATACCAGGATGGAACGGTGGCGAGCCGGATGATCGTCTTCAGGGATGCGGGGAACATCACCCTCTTCTCCTTTGATAAGGGAGAGGGGCTCTCGGAGCACACCGCCCCCTTCGACGCGGTGGTCACCATCCTCGACGGGGAGTGCGAGGTCTGGGTCGCGGGGGAGACTTACCGGCTGAAGGAGGGGGAGACCATCATCTTCCCGGCGAACAAGCCCCACGCCCTCTCGGCCGTCACGAGGTTCAAGATGATGCTCACCATGATCCGCGAGTGCCCGAAGCAGGGCACCTGAGGAACCCGATGCCCGAGACCTTCCGGCTCATCGACCGGTGCCCGGGATCGGCGAACATCCGGACGCCGACACTCACGGTGAAAAAGTGCCCGGAATGCGGTGAGGAGATCGAGATCTTCTCGAACGAGGTCTCGGGCACCTGCGGGCGGTGCGGCTTTGTCGTCTACAACGACCAGGCTTCCTGCATCCGGTGGTGCCGCTTCGCCGAGGAGTGCGTCGGCCCGGAGCTCGTCCGGAAGTTCCGGGATGCAGAGAAGGATGGGAAAGAGGGGGCCTGACCCCTCTGGAGGGGCCTCGAAAGAGAGCAGCATTCCATGGACCTTTTCCCTAACCTCCTGAAGTTCCTGGTGGGCGGGAGTGCCGGGTCATCTTCCGCGTGCCCGTGGCCCTCCTGATCGGGGAGGCTGGCGCAGGATCCTTCGCCCCCTTCGGACAGGGGATCAGGCATAGTATCCTTTCCGGAATCGAGGTCCCGAATCCCGCCGGATGACCTGCCGCTGGGCCCGGGAAAATGGCAGCCGTGAATCGCGACAGGATTATTGCCCGTCGACCCAATAGCATACCCGTTATATGGAACAGGACGCGCTGGACACCCTCGGGCTCCGGGAGCCGGTCCCAATCCTCGCCGGTATCCTTCTCCTCCTCTTCATCCTCCCGGTGCTCATCGGGGTCACCTGCGGCTCGACGGCCCCGACAATCCTCGGCTTCGTCGTTTCCGTCCTCCTCCTCCAGGGCCTCGCACCAACGGTGGGCATAGGCCTCGGCCTCCCGGTCCCCCACCTCCTCCTCATCATGACCTCGGTAGCATTCGGGGCCATCATCGGTATTCTCAGGATCTGCGATCTCTTCTCAGAGAAATCCGAACCGGTCGCCCGGTGGATCGGGAAGATCAAGGGGACCATGGAGAAGTACAGGTTCCTGAGCATGTACGGCCAGTATATGCTCATCCCCATCATGTGGGTACCTGGCATCGGCCTGTACGGGACACCCGTCATTGCGTGGGTCCTCCACTGGAGGGGGTTCCGGGCACTCGCCCTGATGCTCGCGGGCTGGCTCATCGCGTGCCTGGCCGTGATCGGCGTGATCACGGAGATCCTTTCCCTTCTCCACTTCTGAAGATCCCCGCCGGAGGGGCTTCTTTTTCCGGCGGGCAGGGCCCTGGACGGGGATAGGTCCGAAAAATTTCGTAATTTATGGAAGATTTATAGGAAACGGGGCACAATAAGAGCTGTTCAGCTGGAGATGACCATGTCCGCACGAACCCACCTCACTCCCCTGCTTGCCCTTGCCTGCATCGCAGTCATCCTCCTCGCGGGATGCACGGCACCGGCGGGAACGACACCCCCCGCGCAGACCCCGGCGGGCACGCCGCAATCAACCCCGCCGCCGTCGCCGACACGGCCGCCGGCCGGTCCCGGTTCCTTTGACCAGACGAACGACGGGGGTACCTACCCAATCGCCACCGGTGCCGTGATCCAGCTCCGGCTCCCGGAGAACCCCACGACCGGCTACATCTGGAACCTCTCGGTCACGACGGGTCTCACCCTCGTAAATGAAACCTACATCCCCGACGATCCGACCGGGAGACTGATCGGGTCGGGCGGAACCCATGTCTGGTTCCTGAAGGCCGTGATAACCGGGGACCAGACCATCACCGGCGTGAATCGCCGGCCCTGGGAGCCGGCCTCGCCCGGAATTTCCTTTTATACCCTCAACCTGGTTGTCGGCGAGGGTTCATGCGGCGGGAATGTCTGCACGATCCCCGTGACCTCCCCCTCGGTTCCGGTCCCCGCGAGGTACCCCGTGTACACCGAGGCTGATAGCGGGAAGGCCGTCCAGGAAGCCCTCGGCGGGACCTTTGGCGTCCGCCTACCGGAGAACCCGACGACCGGCTATTCCTGGAACCTGAGCGTCCCGGTCGGACTCACCCTTTCCCGGGACGAGTACCTGCCCTCGTCGTCCGGCGTGCAGATGGTCGGCGGAGGAGGGGTCCGGTCCTTCACCTTCATCGCTGCAAAGGCAGGCGCGTGGAACCTGACCGCCGAGTACCGGCGCCCCTGGATGAAGGCAGGGACGGTGACCTACCAGGACCTGGAAGGCGGCTTCTACGGGATCGTCGGGGATGACGGTCAGAAGTACGACCCCCTGAACCTGGAGGCGAAGTTCCGGAAGGACGGGCTCCGGGTCGCCTTCGACGCGACGGTTGCAAGGGATGTCGTCACCACGCACATGAGGGGGACCCCGGTGAACATCACGGACATCGAGGAGATCCCCGCATATTCCCTCAGGGTGCAGGTCTCCTGAGGGACCCATACTTTTTTTCGCGCGAACCACAGCCACGGGGGCGGACCCGTGGGAGACGGCTCATTTCGTGAGAGTATGGGTTACATTTATCGTACAAGACCGCGAGTCTGCGTTATGGGCCGGTTCCGCATTCCAGGCGGGGTGCTCCCCCTTTTCCTCGTCGCAGCCGTGGCAATCCTTGCGGGATGCACCGGGGGCCAGACCCCGGGCCCTGTGCAACCGACCACACCCGCCGGAGGTTCGGGCCCCGGCCTCGTTATCGTTTCCCCGGTGAACGGCGCGGTCCTGCCCGCCGGAGACATCACCGTTTCGGTACGGGTAACCAACTTCAGGCTGGTGCCCAAGTACGGGCAGCCCTTTGTGGCAGGTGAGGGGCACCTGCACTACTACCTGAGCGTCGGGGTGCCCGAATCCTCCGGATCCTCGTCTGCGATGGCCCCGGTGTCCTACATCCCGACCACGGCGACGAGTTATACCTGGCAGGATGTTCCCGCCGGGACCTACACCTTCTCGGTGGAGCTCGCGACGAACGATCATTCCCCGATGGTGCCCCCGGTCACCGCATCGGCGACGGTGACCGTCACCGGCCAGGTGCCCGCGACATCGGTGGTCACGACAACCGGGGAGGTCACGGACCCGAGGTCCTGCACCACCGACGGCGATTGCGTGCCGGAGCAGTGCTGCCATCCCACGGCCTGCATCAACAGGGCATATAAGGGGGTCTGCACCCTGCTCTGCACGAACGTCTGCTCTGGTCCCATCGACTGTGGCGCCGGCCACTGCGCCTGCGTGAACGGGAAGTGCGGCGTTTCCTCCGGTCCGGCGGGTTCCGGGCCGTGAGGGAAGGAAGGAGGGGATCGCCATGACGTTTACCAAGGTCGGATCCGAGGCCGATTTCCTCTTCGACCGGATGACCGGGCTCGAACTCGGGGGGAAGGACATCCTCGTCGCGAAGGCGAAGGGCCGTTTCTACGCCCTCGGGAACCGGTGCACCCACGAGGGCTGCCGGCTCTCGAACGGGAGGATCTGGGACGGGAAGATACGGTGCCCCTGCCATGGATCGCTCTTCGACCCCGTGACCGGGAAGGTGCTCCAGGGGCCTGCGGAAAAACCGCTTCCGCTCTACCACCTCAAGGTAGAGAACGGGCAGGTATGGGTTGATACCTGATCCGGGAGGGAGAACCCGACCCTTCACCGGTCCCTGGAAAGAGATACCTCCTGCTGCTCCGATGAAATGGGCCCTGGCGCCCTGTTCCCGAGGAGAGGGATTCAGGCCCGGGATTCCGGGTCCGCCGATCCCCTCTTAAGAAGAAGGGACACGGCGAGCGCGGCGAGGGAAAACCCGAGGAAGATCCCGAAGATCAGCCGCATGGCGGCGATGAATGCGGGAGCGATCTCCGGACTGACGTGCACGCCCCCGATGGTGAAGCCGAAGACCAGGGTAGCGATGGCGATGCTCACGGTCATCCCGACGAGCCTCATCGTCTCGGCAAAGCCCGACGCGAGCCCATAGCGGTCACGGGGGACGGAGCTCACCAGGGTCCGGAGAAGCGGTGACTGGAACAGGGCAAAACCGGTCCCCATGATGGCGAGCGCGATGACGATGGCCGAGAGGGGGGAATCTTCCCCGAGGGAGAGGAGGACGAGGAGCCCGGCCGTCGAGAGGATGATCCCGGTCCCGATCACCGCCCGGGGAGCACGCCGGTCTGAAAGCCTGCCGGCATACGGGGAGAAGAGGGCCATGAAGATCACCAGGGTGAGGAGGACCGTCCCCGAGTACCGGGCATCGAAGCCCCGGATGTCCTGCAGGTAGAGGGAAAGGAGGAAGATGACCGCGAAGTTCGAGGTGTTGAAGAGGAGGGCCGTGAGGCTGGCCCGGGCGAAGACCGGGTTTTTGGTGAAGAGCCGGAGATCGACGGCCGGCTTCTCCGTGCGGCGTTCCCGGAGGATGAAAAGGCCGAGGGTGAGCCCCCCTCCTGCGACGAATGCGCTGCCGGCGATCCGGGGCAGGCTCGAGAAACCGACCATGAGGAGGAGGATCGAGAGGGAATAGAGAACCAGGCCCGGGAGGTCGAGCTCCCGGCTCCGGGAGAGTGCACATTCCCCTTTCACGCGGAGGAGGATGAGTCCCATCGCGAGGATCTCGACGGGGATGGTCGCGAGGAAGATGCTCCGCCATCCCACGTAGAACGTGAGGAGGCCCCCGAGGAGGAAGCCGAGAAGGAACCCGACGAACATCCCGGTGACGTTTATCCCGATGGCCCTCCCCCGCTCGGACTCGGGGAAGGCGAGGGAGAGAAGGGCGATGGAGGTGCCGAAGATCATGCCCCCGCCGAGGCCCGTGACGAACCTCGCCGCAACGAGGAGATAGAGGGACGGCGCGAGGATGCAGAGGACGGAGGATGCCAGGTAAACCCCGAGGCCGGCCAGGAAGACCTTTTTCGGGCCGTGCAGGTCGGCGATCCTCCCCAGGGGCACGAGGAAGACCGCCGCCGAGATGAAGAAGGCACTCGTGACCCAGCCCAGGGAGAATGCATCGGCCGAGAACTCATCCGCGATGGCCGGGAGGGCGACCACGAGGGCCGATACCATGAAGGGGGCGAGGGATGACCCGAGGACAGCCGCGGCGAGGACATTTCTCCTGCCCGCATCCGAAACCATGGAAGAGGGAGCACCGGTCCTGATGGTAACCCTTTCGATCCAGCGAGGGAGGGGGAACCGGGGCCAGGATCCATTCTCCGGTGGGGACCACCCGCGCCGGAGGCGAACCCCGGTGCCCTTAAATACCGGCCGGCCGATTTTCATCCATGCTCATGCGTATCGGTGGAGAGGATATCGAGGCCGCGTCCGGGGCCTGGCTCGACGTGACCAACCCGGCGACCGGCGAGGTCCTGGACCGGGTCCCGGCGGGCGATCGGGAGGACGTGGATGCGGCTGTCGCGGCGGCCGATCGTGCCTTCGGGGAATGGGCGGCGAAGGGGCCCCGGGAACGGGGGAAGATCCTGTTCCATGCGGCAGAGGCCGTCCGGGCGGTCCACCAGGATCTTGCCCGGACCCTTACCCGGGAGCAGGGCAAACCCCTCAGGGAGGCCGTGGACGAGATCCGGGGAGCGGCCAACGTCCTCGAGTTCTATGCCTCCATTTCCGGGTGCCTCTCCGGGGACTTCATCCGCCTGGGCCCGGCCGGCGATGGTATCGTCGTGCGCGAGCCCATCGGCGTATGCGGCGCCATCATCCCCTGGAACATGCCGGCCATCCTCATGGCCTGGAAGACGGGACCCTCCCTTCTCGGCGGGAATACCCTCGTCCTGAAACCCTCCTCTACCACCCCCCTGACCGACCTCGCGATCGCCGGAATCCTCGAACGATCGGGCGTTCCGAAGGGGGTTCTGAACGTCGTCACCGGAACCGGGGATTCGGCGGGCCGGGCCATGGTCGCCCATCCCGGCATCCACAAGCTCTCCTTTACCGGGAACACGGCGACCGGCCTTGCCATCCGCGAGGCGGCTGCCCCGACGCTCAAGGAGGTCACGCTGGAGCTCGGGGGCTCGGACCCGATGATCGTCTGGAAGGACGCCGACCTTGCTCGGGCCGTCGACGGGGCCGTCAGGGGCCGGTTCTACAACGCCGGCCAGGTCTGCAACGCGGTGAAGCGGATCTACGTCCACGAGGAGATCGCATCCCGGTTTACCGGGCAGCTCCTGGACAGGGTCAGGGCCCTCAGGGTCGGGGACGGCCTCTCCCCCTCGACCGACATGGGACCGCTCCAGAACCCCGCGCAGCTGGAGCGGATCGAGAGCCAGGTGGACCGGCTCCGGGACCGGGGAGAGGGCCGGATCCTCGCGGGGGGTTCACGGCCCGGAGGCGAAGAACACCGCCGCGGATACTTCTATGCCCCGACCCTCGTGATCGACGTGGATCCGGGAGCGGCCCTCCTCCAGGAAGAAGTCTTCGGCCCCGTGCTCCCGGTCGTGACCGTGCCCGATCTGGACACCGCAATCAGGGAGGCAAACCGGTCCCGGTACGGCCTCGGGGCATCGGTCTGGACCAGGGACCTGGGTGTGGCCCGGGCGGCCTTCGAACAGGTGCGGGCGGGGGTGATCTGGGTGAACCGGCACCTGACGGTCCCGCCTGAGATCCCCTTCGGGGGCGTCAAGGAAAGCGGCATCGGACGGGAGAACGGGGTCCAGGCCATCGCCCGGTGGACCCGGGCAAAGAGCCTCTTCCTGGGCTGGTAAGACGGGAGAACCGGCCCGGGGGCGAAGCCTGTTCTCCCGTTTCCCCGCCCCTTCACTTCTTCAGGTAACGGTTCTTTGCGATCTCGTCGAGGTTGAAGAGCGCGTCCGCCTCCTTCTCGGTGATGATGCCCTTCTCGACGGCGAGATCCCGGATGGGGCGCCGCTTCTCCATGGACTCTCCGGCGAGCCTCGCGGCCCGGAGGTACCCGATCCTCGGGGCGAGGAGGGTGGCGAGGGCCGGGTTCATCCCGAGGAACGCGAGGAGGCGCACCTCGTTCGCCTGGATCCCGTCGATGCACCGGGCGGTGAAGGCGGGGAGGAACCGGTTGAGCATCCCGAGCGAGTCGAGAATGGCATGGGTCATGAGCGGGGTCATCACGTTCAGCTCGAGCTGGCCGGCCTGGACGGCGAGGGAGAGGGCGGCGTCGTTCCCGACGACCTGGAAGGCGACCATGTCCAGGCACTCTGCCATCACGGGGTTGACCTTCCCGGGCATGATGGACGACCCGGGCTGCACAGCGGGGAGCATGATCTCGTCGAGCCCCGAGGTGGGCCCGGATCCCATGAGCCGGAGGTCGTTTGCGATCCGGATCAGTTCGAGGGCGAGCTCCCTGAGAGCCCCCGAGAAGGCCGCCATCTGGGACCGGCTCTGCAGCGCCTCCAGGCTGTCCAGGGCGGAGAAGAGGGGGAGGTCTGCGAGCCGGGAGAGGTGGTGGATCACGGCGTCCCGGTACCCCGGCGGCGAATTGGCCCCGGTTCCCGTGGCCGTCCCGCCGATGGGGAGCTCGAGCAGGCCGTTCCGCCGCTCCCGGATCCGCATCGCGGATCTCGCCACGGCTCCCCCGTACGCCCGGAACTCGTCACCGAGGGTGACCGGAAGCGCATCCATGAGATGGGTCCTCCCCGTTTTCGGGAGGGACTCGAACTCATCACCCTTCCTCTCCAGGGCAAAGGCGAGGTCCCTGAGGCGCCCGACGAGCCCGTCCGCCTCCCCGAGGATGGCGAGGTGCGAGGCCGTCGGGAAGGTATCGTTACTGGACTGGGAGAGGTTCACGTGGTCATTTGGGGAGAGGAACTCGTACTCCCCCCGCCGCCTCCCCAGGATCTCGAGGGCCCGGTTCGCGATGACCTCGTTCATGTTCATGTTAAAGGAGGTGCCTGCCCCGGCCTGGAAGATATCCACCGGGAACTGGTCGGCGAGCCCCCCTCCGGCGACCTCGGCCGCGGCCGCTACAATTGCTTCCCCCCGGGGCCGGTCGAGGGCCCCGAGCTCCATGTTGGCGAGGGCGGCCGCCTGCTTGACGAGGGCGTAGGCCCGGATGAGCTCGGGAGGCTCGCGTCGTCCGGTAACCGGAAAGTTCTCCACTGCCCTCAGGGTCTGGATCCCGTAATAGACCTCGTCCGGAAGATCCTGCATCCCGAGCGAGTCCCTCTCCTGCCTCACCTGATCACCCCTCCGTCACGCGAGCGGCCCTGCGCCGCGAGCTCCTGCCGGGCGCGGCCGATGGCCACGTTGGGCGGGACCCCCTTCGGGCAGACCCGCCGGCAGTTGGTATGGAACTCGCATCCCCACCAGCCCCCGGACGTGTCCGCCCTCCCGAGCCGGGCGGCCCCTTTACCGTCCCTTGGATCGATGTGAAACCGGTAAAGGGCGGCAAGGGCCGCCGGCCCGAGGTACTCCGGGTCCCGGGCATTCACCGGGCAGGCCCCGAAGCATGCCCCGCAGAGAATGCAATTGGTATAGGTGACGAGCTCCTTCACCGCAGCAGGGCTCATGAGCCGCTCCTTCTCCGGGTCGGGGTCGCCGGGCGAGAAGACCGGATCGATGACCCGGTAGTACTCGAAGAACCGGGTCATGTCCACGATGAGGTCCCGGATCACGGGCAGGTGGGGCAAAGGCTCGACGAGCACGTCGTTCTTCTGGTCCCAGGGCACGGTCACCCCGAGCGCGGGGTAGGGTGCAAGGGTGACCTGGCCTTTTCCCTCCAGGAGGGCCTGGACCTGGGTCCTGCAGGCGAGGCCCGGCACCTTGTTGATGAGCATGGCGCAGGTGCCGCAGACCGCCCCCCGGCAGGAGTACCGGAACGCCAGGGAGTCGTCCGTCTCCTGGGCCTGAAACAGGGCTGAGAGAACGGTCATCCCCGGCAAGGGGTCAATCTCGAAGTCATCATACCTGGGGGCAGCCATCCCCCGCCCGGACCTGAACACCTTGAGCTTCATCAGTAACCACGCTCCTCCACGCCGAACATCCCGAGGGTGACCGGCTTATAGGAAATCTTCACCTGCTCATGCTCCAGCGCCGCCATCGTGTGGGCAAGGAACCTTTCGTCATCGCGCATCGGGTAATCCCTCCGGAAGTG
>DATKKN010000162.1:0-27056 GCA_035542895.1 Methanomicrobiales archaeon | reverse complement strand
GCCACCTCGGCGAGGGCATCGGCGACCAGTTCGCACTCTTCGGGGGTGTTCATGCAGGAGAGGGAGAGACGGACCGATCCCCTGCCCCCGTTTATCCTCTGGTGAACCAGGGGGGCGCAGTGGAGACCGGTCCTGCAGATGATCCCGAAGATCCTGGCGAGGAGGAACCCGACCCTGTCCGGTTGCATTCCTTTCACGTTGAGGGAGATAATGGGGAGATCAGGATCTGCATTATCGATGGTGATGGAACGTGCCGATTCCAGTCTCGATATGAGGTACCGGGTCATCTCCATGGTCTCACGCTCAACCTTTTCGATACCCCGCTCCTGCAGGAACCGGATCCCTGCATAAAGCGATGCGATGCCCGGGTAGTTGTGAGTGCCTGCCTCGAACCGGGATGGCATCCCCTCCTCCTGGTAGGGATATGCTGAATTGGCCCCTGTCCCCCCCTCGCGAACGGGGTCCACGAGATCCGGTTCCCGTATGGAGAACCCTCCGATCCCGGGGATGCCGAAGAGGGCCTTGTGGCCTGTGAAGGCGAAGACATCGAGGGGAAGTGATCCCAGGTCCACGGGGATTTGCCCGGCGGTCTGGGCACCGTCAACGATAAAGAAGGTTCCCTCCTCGCGGAGAAGACCCCCGATCTTCCCGATGTCCTGGATCGTCCCGAGGATGTTGGATCCATGGGTCATTACCGCGAGCCCGGTATCATCCCGGATTGCGTCTTTTACGGCCTCCCGGGTGACATATCCCCGGTCGTTAAAGGGGATGATGGAGAGGGTGATCCGTCCTTCGCGCTCGAGTGTGCGGAGGGGCCGGAGGACCGAGTTGTGCTCGAGCTCGGTGGTAATCACGTGGCATGGTTTCCCATGGTGGTGGAGAAACCCATGGATCGCCATGTTCAGGGAGTCGGTGGCATTCTGGGTGAAGATGAAGTGTTCCGGGGGACCTGCGTGGAAGAACTCTGCGAGGACCTCCCTTGTTTCGCCCGGGTAATCCCTCTGCCCTCCGAGGGTGCTCCGACCCTCCTCGAAGAAGGGCATCGAGAGCGAGCGGCTGACCTCCTCCATGACCTGCGGGGGCTTCGGCCAGGTCGTGGCCGCATTGTTCATGTAGATGATCCTCCCGTCCCCCCCGGTCATCCTCCTCACTGATGAGGGTCATACCGAAGAGGAGAAGAGGGTTTCGATGGGAGGAAGCCATGAAACAGCCAGTGAAATCAAGGACGGCGTGAAGGTTCGTAGGTCGCCTTGGTCCGGGCGATAAACCGATGCGATGTCATCCTCTCAAAAAGGGAAGGGGCAGGAATTTACTTCGTTATCTCGAAGAACTTGAGGGCCTCGGGCGCGTACTTCTTGATCTCGCCGAAGAAGTACTTCGTGTACTTCGGGTCGGAATCGGCGATGGACCCCTGGATGGTGCAGATGAGCCAGGCAGGCAGCTCGGGCTCGTTGTCCAGGACGTTCTTGATCACGACGATGGTTTCATCGACATCCACGTTCTTTTTCCACCGGTATGGCATTCGGGTTACCTCGAAGACTATTCGCTGACGGGATGCTATATAAAAGTCACCCTGGTTTTCACCCATTGGAACATCCCCTTTTTTTCCACGGGCTCCAACGGAATTCACCCCCGCGGCAGGGAATCTCCCCTCGTGCCAGCCGAGGGCGGGGATAAAGGATATGATCCGATGGATTCCATTGCATGGTATGGATGAGCCGCGTGATCTGGACTGGTTCCCCGAGACCCGGATCCCCATCCTCAGGCACACACCCGTCCGGGTGCTCCTGCCCGTCGCCCTCGCCTTCGCCTGGTACTTCGGCTGCTCCCTTTTCCTCTCCGGGGAGTCGGCCCTGGTCTTCGGGGGGCTCCTCATCGCCTACTTCATCCCCCCGTCGGGGAAGGAGTCCATCATCCCCCTGGGGATCGTGCTCGGGATCCCCTGGTGGCTCATGGCGGCCTCAGTCGTGGTACTCGACGTGCTCACCGGCCTCTTCATGATCCTGAACCTCGACATTGCCTTTCAGATCCCCTATCTCGGTCCCTGGATCGCCCGGATCCTCGGCCAGGGGAAGGAGATTTTCGCCGGGAGGCCATGGCTCTCCCGGTGGAAGGTCCCGGGCCTCGCGCTCTTCGTGCTTCTCCCCTTCCAGGGCACCGGGGGGACGGGGGCCCCCCTCGTGGGATGGATGATGGGCCTCCGGCCAGGGGAGGTCCTCCTTGCCATCGCCATCGGGGCTTCGGCAGAGGCACTCGTCTTCGCCATCGGCTCCGAGTTCATCTGGAGCCTGGCCATGAGATATCTCACGTACCAGACGGCACTCGTCCTCGCCCTCGTCGTTATCGCCCTCGTTTCCGCCGGATTATACCTGCACGGGAGAAAGGAGCGGATGTGAGGGGTTCCCCCGGGTGCGGGGCCGGATGGGTTCCACCCCCCGGTATTCCGCGGGAGGGAGAAGGCGGAAACCCCCGTCACGGCCGGGCGCGGATCTGTAGCGTTCAGGCATCCTGACTCCGTTACAATCGTAGAGCAGCTTACGTTAAAATCTTCGAGATGATATCGGGCCTTATCTGCTTGATGGGCCCTGACTTTTCATTTTCAAGGGCCGAATTGTAACCTATTGGCACCACAACCTCACGTGATTCTTCGGCATGGTTTCGCCAGAGCTTGCTTCGGTAAGCATCCAGATCAACCTGAATCGTGTACGTGCCCTGTTCCAATCTGCCGAGAGGAATATCCTTGGTGCCGGGCGCATCCAGCTGATCGATTACTTTACCGTCGAGTAAAACAGCACAATAGAAAAATTCCGGCATCTTTTTGAGCCGGGTCTTTACCCTGATAGTCCTTTCCTGGTCTTCGGTGAGAGGGAGCTCTTCAACGGTGATCTCCGGGGCCAGCTGGGATATCTCCCGGTACCAGGCGATGGCGATCAACCCGGAGAGCACCACGAGGAAGGGACTGAAATATATAAAAATATTTGGAATGCTCTTCCAGATGTCCCGGTAATTCGGAACCCCGTCATCGTCGATATCTCTTGCCCAGACAGAAGCATTCGCTGCTGCATGAAAGGCATCGACACACCTGTTTTGCGCGAGGAGATCCCGGGCATCCTGTAAAAGACCTCGTGCCGTGCCGGGTCCGTACATGGCATTTTCGTTGATATCCGTCTCGGCCTGCGCAATTTCATCCGGGGCCCCGCATTCGAGCGTCGCAGCGAGGTTTGCCTCTCCGTAAGGAACGACAATGGTTTTCGTGAGGTTCCGGTAACCATCAGGAGCGTAGAACAGGACATCATGGGTTCCCTGGAAGAATTCACCATGATAAGGAGTCTTTCCTATATCCAGGCCATCAATAATTATCTCGGCACCCGGAGGGTTCGAGGTGAGAGATATCGTCCCGTTCTTCGGAATCAATAGCGCATGAATGTCATAGATCTTCGCCGCGACCACATCAACGGTGGTTGACCAGTCATAATACCCGTATTTGATGAAGGATAGGGTATGTCTCCCTGGTTCAATCCTCGGAATTTTTAGATTCGAGATGCCCAATGAGATCCGATCCAGGTAAACATCTGCTCCCGGGGGTGTTGAAGCCGCATTGATGGTTCCAGTCGTGGGGATTTCTTCCAGGTTGCACTGGACAGGAACCGTGACCATCTCCTGGACCGGGACCGGAAGCACGCAGTCATAGTATCCAGGCAATCTCAATGTCACCGAATGGGCCCCCTCGAGAATACCTGTCACTACCATGTTTGTTTTGCCCTTCACACTCGTTCCATCAAGAATGACGGATGCACCCGGCGGGTTGGATTCCACCCTGATATTCCCCAGCCTGGGCACCAAATCGCAGTGGGTTGCGGCGATTCCGCCCTGGTCTACCCCGATGATCTTTGAACAGCCATTGTAATGATCCAATCGCCATTCTACATAGTGTATCCCGATGCTGATGTTCTCAAGAATGATGTTTCGCGTCGCATTTCCTATATACTTGTCATCGAGGTAAATCTCTGCACCCAGGGGATAGGATGAAATAATAAGGGTCCCGGTATCTTCGGCCATTGCCAGCCCGGCAAGAGGGGCGAGAATGAGAACAAGTAAAATCATCCGGGAGAGCCTTTTTCCGGAATTCGGAGGGAAAAAAGGGGCTTCCATACGAAAAACTCACCCTGTTCGTTGACCACTTTCACGGACGGATAAAATCGAGGAAATCAGGAGAATACCCCATAGATTCCGCCGGACTTTACCGGCAGCGTGAAATCCGGTTGGTTAATTACGGGAATAATTTCCTCCCACCCCTTCGATGATACGTTATAATGACCCATTAAACCGGTGCCGGTGGTGAGCTCAGGAGTATAGATTTTTAATGTACCTTCAACTTGTGCATCCTCCGGTTCTATCTGGATTATCTTGGATACATTGAGAGCATATTCCCTGGAGTCATAGGTATAATTTCTTGGAAAATCCGGCGGAAGTGCAGTGGCATTCAGTTGATCAAACCGGGTGATGTTTCCCCTGCCCATCGTGAGATTCAGAATGGCAAGTGTTCCTCCATTTTCGGACAGGGTTCGCTCCGAGGGTGCTTCACCGGGTGCCCCCCCTCCAAAAACCGACAGGATCGCAATGATTGCAACGGCGATAATGAGGACAAGGATCCCGATGGGAAGGTATGTCTTCCATGGACCCCTCGCCCTCAGGGCAGTATCTTCCGGAGGGAACCTTCCACCGGCGGGCATTTGTTTCATCCCGGGTTTTATCCCTGCCAGTATGCCGGCCATCTGGTCAGTCCGTGAGGTGAGACCAGTGATCCTTTCCATGAATACCTCGTAGAGGGCAGTCCGGAGGGGATCCCTCGTCCCCAGCAGTGATGGACGGATCAACCGGATGAATCTCTCGAAGTCGTTCAACGGGATTTGTAAAACGATTGCCCTGAACTCGTGGAGGTTAAAGCGGGGACCCGAGACGTACCGGTTCCAGTACATAACATTCCCGGTCAGGAGAACGGTATCGATTGCCTCTTTCGTGGAGAGAGAGAACCGGGGACCCCGGGAAGAGGCAGTTTTTTCCCACTCCGCATTCTCCTTCCCCGGAGGTCTCTTCAGGGTTTCATCGGTGATCGCCCTCGCGAGGTCCTGCTTTGTCTTAAATTCCCTGTTCCTTATTCTCCTGGCAAAAGGTTCATTTTTCGATGTTTTCACGATCTGTTCATATGTTCGCTCAAGGCCGGCCAGGGCGAGGACCTGTTCGGTATCCAGGTTCAGATCAAACTCCGTGTTCAAAGGCTTGTTCGGGCCCACGAGGAGGTCGGCATCAACGAAACTCAGACGCGAGATGACGAAGGTATACTCGAGGTAGGCGAGGGATTGCACCAGGGTGGCCACCTCGGAAACAAGGCAGATCGCCTTGAAGAGGTCCCTTGATTCGACATAGACCGGGTTCCCGGAGAGGAGTTTCCCGGCGACAATCTGCGATAGTTCACCGATGGGAGGGAGTGGATTTTCCTCCAGGTTCTTGATTTTTTCGGATGACTGCTGTTCGCCCCACACATTGAGTATGTGATAGTTCGCGCCCTCCAGGTACCCGATTGCTGATGGAAAAAATCTCCTGAGGATATCGGGCAGGTCAACGGATTCTATGGTACCCGCATTCCCGTATCGGACAATAAACACCCGGGAATCGTTTCTGCCGCCCGGGATCTTGAGATTTATTGCCGATCCAATGGTTAACCCAATCCCCGAGATCTTCAGGTAAAGGGCGACGTCACTGTCGGCAAGTTTCTTCACGAGTTCCGGGACGTCCTGGTCTATTCCCGGGAAGTTACCTTTCTCGTATTCACCATCGGTTGTGAAAATGCCATACAGCAGTGACAAGGGTTTCACCTCCCGTCATGCGCCGAATTTAAAGATCTGGCTGAACCTCCATGGCTGCAGCTTGAGGGGGGTGGCCATTTCCGTTCCAAATGACATTGCATTCCGATCGCTGCTCACCGCAAGGAAGCTGAGGCTGATATCGTTCAGGTGATGTTCAAGGGCCCTGTACGTGGCAATGTCATTGAGCAACGAACGAAAATACTCCTCCACCTTCACCGCCATATCGGAATTTTCCGGAATATCCGGAAATATCCGTATCTCGTACCTTCTCAGCATGGTACCGAATTCATTGGGGTCCGCAGATGTCCCGAGTTGCTGGTTCACGACACGGTCCGATTTCGTCACGACGAATGCATATTTTTTATTCGCCCCAAAGAAGTTCCACAGTTTCCATCCCTCGATATCCCTGATGATCCGGTAATATTGCCCGAACTCCCTCGCGAGTTTCTGGTTTCCGGATGGATCGAGGAGTTTATCCCCGTCCACGAGGAAGATCACCTTGCCGCAATGGAGCAGGTGGGAGTACAGGGCCGTTATCACGAGGCTCCTCCGGAATTCGACGTCTCCCAGTTTATCCCGGTGATTCTCCTTGATATCCCGGTAAAATCTCTTCGTAGCAACCTTCCTGTACACCTCATTTAACGACAGGTTCAGGGTTTTACTGAGGAATACCATGGATCTCTTGAAATTCTGCCCGGTGAGGATATCGTAATGCTCTCCCGAGTAATCGACCATCTTCCACCGGATGGGCGTGATCCGGTACCCCGCGAACATTTTCCATCCGAGGAGCTCGTAAATTCCCATCACGTAATTCGGGGTCCGGCTGATGACCTCCCCGAAATGGGCCTTTGAATACATGGTATCCAGCTTGAGATTCTCTTCGTCGACGTCACTCTCGGAGAATACGATACTCTCCCCTCCCTCGCCCCCTATATGGGGCTGGGTGATATACTCGTAAAAGCCGAGGAGGAAATAGGTCTTCCCGGAATTTCTCGGGCCAAAAATGAAAATATCCGAGGCCTTCACGCCGACCACCGAATAGAGGAGCAGGATGTAAAAGAGAAGGGTAATGACGAGCCCAACGCCGTAGAGAAAAAGATTCTGTATCAGTATGCCGCTCGACCCGGTGGACGCGCCCCCTGTATCGCCGTTGGTCATGGAAAAACTGGATGCGAAATAGGCAAGGATGACCACAAAAAATACCGAGAGGAGGGCCTTTGCGCTCACGGCAAGGACATCGAACCGGTTGAACCGTATCACGTAGATCATGAGGAGGAGTGCCACGACTACTCCACCGAGAAGCCCATAGAAACCCATGGTATTGCCCCGGGCAAATTTCGAGAGCCCGAAATAAAGCGTGAGGCTTACAAAAATAATGAGGAATAAAATGCCGCTGATGCGTGAATCGGGGGATATGAGCATCCCGGCAGCAATGACGATGAAGAAACCCGAGAGGCTATAGAGGATGAGGTACAGGAGAGGAGGAAAAGGGGGGATCTGGTAGACGCTCGACAGGTAAATGAAAAGGAGGACGGTGATGATACCTAAAATGATGGATCCGATGAAGACATCTCTCCGTTTCCTGTTGTGGATGATCATCTCTTGACAGCCTCATTCAGATCCTTCACCTTGTAGAGCCTGAGAATTTCATTGACGGCTTCCCTGCGCTGCTCCTCCTTTCCGAACCGCTCCATGTTCGCCTTCTCGGCAGCCTCGACGTCTTTCAAGAGGTCAGTTCTCTCGAGGTATTTTCCATCCTGCAGGAAGAGGACATGGTGGAGCAAATTGTTCCGGTACCGGTCATATTTCTCCCAGTATCCCTGGCCGGAGATCAGCGGGGCGATATTTTCGAGGAATGTTGCACTCCCGAAGAAGGTAATCGCGACATCCCACGGCCTCGTGTAGTTATGGGAAACCACGGCCAGGTCATTCAAGCTCCGGAGCGAGAGCGTATTGATGGAGAGGGGCCGCCGTATATTGTCTGCCTCGTTCACGATGTGGGAAGATATGGCATGGGATGTTGAGGCAATGACGAGAGCGGCTTTGTCGAGGCACCAGTTATTGTTCCCGTATTCGATCACAAATTTATTGAGACCGAGCATCTCCGCCTTCACGATATCCTTGGACTTCTGGTGAACAAGGTTGATGAGCCGGGTGACCTCTCTCAGCCCTTCCTCGCTGCCGTCGAGAGCCCCCATATCCGAGGTCAGGCGTTCATCAACGAGAGAAAGGACCCGGGGATTTATCTCCCCGAGGCGCGACCTGAAGAGCCCCCGGATGGTCTCGATACCGGTTTTCTTTTTCTCGTCCACTTTTCTCAAGCCCTGCTCGAAAAGTCCCAGGTGCAGGGTGTATTCACGCCGGAAGGGGATGGTATCCTCGATGACACCATCGATCGCTGCATAGAACGAGAGGCTGTTCTGCAGCCCGGTCTCGCTCCTGACGAGCTCATTCCTTTCCTGTTCCTTCTTCAGCGTTTTTTCTGAAATGGCATTTCTCGAGAGGAGAATATCACCGAGAATTTTTTTAAACCCGGTCCTGATACCGTCTTCATCGCTCTTTTCAAATGCGGGGGCCAGGAGTTTTACATCCTCTTCAGACAGCTCCAGTTTCTTCGCAAGGTCCCCCTCTATCCGGTTCCTCATATCCTCGGTCTTCTGCCGTGCAGCATCTGACAGGAACCCTGTCTTGAAATCGATCTGCATCGGGGTGTGCAGCTGGATGGTGCCTTTGGACTGCCGGGAAATTCTTTCCAGGTATTCCCTCGCTATCGAACGTTTCTTCTGGTATTGTTCCAGGGTGCTGGGTTCGCCGGTCAGCTTATCGGCGGCGCGCCCGGCGCCGGTTGCAATTTTTCCAAGTATGGAACGCGGTTTCTTCTCGATCTCGTAACGGAAGTCGTAATAATAATACTCGGCATAGCTGCCCGGTAATTTTTTGAGGATATCACGGTACTCGGTGCTTATCGCATCGTCGGGTAACCGGTCGATGACCGCCTCGATCTCCGAGACCCTGGCCATCTCCAGCCATTTCTTGCGGTTGTATGCGGGTGGCTGGGCGTCACTGGTCCTCGCGTGTTCCCGGGATACCGTATTGCTCATGGAGGCAAATTTCTCGATGAAAAGGGCTTCATTTTTCTGGATGGCCTGGAATTTATTCCTGTTCTCGGTATAATAGCCGATAAGGGGGGTCTCTTCGTTGCAGACCACGGACACCTGCCCCTCGATCTTCCTCGTCTCTTCCTTCAGGTTCTCGAACTCCTCCGACTTCTCCTTCTCCTTCTTCTGTATTTCAACGAGTTCTCCACGGATCGTCGCTTTTCTCTGGTTGATCTCGCCGAGGATCTGGGCGAAGTCGACATCCGACCTCGCGATCTTCAGCAGGGCATTTCGTGCAGCCTCTTCCTCGATACCGAGAATTCTCTTCTGGATCTTTGCGAACGATTCGATGAGATCAAGGGAATCACGGATCTTGACATAAAGGGTTTTATCGGCTTCATTTTCGAGACGCTTATTCTCGACCCTCATGAAGCTCGAAATCTTCTCCACATACTCGGTGAGCTTGTCGTACAGGTCGATCTTCTCGAGAACCCTGAGATCGGCCGGCATATTGTTCCTGATGAAGGAGTTGATCTCCTCGGGAGTCTTGTATCTCAGGAGGGATGCCATCTCGTTATCCCATAATCTCCGGAGCCTCTCGATCTCCTTCCTGACAAGGAGAATATCCGTGGTCGTTACCGCAACTTCATCCGGTTTGCGGACCTGCCCGGGGAACTGGACAAGGATCCGGTTGAGAAGTTCGTCCACGATCCCGATGGATTTTTCACGGTTTATCCTGATATCCTCCAGTTCTTTTATGATACTCTCAAATTCCGTCTTCAGGTTCTTCAGTTCTTCAATCGGGTACTCGATGACGTGCGCATCTCCGACAATGAAACCGGAATAATCCTTTTTCGCATCGATGATATCTGCAATGTCCGAATGGGGGAGATAAAACGCATTGATGAGCAGGTACGGGAAGGCATTGTCAAAATCGATGACCTCCTTCTTGTTATCGAGCCCCGGTTTATACCCTGTTGGTCCAAGCGAGGACAGGACAATGAAATTGAACAGTTTATCCTCGGTCAGGTTCAGGTATTCCAGCTCAAAGAGTGCAATGGCGGCGTTTAACTGCTCGTTGGGGCTCTCGTCATTTGAGGGAAGAACGGCAAAGAGCCAGATTTTGCTGTGGGCTCCCTTCCGGTCATGGATATACCGGGCGAGGTCGATGACCATCCCGGCCCCCGTTCCTCCCCCGAGGCCAACCACGATGGCCGTGTCGCCCGATCCCTGGAAGGACGGGAACTTGCCGGCACTCTGGGTGATGGCTTTATAAAATACCGCCTTTGAGATCGCCCGCCGGCGGTGCACTCCCCCGCCGAAGTCGTTCACGATGTTCGGATCTATTTTTTTCAGGTTTTCATAGGACCATGCCGGCGGGTCGTTCATCCACCATAATTTAACTTCAGGCCTGACCCGGCGACTTTTGATCTGTGCAATGACATCACTGGATGTGAGAGCGGTCGGCTGTTCGACCTGAGCCAGATCGGGAAGGTAATAGTATGCATATTCGATCTTGCCGCCAAACCCTTCCTGGCTTTTCTGCAGGTTGAAAATTTGTGTCCTTCTGGCCTTCTCAATCTGGAGATCCTGCGGCCTCTGGTTGGTATCGGTATCCATGATATAGATACTCAGGGTTTTATTCTCACTCAGGAAATGCCTGAAAAACCATTCATGGTCGCAAAGATGATTTACCAGCCTCTTTCCACAACCCCCGATGGCAATGACCGTCAGATCATTGGGCATCTGGAATGGTTTTGTTTCAACGTCTACCATAGGTCAATCCATCTCCGTCTCATCTGGTTCATCCTCTTCTCTCCTTCCTTTGCCTTTCCGGAACCCGATCACATACCCCCCCAGCCCCACGATGATGACAAGGAGAACCGAGAAGCCGATCACGTAAAGGACAGGAACCTGGGCTGGCTCCTTTTCTGCATAGGAGAGGACGGTATCGGCCTCCTTCGTGAGCCCTTCATCATGGATATCCGTGATGATATTTTTCCAATTTTCATCGGCGAGGGCATTTACCCGTGCCCTGAAGCTATCTTCTGCAGGAATGTCGATATCAAAGGTCTGGGTTGAGGCTGTACCCACGACGTCCCCGTTGTTATCGAGCGTGATAATCCGGTAAAAGATAAATCCGGTTTTCTTCTCCGGCTGCCTGGTAAGAACGACACCATTACACTGGGTCGCGCCCGTGATGGTTGGAACTTTCCCGTCAATCGTAAGATGAATCGGAGAGGTCCATCCTTCCGGGAGCGTGAGGAGCAGCTTCTGTTCATTGAGGGCCTGATCAGGATTTGTGATATTGAACCGTCCCAGGTCATCGATATTCCAGAGACTTACATTCCCGTAGTGCACCAGATCCGTTTCAAGTTCGATACCGGCTGTCTGCTTGGGATATGCATCGATGGTATACGAAAGTTGAATTGAATTTCCTTCCAGCTGGGTTGTGTTCAAGGAGCTTGCTGGAACGGCCATAACCGGTCCCGTCAAAATGAAAATGCCGATAATAACAGCGATGAAAATGCCGGTCATCCAGACGGGCTTCCTGAAACGGAACATACATTCCCTGTTTCGATTATGGATCTATAAAAGAATGGTGGTAACGTTTAATCTTCCCCAATCCCCCCTGGCATACGCCCATCCAGCTCTTGCATGATCACCGTCCCCCGGCCTCCGGGTCGGCATTCGCTAGAAGAATCATTTCCGGTCCTTCATATCCGGGGGTATAGAGGATGCTCTCCATATCCGCGCCCTCCTGTTCGGGTACGGGCGATTTTACGCCCATTTCGGTTCAATCTGAGTTAAAAATAGATACATTTATGCACGATTAATCATGTAAAATAATGCTGGATTTTCATGAAGGAGTTGCGCATCCATGGTCGGGGGGGCCAGGGCTCGGTCACGGCGGCCGAGCTCATTGCAACCGCCGCCTTCGAGGGAGGGGTCTCTGCCCAGGCCTTTCCCATGTTCGGGGTCGAGCGGAGGGGGGCCCCGGTCCAGGCCTTTGTCCGGTTCTCTGACAGGAAGATCAGGCTCAGGAGCCAGATCTACGAGCCGGACTACATCATCGTCCAGGACAGCACCCTGATCTCCGACGTGAACGTCTTTGCCGGCATGAAGAAGGGCGGGATTGCCATCGTGAACACGGGAAAGCCGGGCGGGTGGAACGTCCCCGACGGTGTCCGGCTCATCACCGTGGATGCCACGGGAATCGCCCTCGAGACCCTCGGCGTTCCCATCACGAACACGAGCCTCATGGGGGCCTTTGCCGCGGCGAGCGGGGAGATCACCATGGAGGCGATGGAGAATGCCATCCGGCACCGGTTCAGGGAGGAGATCGCTGCAAAGAACATCGAGGCGGCAAGGCGGGCGTATAACCTCGTGAAGGGGGCGGCCTAGGTGACCCTCCCTGTCGGCTGCACGGCGAGGCCGGGAAAATCCCGCGGGAACCGGACCGGTGCGTGGCGTGTCTTCAAACCGGTCTTCCGGCACAACAAATGCACGAAGTGCGGGATCTGCGCGATGGTCTGCCCAGAGGGGTGCATCCTCGAGCAGGAGGACGAGTTCATGATCCCCGACTATGACTACTGCAAGGGTTGCGGCCTCTGCGCCGAGGAGTGCCCGGCAGAGGACATCGAGATGGTGAAGGAGGAGAAGTAACATGCTCCGGTTCATCGAGGGGTCAATGGCCGTCGCCGACGCGGTCCGCATGTGCCGGCCCGACGTGGTCTCGGCCTACCCCATCACCCCGCAGACGCACATCGTCGAGGCCCTCGCCGATATGGTGGCGAACTGCACCATGGACGCCGAGTACCTCACCGTCGAGTCCGAGTTCTCGGCCCTTTCGGCCTGCCTCGGCGCTGTCGCGGCCGGCTCCCGTGCCTACTCGGCCACCACCTCTCAGGGGCTCGCCCTCATGTTCGAGGTCTGCTTCAACCTCGCCGGGATGCGCCTCCCCATGGCGATGACCATCGTGAACCGGGCGATCTCGGCCCCCCTTTCGATCTGGAACGACCACCAGGACTCCATCTCCCTCCGGGACTCGGGCTGGCTCCAGTTCTATGCCGAGGACAACCAGGAGGCCGCCGACCTCCACTACCTCGCCTACCGGGTGGCCGAGGATCC
Organism: Methanomicrobiales archaeon; assembly: GCA_035542895.1. Lineage (GTDB taxonomy): Archaea > Halobacteriota > Methanomicrobia > Methanomicrobiales > JACTUA01 > JACTUA01. The sequence continues at coordinate 13,960 of DATKKN010000162.1, read as the reverse complement.
CGAGGTGCTCCTCCCCGCGATGGTCTGCTTTGACGGGTTCATCCTCTCCCACACCTACGAGCCGGTGGACATGCCCACCCAGGAGCAGGTGGACGCCTACCTCCCGAAGTTCGCGCCAGTCCAGAAGCTGGACGCAAAGGACCCCATCTCCTTCGGGATGTTCGCCTTCCCCGAGTACTACATGGAGTTCCGGTACGCCATCGACCAGGCCCTCCAGCGCTCGAGGAAGAAGATCATCGCCGCAGGGAAGGAGTTTTCCGAGAAGCTCGGGCGGGACTACAGCGCCCTCGTCGAGGGATACCAGCTCGAGGACGCCGAGACAGCGCTCGTCGCCATGGGCTCCCTCTGCGGGACGGTGAAGGATGCCATCGACGAGATGCGCGCCGCGGGGAAGAAGGTCGGCCTCCTGAAGATCCGCACCTACCGGCCCTTCCCCGGCGAGGAGATCGCGCACGCGCTTTCGGGTGCGAAACGGGTCGCGGTCCTTGACAAGAACATCTCCCTCGGCTCCAAGGGCGCGGTCGGTCTCGAGGTGAAGGACGCCCTCTATGGCTCGGGGGTCCCGGTCCATGACTATATCGTCGGCCTCGGGGGCAGGGACCTCCGGAAGCGGGACATCGCCCGGATCACCGAGCTCGCGGAAAAGGGCGAAGGGGACCTCTTCTATGGCCTGCGCGAGGGGGTGGCCTAGATGGTCGTCGATAAGACCCTGGAACTCTTCGACTGTGGTCACCGCGCCTGCGGCGGCTGCGGGCCTGCGCTTGCCGCCCGGCTCATCCTGAAGGCGACCGGGCCGGACACCATCATCGCCGCCGCGACGGGCTGCCTGGAGGTCTTCTCGTCACCGTATCCAGAGACCTCCTGGAAGGTTCCCTGGATCCACTCACTGTTCGAGAACGCGGCTGCCGTGGGGTCGGGCATCGAGGCCGCCCTGAAGAAGCAGGGCAGGAGCGAGAAGGTGGTGATCATCGGCGGCGACGGGGCGACCTTCGACATCGGGATGCTCTGCCTCTCCGGCGCCTTCGAACGCGGCCATGACTTCACGTACATCTGCTACGACAACGAAGCGTACATGAACACGGGCATCCAGCGCTCGGGGGCGACCCCGCTCGACGCCCACACGACGACCTCCCCGGCCGGGAAGTGCTCCATGGGGAACCGCCGCCCGAAGAAGGACATGCCGGCCATCCTCGCCGCCCACGGGGCGCCGTACGTCGCGACCACCTCCATCGCTTACCCGAACGACCTGATGCAGAAGGTCGAGCGGGCGACCGAGGTGAAGGGTCCCTGCTATGTCCAGGTCCATGCCCCGTGCGCGACCGGATGGGGCTTCGAGGGAGACCGGACCATGGTCATCGGGAAGCTCGCCGTCGAGACGGGCCTTTTCGTCCTCTTCGAACAAACCGACGGCGCAGTCACGAAGGTGAAGAAGGTCGTGCGAAAGCCCGTTGAGGAGTACCTGAAGGTCCAGAAGCGCTTCGCCCACCTGTTCAAGCCGCAGCGGAACGAGGCCGAGCTAGCCCGGATCCAGGCCCTCGCGGACGCGAACGCCGCCAAGTACGGGATCGACATCAAGCTGAAGAAACCACCGGAGAAGCCCCAGGCATAGCCGGGGCTTTTCCTCGTTTTTTCAGCCGGGCCGAAAAACTTCGGAGAAGCCGGCAGAGAAACCGGCGGCCTGAGACGTAACCCGGAGTTTCACTTTATTTCTTGCTCAAGGTTGGTTCTGCGCGACTACGCCGCGACTTCATCGCGCCCTCCATTTCCTGCGACTGGCGTCGCAGGACTCCTCTTCCCTTATGGGAAGAGTCGTCCCTGCGGAAACAGTCGTCGTCGCTCGAGGTCGGGTCCTTCGGACCCTCCCTCTGATGAACCCTCCCTCCGGCCGCGACTTCGTCGCTCCAGAACGGGTCCTTCGGACCCTCCCTCCCCAGGAGCGTCTTCCTGAGCCCGCCCGCCGCCCCCCTCCAACGCCCTGCACGTTTCTGACGAGGTTAACCTGAAAGGATAGAAATGGCAAAGGCGACCCCGAACCCCGCCATCGCGATCCCGCTCCCCTTCACCACCCACCGGTACCTGTCGCCCAGGATCGCCGCCCCCCGGGATGCCGTGAAGGCAAGGATCCCGAACCAGACGAGGTCGGCGGAGATGTGCCCGACAAAGAAGGCCGCGTAGGCCGGCTGGAGGGCGAGGAACCCTGCACCGAAGGTAAGCCACCAGATCCACCAGTAGGGGTTCGAGAGGGTGAGGACGATCCCCGTGGCAAAGGGAGCCCTCGCACTCTCAGCCCGGGCCTTCTCCTTCCCCGGTTCGGACCTGAAATGCATCACCCCGAGGATGACGATGGTGACGCAGCCAAGGAGCGCGATCTCTTTCTGGCAGGGGAGGGATCGGAGGCCGAAGATGATCCCGACGATGATGGCGGCTTCGACGATGCCATGGCCGGCCACGAGGCCAAGGGTGGAGAGGAGGGGCTTTTTATGGGACATGCCGAGAATGGAGGCGCTCATGGGCCCCGGCGAAACGGCACCGGTCAGGCCCACGAGGAATGAGGCGAGGAGGACCTCGATCACGGTTCCCCTCTCTTTCTCTCTCTCCGCGACAGGAGGTACGGGATGAGTACGAGGAGGAGGCCGACCAGCCAGAGCACCCCGAAGACCAGGAGGAGCCTCTCCCTGTCCGGGCCGTAGAACCGGAGCTCGAAGGATCTCGTGCTGTTCCAGTCGATGACCACGGAGGAGCCGTTCTCCGCGATCGCCGAACCCGGGTTCCTCATACCGAGGAAGGGGTTCCGGACATCGAGGCCCGGCGGGAGGGAGACCGTGACATGGTACGGGGTATCGAAGCTCCCCTGCAGGTGGTTCTCCATGATCTCCCCGGTGTAGAGGACGGTGTAGTTCCCCGCGGTAAAGTTCATGGTAAAGGGATCGACCCAGTCGAAGCTGCAGTTGCCGCATGCCCCGTGCAGGCTCACGTTCGAGACCGGGCGGGGAATCCGTTCGCCGAGGGGCCCGAAGTCCCAGAAGCCGTAGCCGCTTGCACCGGCGAGCTCGACGGCCGCTATGTAGGCCATCCCCCCGGGGGCAATCTGGAAGCTCGCGTTGAGCCCGGCTGCCCCCGACGTGCAGATCACAATCGCAGCGCAGAGAGCAGCGAGGGCAGGTCTGGCTCGATCTCGAGCGGGGGCTCGCACTGTCTCACCACCGTTTCCGGATCCTTCAGGAGGTGGCCCGTTACGACGCAGACCACCCGTTCGTCCCGGTCGATGATCCCGGCCGCGACGAGCTTCTTCACCCCGGCCACCGATGCCGCCGAAGCCGGCTCGACCCCGACCCCCTCCCGGGAGGCGAGGGCCTTCTGCATCGCGAGGATCTCGGCGTCGCTCACCGATATCGCGGTCCCGCCCGTCGTCCGGATGGCACGGAGGGCCTTCTCGGCGTTCACGGGGGCTCCGATGCGGATCGCGGTCGCCACCGTTTCGGGATGCATCTCGGGGACGACCTCGGGGAGGTTCCCCTCGATGGCCCGCACCACCGGAGCCGATCCCTCGGCCTGGATACCGGTCATCATGGGGAGCCGGTCGATGAACCCGAGCTCGCTGAGCTCCCGGAGACCCTTGTGAATCGCCGAGATGTTCCCGGCGTTCCCGACCGGGAGCACGATCCGGTCGGGGATCTCCCCGAGCTGGTCGAGCACCTCGAAGCCAATGGTCTTCTGCCCCTCGAGCCGGTAGGGGTTCATCGAGTTGAGGAGGTAGAGCCCGTGCTTCTCGCAGAGCTCCTGGACCATCTCGAGTGCCCGGTCGAAGTTCCCCCGGATGGTGATGGCGCGCGCCCCGTGGATGAGCGCCTGGGCAACCTTCCCGAGGGCCACCTTCCCTGACGGGAGGAGGACCACCGCAGGAATTCCTGCCTTTGCCGCGTACATCGCGAGGGAGGCCGAGGTGTTCCCGGTGCTCGCGCATGCCACAGACCGCTTCCCCAGCTGGAGGGCCATCGAGACCCCAACGGTCATCCCCCGGTCCTTGAAGGACCCCGAGGGGTTCAACCCCTCGTGTTTTGCATACAGGTAATCAAGGCCCAGCTCCTTCCCGAGCGCCTGCAGGTGGTAGAGGGGCGTACCTCCTTCCCTGAGGGTCACCGGCGGGATCTGCACCGGCAGGATCTCCCGGTAACGCCAGACAGAGAGGGGGCGCCCGTTCCACTCCTTCCTGTCGATCCCGAGCTCGTCGAGGCGGTACCGGACCTCGAGGGGGTGCCCGCAGGCCCGGCAGGAGTAGATGATCTCGTCCGGGGGGTATTCCGCCCCGCAGTGGATGCAGGCCAGCTGGTAGGACATTGTCAGTACATTGTGCGCCACCGGGATGTATACCTATTTAGCGGAGGACTACGAGCCGGGTGAGGTGCCGGGGCCGGTGAGAAACCGGTGGTACAGGTCCGGCCGCCGGTCCTTCTCCACCGGCATCCGGGCCCGGGCCGCCTCGACCTTATCAGGATCGATATCGGTCATGACGAGCTCCTCGCCTTCGCCCCCGCGGCTGATGACCGCGCCAACCGGGTCGGCCGAGAGGGAATGGCCGCAGTACCGGTCCACGGGGGTGGTCCCCGTCGGGTTGCACCCGATCACGTAGAACTGGTTGTCGAGGGCCCTGGCCGGGATGAGGGTCTCCCATGCCCGGGTCCTGGAGCAGGGCCACGCCGAGGGAATGAGGACACCGTGGACTCCCGCCTTCGCGTACGCCCGGAAGACAGGGGCGAACCGGAGGTCATAGCAGATGGCGATTCCAAACCGGACATCTCCCGCTGAAAAGACGGAAAGGTGATCCCCGGGGTCGTAGTGCAGGTCCTCTCCTCCGGGTGAGAATGGGTGGATCTTGGAAAAGCTTGTTACTACCTCACCGCCGGGGTCGATGGCGATGCTGGTATTCAGGGGACGGGGGTCATGCTTCTCGACGTACGATCCGATGAGGAAGACCGAGTGGTCCCGGGCCAGCAGCCGGAGGGCTTTCACCGTGGGGCCTTCCGGGCCTTCGGCAAAACGGGTAGAATCCGGCGACCAGCCGGTGACGAACTGCTCGGGGAAAAGGACCAGGCCCGCGCCCTTATCCTTCGCCGACGCGATGCAGAGGGCGGCTTTCCGGAGGGTCGCGTCCGGGTTCTCCCATGCGCTTTCCAGCTGGACGCTGCAGACCTTCATGGAAAGGGTGCGGGTCAGAACCAGCCGCCCTGCTTCTTTTCCTCTTCATTCTCTGTACCGGTGATCACGATCATACCGGCAAGGATCACGATGATGACCGCGATAATGAGGAGGATATAGGGCCCGTAGGGAATCTCAAGAACGCCGTATTCCTTCCCCACCACCATCGCCGCGAAGATGCTGCCGCCAATGATGAAGCAGAGGCTGATGCTGATGAGAAGGATATCACTGGTGTCGTGTTCCATGATTCAGGCCCCGTGAGAGCTCCGATGTTTCCCTCTTTCTCACTCTGATCTTGGCGTGGAAATTTAAATAGCTGATGAAGCCCGGGGGCCGGGGCCCCCAAGCAGAAAAGAGGTAGGATAATGGTATGCAGAGAAACCATCACCGGATGAGGTAGAAAAGGTTGGCCGTGCGGGGGGTGAAAGTGAAAGGGGCGGCCGGTCCCGTCCAGAGGGGCCCCCTCCCCCCTGGACGATCCCGACTCGGTCCCGAGGGGCCCCGACCCCGGGACAGCCTCGGCCCCTCTGAGCCAAGTCTCCCTACGGGACCCGGGATCTCGTCCAGAGGGGCCCCTACCCCCCTTGACGATCCCGGCATAGTCCAGAGGGGCCCCTGCCCCCCTGGACAGCTCCGGCTCCTGCGGGACCCGTCGCTCCTTCGGACCCGGGATCTCACTCCACCCATTCGTACAGGGAAGATTCGTCGATCCTCTGGTAAGTGACCAGGTCGATCTCCATGAAGTAGATGGCAGCCTCCCGTGCGGCGCTCGCCGGGGAGTCGGAGGCATGGATCACATTCCGGCCCGTGTCCATGGCGAGATCCCCGCGGATGGTCCCGGGCGAAGCCTCGGCGGGGTTCGTGGCGCCGACCACCCTTCTCACCACCGGCACCGCATCCTTCCCCTCCCAGACCATGGCAAGGACCGGGCCGCTCATGATGTACTTCTTAAGGTGGGGGAAGAAGGACTTCCCGATATGCTCTTTGTACTGCTCCATCACCTGGGCCTCGGTGGGCAGCAGTAACCTCGCCGCTACGATCTTGAGGCCCTTTGCCTCGAACCGGGATATGATCTCGCCGACGAGGCCCCGCTGGACCCCGTCGGGTTTCACGAGGACGAAGGTGCGGTCCACCCGGGATCACTCCTTCCCGAGCGCCTTCCTCCCCGCCCGGGTCCACCTGACCCTGCGGGGGACCCTCCCGATCCGGGCATTGTTCTCGCACTTTGAGCTGCAGAAATAGAAGATCGTCCCGTCCTTCCGGACGAGCATCTTTCCCGTCCCCGGCTCGATCCCCTCCCCGCAGAAGCTGCACGTGCGTATGTCCACCATCGCGATTACCTCTTCGAGAGTTTCTTTGCCTCGCGCTCGGTCTCGAGGAGCATGAGGATATCGCCCTCACGGATGGGGCCCACGGTGTTCCGGGTGATGATCCTCCCCTTGTTCGGGCCGTCGAGGATCCTGCACTTCACCTGCATCGCCTCACCGTGCATGCCGGTGCTCCCGATGACCTCGATGACCTCGGCCGGTGTCGCGTCTCCCGCCATGGCTCATCCCTTGAGCTCGGCGACCTTCTTCGCGATGTCGTCGATGATCTCCTTCGCCTTCCCGGGCTTCACGATGGCAGCCGCCGCCGAACCGACGTCGAGACCGCTCGCCGCCCCGATGTCGTTCTGCCGCTTCACGAAGAGGTAGGGGACCTTCTTTTCATCGCAGAGGGCGGGGAGGTGCATGATGACCTCCTCGGGCTGCACGTCGCTCCCGATGAGCACGAGGAGCGCGACACCGCGCTCGATTGCCTTCGTGGCCTCGTTGCTCCCCTTTTTGATCTTCCCCGTGTCCCTCGCGACCTCAAGGGCCTCGAGGGCCTTGTTCTGGATCTCGTCGGGAACTTCGAACTTCTTGAAACCCGTTGCCATAACACACCTCATTCAGGAGGGATTGCTCCTTCATCACTCACAGGTAGTGACGCCGTAACCATATCATGTCATCAGGGCGGGAGATAAAGGTTGTCGCCCGTCGCACCCGCCTTACGGCGGGTCGCTCCAGGTCGGTTTCTCGCGACCACGCCGCGACCTCATCGCGGCACTCCTATTTCCTGCGACTGGCGTCGCAGGACTCCTCTTCCCTTATGGGAAGAGTCGTCCCTGCGGAAACGGTCGTCGTCGCTCGAGGTCGGGTCCTTCGGACCCTCCCTCTCATGAAACCTCCCCCGTCGCCCCCCGGTCCGCGCCCGCTTTCCCACGACGGTGGATCACCCGGTGAACCGGTAAATGGTCACGCCCTGTGCCTGGTAGACGAGCATAAGATCGTCGGGGGGAAGGTTCAGGCGGTACAGATCCCGCTCGGTGTCACCGACATAGACATAGCAGACCCCATACTGCCGGAGAATCCCCAAGGATTTTGCCGGGTCCTCGTATACGGCCCGGACGTCCTCGATCCTTCCCGAGGTCCTCCCCCCCGCCCCCCTCCACATGAACTCGTGCCCCGGCCATCCGATGATGGTCTGGACACCGGTGAAGGCCGAGATCCGGGAGGGATAGGCATAGTCCCCTTTGACCCCCTCGGCGATCACGGTGCCCGGTGGGAGTGCCCGGACGAAGGGGAGCGCGGCGGCATCGGCCGGGTGTGTGCCTTCGAGGTACTGGAGCCCGTCGAGGGTCGGCCCGCCGGATCCTGCCCAGGTCGCGGCGAGAAAGGCGGGAACCGCGACGATGAATACGCCGATCGCGACGATGGCGGCGGCCTTCACCTGGCCCGAGGGAACCTTCGGTATCTCGAGCCTCCCGAGGACCCGCCCGACCATGACGAGAGAGGAAACCCCCATCAGGATCCAGGCAATATTGTAGAACTTGAAGACCGTGTTCATCCGGTAGTAGATTCCCCCGAGGTAGTCCTTCAGGTAGAGGAACTCGCAGAAGGCGATGATGGCGAGCCCGGCGAGGGCGATCAGGATCTCCGGATCATGTACAGAGGGGCCCCCTTCCCCGATGGACGATCTCGTCTCCCTGCAGGACATCGGATCCCGCGCCCACCGGGCAAGGAGGGCGGTTGCTGCTGCGACGGCAAGGGCCGCCGCCGGGTAGCCGGCGAGAGCGACGAGCACCGCCGGAACGAGGAGGTAGGGCCGGCGCACAAGGGCACGTGCCCCGTACGCGATGAAGATCGCGAGGAAGAACCCGCTCACGAGAAGGAACTCAATGGGGCTGGATGGTGTCGTCACCGGGAAGGTTCCCAGGTAGCCCGTGGTCGCCATCTGGAGGTAGTACGGGAGGTAGAGGAGGATGGAAAGCGGCGGCACCGCGAGGAGGAATGCGAGGCCCGAGAGGTCCCGCTTCTCCCGGCGCCAGCCATCCCGGAAAATGAGGGCCCCGGAGAGGACGGTCATCGGCGCGTACGCGAGGACATCCCAGGTGTTCATCACGGGCATCGAGCCGAGGGAGAGGGCGGCGAGGGCGATGAGGGCGATCCTCCCGTTCCAGCCCGATTTGTACCAGCATCTCAGGGCGATGACGAGGATGAGGAGGAGGAAGACCTGGTTGGCGATGTCGAGCACGTGGGGGTGGGCATCCCCCCACAGGAAGGAAAAGAGGGTGTATTCGTTGATGGTGTTCGTGATGACCCGGGTGCTGTCCCAGAGGATTCCCGAGGTCGCGCCGCCGAAGATCAGGTCCCGGACGAAGGCAGGGTTCACGAGGACGAGCGTGAGGAGAGGGAACCACCTGAACCGGGGGAGGAGGAGGTTACCGATCCCGTACAGGTTCACCGCCGCGAGGGCGAAGATGGTCGGGAGGGCCAGGTTGAAGACTACCTGGGAAGGGACCCCCGCGAGAGTGCCCAGCACGGCCATCAACCAGTACCCGCCGTAGTAATAGATGTTCATGGTGCCCCCTGCGTACCAGGGATCGGCCGGCGGGACAACCGGGCTCCGCATGATGGAGGCGATGAAGGCATGGTCCATAAATTTCTCGGCGGAGAAGATGGACGGGTTCGCCATCCGCACCACGAGCATGAGGATGAAGGCGCCGAGGAAAACGAGATCCCAGCGGAGCTGCGGCGAGAGGTCATCCCTCGTGTACCGGCCTTTCAGGGCGGCCCAGCCGAGGATGGCGAGGAAGGGGAGGGCCGCGAGGGCGACCGGGACACGGAGGAGGCCGAGGCACCAGGAAAGGGCCGAGAAGGCAAGAACACCCCCGGTGAAGGAGACGGGATAGGCGAGCCTCCCGAGCGGGCCCCTGAGCACCGGGTAGGCCGAGACCTGGAGGAACTTCAGGAGGACGAGCCAGGAGAGGACAAAAAGAACCTGGACCAGGGCATCCATGTTATGGCCCGGCCTCCTCCTGCCCGCGGAAGGCATCCCTGACGGCGTCCACCACCCAGCCCCCGAGAAGCCAGATGGAGAGGATGCCCCCCACGGCGGTGATGATGTTCTTCACCAGGTGATCGGAGATGGCGATGAGCGTCGCCGTGGCCTGGGAGGTCGTTCCCGAGAGGACAAGGATCACCGCCACGGCCGCCTCGTATGTGCCGATACCGCCGGGGGTGAGGGGGACCGCCTTGAAGAGGTTCCCCACCACCACGGCGAGGACGATCACGCCAAAGCCGATATTGGCGTGGAACATGAGGGCGATCGAGGCCGTGGTGAGGGCGTCGGTGAGCCAGATGACGATGGAGAGGCCCGAGAGGGTGGCGACTGACCCGATGGAAAGGGAGGCCTTCCTCATCTCGTGGATCATGGAGAAGCCGATGGCGAGGATCCGGTTCTCGGACTCCACCTTCCCGAGGGCAACGAGGATGATGACAAAGGCCCCGCATGCGGCGAGGGGAAGGACGATGACATAATACACCCAGGAGGGGACCCCGAAGACGAAGGGAAGGGCGAGGAGGCCGAGGAAGGCGACAGTGAGGATATCGAAGAACCGCTCGATGACGATTGAGGAGACCCCCGTCGGGTACCCCGCGAGTTTCTCGTGCTTCAGGATGAAAATCCGGACAAGATCCCCGAGCCTTGCGGGGATGATCAGGTTTGCCGTCTGGCTGATGAGCACGCAGGCCGTGGAGAAGGCGAGGCCTGCCGGGATCCCGAGCCGGCCCAGGATCGAGCGGTACCGGGCACCCCTGAGCCACCAGCCGGCGGTGGAGAAGGCGATGGCCGGAACGAGGAAGAGCGGGTTCCAGTGCGCAATGGCAACGAGGAGGTCGCCCCAGACCCGGAGGAGCATGAAGGCGATGATCCCCGCGGCGAGGAGGCCCGAGACGATGATGACGCTAACCTTGCGGTCCATGGAGCTGCCACCAGAGGGAGAGGATCGCCCCCCCCATCTCGAAGACGTCCTTCATGCGCACCGTTGTCGTCCTCCCCGTCCGCCAGACCACGGGGAACTCGGCCACCCTGAGGCCCGCCCGCTGCCCCCTGACGAGGAGCTCCGTGTCCCAGAACCAGTGGGTGGCCTTCACCGACGGTAGGAGGGGAAGGACCTTTTCCCGGTTAAAGGCCTTGAACCCGCACTGGTGGTCATGCACCCTGCTCCCGAGGAGGAGGCGGACGAGGATGTTATACCCCCGGCTCGCGACCTCCCGTTCCCCGGTCCGGGTCACCTCGCTCGAGGGAAGGAGCCGGGAACCCGTGGCGATATCTGCCCCGGCCCGGATCGCCCCGATGAGTTCGCCGAGGTGTTTGAGATCGGTGGCGAGATCCACGTCGTAATAGCACACGATGGAACCCCGGGCCTCCCCGAAGGCGCGGGTGAGGGCTCGTCCCCGGCCGAGCCGCTCGTCGGAGTGGAGGAGACGGATCCGGGGGTCCTCCCCCGCCTTTCTCCGGACGAGGTCGGGAGTCCCGTCTGTGGATCCATCCTCGGCGATGATGAGCTCAAAGGAAGAGGTGATCCCCTCCAGGGCCTCGAGGGACCGGGGTATTGCCGTTTCGAGGGCAGCCCGGTCGTTGAAGACCGGGATGACGGCGGAGAGCTCGATCTTCGCCGGGGCAGCCCGGTCATTGAAGACCGGGATGACGGCGGAAACCTCCACATCACCCATGGGCGACCGCCCCCTGCTGCATCCGGGCCGCAACTTCGTTTGCCGCGATGATCGACCCCTCCATGGAACGCTCGGGATAGTTGGGCAGGGAGAACATGCCCGCCAGGAAGAGCCCGCCCTCCTCGTAAGCGGGGATGTGGCTCCGGTAGCCGGTGGTGTACACCGGGCCGGCGAAGGGTTCGACCGCCATCTTCCTCCAGAGGATGGACTTCGGGGTGACCCCGAACCGGCTGCAGAAGTCGTCGACCATTCTCCCGGGAAGGCCAGGATCCATTACCCCCTGGAAGTAGGAGGCGAGATACAGGATCCTCCCCCCGTACCGCTCCGGCGGGACGAAGTTCGTGTGGGAAACGACCGCACCATAGGGAGCCGGGTCCTTCATGTTGAGCCAGTACACTCCGTTCGTCACGTCCCTGTCGATACCGAGGGTCATGCAGGCTGCCCCCTGGTACGGTACCAGCGGGAGGTCCGGCCCGCCGATCCGCCAGATTTCCTGGGGAGGGATGGTCGAGAGGACCCGGTCATAACCCGAGCCGTTGACCACCCACTTCCCGTTGCTCCGTTCCAGCCGGGTCGCCGGGGAACCGGTGACAATGGAGCATCCCTGCTTAGCCGCGAGGTCGGCGAGCCGTTCCACGAGGAGGTGGAACCCGCCACGGAGGTACCCGAGCCGTTCCCCGGAGAATCCCCGGTTCGACCTGATGGCCACCCGGGAGACGAGCCACCCTGCCGAGACATCGTTCTCCCGGTCCCCGAACTTGCTCCTGAGCAGGGGCCGGAAGAACTCGCTGTAGATCCGTTCTCCGAGGTGGTCGAGTATGAAGTCCCTCGCCGTGAGGGCATCCAGGTCCCCGGCCTTCAGGTTCCCGGCCCTCTTCGTGAAGAGGGCGAGCCGTGCCTTTTCGGGAAGGCTCAGGTAAGGGTACCTGAGTATTTCGAGCGGGGTGTTGAGCGCGTAGATCTTCCCGTCGGCAAAGGAGCCTGTCGTTCCCCGGAGCCATTCGAGCCGGCCGGAGAGCCCGGTCTCGGCAAGGAGGGAGAGGAGGTGATGGTCCCCGGCGAAGCAGTGGTGGTAGAATCGCTCCACCCATCGGTCCTCTCCGAGCCGCCAGGAGGAGAGGCATCCGCCGAGCTCCCGATCCCGCTCGAGGAGGGTCACCTCAGAGGATCCCGAGAGCCGGAGTGCTGCGACGAGACCACATAAACCCCCTCCCAGGATGCAAATCCTCATCGTGCTGTCCATTAGTTTATGATGACCGACGCATAAGAAAGTTTTTGAACTATCTGGAATAAATTGAGTTAAGGAAAGAGAGCTCTCCCGGATGGGATTCCGGCTGGTTGGTGGCATTTAATGCGCGTATTTTTCATCGGGTTCGGCCAGGCGGGCGGTAAAATTGCAGATATGTTCATAGAACAGGATAAAAGGATGGCCGCCCAGAATTTCAGGGCCATTTCGGTGAATACCGCGAGGACCGACCTGATGGGCCTGAAAAACATCGGTCTCAGGGACCGGATCCTCATCGGCCAGACCATGGTGAAGGGCCATGGGGTCGGGACCGACAATGTCACCGGGGCGAAGGTCACTTCCGACGAGATCGACAGCATCATCAATGCCATTGACTCCCGGGGCACCCATGACATCGACGCCTTCGTCATCATCGCCGGCCTCGGCGGAGGTACTGGTTCCGGTGGCTCACCGGTTCTTGCCCGGGCCTTAAAAAGGATCTACCGGGAGCCGGTCTATGCCCTCGGGATCCTCCCGGCCCCCGAGGAGGGCCGGCTCTATTCCTACAACGCCGCCCGGAGCCTCTCCACGCTCGTGAACGAGGTGGACAGCACCTTCCTGTTCGATAACTCGGCCTGGAAAAACGAGGGGGAGAGCATCAAATCGGCCTACGAGCGGCTGAACGACGAGATCGTGCGGAGGTTCGGGGTCCTCTTCCGGGCCGGGGAGGTCACGAAGATGGGGGTCGGCGAGATGGTCGTCGACTCCTCGGAGATCATCAACACGCTGAGGGGCGGGGGGATCACCTCGGTCGGGTACGCCATCACCGAGGTCATGTCCAAGCGGACGAAGCAGAAGAAGGGCATCTTCGGGGGCCTCAAGGATTCCATCTCGGGCAAGAAGGAGGCGTCCGAGGAGGTCCTCCTCGGCGAGGACAAGTCCGCGAAGATCATCGCCCTCGTCCGCCGGGCCATGCTCGGCAGGCTCACCCTCCCCTGCGACTACTCATCCGCCGAGCGGGCCCTCGTCCTCATCGCCGGCCCGCCCGAGGAGATGGACCGGAAGGGGGTCGAGAAGTCCAAGAGCTGGGTGGAGGAGAACATCGCCGGGATCGAGGTCCGCGGCGGGGACTACCCGGTGGACTCGAACTATATCGCGGCGGTCGTCGTCCTCGCGACGGTGGGGAATGCCCCCCGGATCCGGGAGCTCCTGGAGATCGCGAAGGAGACCAAGGAGGACGACCGGAAGCAGAAGGAGAAGAAGGTCTCCCTCTTTGACGAGGATATCGAGCCGCTTTTCGAGTGAGGAGGAGTATGAAGCAGATTCATTTCATCCTGTGTGCAACCCTTGCAGTCTTTTGCCTGGTGCAGGCCTGCGCGGCACTCACCAGCAGCGGGATAACGACCAACCCGTCCCAGGTGAATGCTCTCAGGCCCGGGGACGTAATCTCTGAGGTCAGCGGGACGGTCAACCTTCCCACGAGCGGGGACATGACCTTCAA
>DATKKN010000161.1:0-3243 GCA_035542895.1 Methanomicrobiales archaeon | reverse complement strand
CCCCGGTTCCTTGTGGATCTCGTCATCGGGACGGCCGGGGACCGGGACTTCTCCATCGACGCCCAGCAGCTCGTCACCGGCCGCACCTGCATCATCGCCCAGTCGGGGGCGGGCAAGAGCTGGGCGATTGCCGTCTTCTGCGAGCGGCTCTGCGCCGCAGGCATCGGCTTTGTCATCGTGGACACCGAGGGGGAGTACTTCTCCCTGAAGCAACGGTACCCCGTCACCTGGGTAGGGAACGACGAGCGGTGCGACGAGAATATCGAGAAGGTGAACCTGAACGACCTCATGCTCCGGGCGGTGGTGAACGGGACCGCGGTGGTCTTCGATGTCTCTGAGGCCGAGGAGATGCAGGAGAAGGTGGCCGCCCTCGCCGGGGTGCTCTATGACATCGCCACGGCCCACCGGATCCCCTACCTCCTCATCCTCGAGGAGGCGGACAAGTTCATTCCCCAGGCCAAGGAGTCGATCAAAAAGATAGAGGAGATCTCCCGCCGGGGGAGGAAGCGGGGCCTCGGCCTCCTCATCGCCACCCAGAGGCCGTCCTTTGTGACAAAGAACGTCCTCTCCCAGTGCAACAACCAGGTCATCGGGAAGCTCTCCATCGAGAACGACCTCCGGGCCGTGGACCTCTTCTTCGGCTCCCGGGCCGAGCTCGAGGAGCTCGCGGCCCTGTATCCCGGCGAGTTCTTCGTGATGGGCGGGTTTACCCGGAAGAAGACCCGGATGACCTTTGCGAGGCGGGAGACAGAGCACCGGGGAGAGACCCCGGATATCGCCCGTGCGCAGGGTGGGGTGAAACCGAAGCCCCGGCCGGTATCACCGCCGGCCCCCGTGGTGCAGCCTTCCCAGGGGCCTGGCCCTGCCACCCCGCCCGGGACGGCCCTCCCGGGCCCTGCCCCGGCCACTACCCGCGAGGAGGCCATCGCCATCGCCGGGAAACGACGCAGGCGCCGATCGTTCCTCGGAACCGGGAGGAACCGGCTCGTATCGGCGGAGCTCGTCGCCTGGCCGATCGCCCGGGTCACCGTGAAGTACCGCGGCGGCCTCCTCGGGAGGACCGTGAGGACCGGTTCCTTCCTCCTCGACGCGGTGCACGGGGACCTCGCCCGGGTCCGCCGGGGCTTCTCCTTCCGGCCCGGCTTCTCGGAGGTGATGGGCCTTCCCGCCGATGCGGTCCGGGTCCTCTCCCGCCTCCCCCTCACCGGGGCGACCCCGGCCGAGGCAGAGAGCCTCTCCTCACTGCCCCGGGAGGCGGTTAATGCAGCCCTTGCAGCTCTCCAGGAGAAGAGGCTCGTCACCGAGGCGGGCCGGGCAGGCCAGGCGAAGGTCTTCATCCCGCTCCTCTCGAAGAGGCTCCCCCCGGTCGCCTCTCTCTCGGGAGAATGCGACCTCGCCCAGGGCCAGGGATCGGGGCAGCCAGTCGGGGTGCGGGTGACCGAGGGCCAGGCAAGGGAGGTGCTCAAGGGGATCGAGCCTACCGCCGAGGTGGTCTCCTTCACCCTCTTCTCCTACCCGCTCTGGGAGATCATCTTCTCGGAAGGAGGTCCCGAGCGGAGGATTTACCTTGACGCCATCACCGGGAAAGAGGTGTCCGGCGCGAGGCCGGCCTGAAACGGGGCGCGGGGCGGTGTCCCGGGCAGGGGCCGGTGTCACTTTCGGGGTGGATGACCACTATCCTTTAGTACCTGGAATAAGATACAGAAGAATTGGCAACAGATCGTGCCCGGAACCACGGGGGGACGAATCCCCGGGGCCGGCGCGGCGGTCTGCCCCAGAAGTGTTGGTTCCGACAAGGTGAACACACTACCATGGAAGATTCAGGCGAAGACGGAGACCCTGGGCCTCATAGTTCTTTTAAAACCGTGAGCACGGTTGCAATCCCGGCCCGCAGTATCGTCATCCAGACCGTTCAAGCCCAGAAACCCTACGATTACCGGGACCGTACCGGCAGGGTGAACAAGGGCAAGCCGGGGGACACCCATGTGCGCGTCCTCTCCGAGATTGGAGAGGGAGCACAGCACATCACCTGGCTCGAGCGGGGCTGGAGGAGCAAGAGGCTCTCGAACAACTTCATGAAGGCGCTCCACTACGGCCAGCGCCTGGAACAGGCCATACGGATGAGGAGCGGCAGCCTCTCGCCCGAGGTGATCGACCGAGACCTGATCCGGAGGGTCGTGTAACTCTCCAGCTAATCCAACAATTTTTTGACGTAACATCCGGCGGTTCGATAAATGCCGGGGTTTGAGAATGTAGTCTCGGATTTTCGATGAACGCTGTTCGAGAAAACCCGAAGGGTGTTCGCAGTTCCCTAGTTCTGCTGATCCTTTCCGCCGAGCTCCTCCGGTACGACGGTAACGTCGGCCTTTCCCGATCTCCTGAGGACGGTGAGGACCGACGGCGTCCGGATCTTTTCCTCGGTGAGGATCCGGTGCAGGTCGTCCACCGAGGCGATGGGCTTCCCGTCCATCGCGAGGATGAAGTCGCCGCCGGCGAGCCCCGAGGCCTGCGCCGGGCTCCCCTCCTCGACCGAGACCACGAGGACCCCGGTTTCCCGGTCGATCCCGACAGCGACCGCGGCCTTCCGGGGGATCGGGGCGTTCTGGCCCGAGACACCGATGTAGCTCCGGCGGATCTTCCCGTCCCGGACCAGCCGGGAGGCGACGAAGGTCGCCATCTTTGACGGGATGGCGAAGCACAGCCCCTGGGCGGGCATCACCATCGCGGTGTTCACCCCGATGACCTCTCCCCGGGAGGTGACCAGCGGGCCACCGGAGTTCCCCGGGTTCAGGGCGGCATCGGTCTGGATTATGTCCTCGATGAGCCTCCCCGAGCCGGCCCGGAGGGAGCGCCCCCGGCCGCTCACGACCCCCGAGGTGATGGTGCACTGGAGCCCGTACGGGTTCCCGATGGCGACCACGAGCTGGCCGACCTTCAGGGCGTCGGAGTTCCCGAACAGGGCGTACGGGAGGCCGGAGCCGTCGATGCGGAGCACGGCAAGATCGGTATGGGGGTCGTCGCCGGCGACCCGGGCCTGGAACTTCGTCCCGTCTGGGAGCGTCACGGCGATCTCCTTTGCCCCGCGGACGACGTGGCTGTTCGTCAGGATGAAGCCGTCGGGGGTGAAGATGAAGCCGGAACCGGTCCACATCGGCGGCCCGCGGAACCGCCGGCGGAGCAGGTTCCCGACCTCCCCAGGCTGGGCGACGATGTGGACCACCGCGGGGCTGACCTTCTCCACGG
>DATKKN010000160.1:0-3976 GCA_035542895.1 Methanomicrobiales archaeon | reverse complement strand
GCCCACGACGAAGGACCTCATCATCCGCGGCATCGCCGCAGCCGGCGGCGAGATAGCCGTCGATGCCCTGAAAGAGAGGGTTGTCTCGCCGCAGGCACGCTGGGAGGGGCCGGAGAAGGGGTGCACCGCAGGGCGGACCTTCGATCTCTACCTGGCGGAGCTTGTCGGGGAGGGGAAGGTGGAGTCCGCTGGTAAAGGGAAGGTGAGGATCCGGTAAAATGAAAAATCGGAAATCCATCTGACTTGAAAGAGTCAGGCAGACGTTCCCAGGGACTCGCCTTCGACTCGCTCCCGAGAGCGTTCAGGAAGAAAATTATATCACCCATCCGGAAACGCCAGCTCCCCGACGAACCGGTCCTGGAAGGCCGGGTCCAGCTCGAGGCTCACGTGGGTGACCCGCGGGGCAAGCTCCGCTGCCTCCCTCCGGCTCTCGCGGGAGATGAGGACCATCGCGGCCCCCTCGATGGATGCATTCCCCACCTTCACTACCCTGTCGGGCGCGACCCGGGGGAGCATCCCGATCCTTCTTGCGTTTGCAACGTCGATGTACGTGCCGAAGGCCCCGGCGAGGAAGAGCCGGGAAAGGGATTCTGCCCCAATCCCCGCCCGGTCGAGGAGGATCCCGGCTCCCGCGGCCACCGCGGCCTTGGCAAGCTTCAGGTTATCGAGATCCCTTCCATCCAGGTACACGTTTCTTTCCCCCGAAGCGAGGACGAGCCGTTCACGGCCGCCGGTGAATTTCCCGGACCGGTCAATGATCCCGTGATCCAGGAGACCTGCAAGGGCATCGATGAGGCCGGATCCGCAGATGCCGGCCGGGGGCCCGTTCCCGATGGTCTCGAACGAAACCCCTCCCCCTCCGCCTATCTCGACCCGCTGGATCGCACCCTCGATGGAGCCGGTCCCGCATGATATCCCTGACCCCTCGAAGGCGGGCCCGGAGGCGCAGGAGGTGACCAGGATGCCTTCACGGTTCCCGAGAGCGATCTCGGTGTTCGTCCCGATGTCGATTGCCATGGTCACCTCGTCCCTCAGGTGCATTTCGGTCGCGAGGATGAGGGCGAGGGTGTCGGCGCCAACGAAGTGGCCGATGAGGGGGAGGGCATGGACGTTCCCCCGCGGGTGGATGGCGATCCCGAGCTCCCTCGCCGGGATGTCCACCGCACCGGTGGAGACCGGCTCAAAGGGGAAGGCCCCGAGGCCCCCTACCGGCCTGCCGAGGAGGAGCTCGCGCATGACGCTGTTCCCCGATAGGGTCATCTCATAGACATGGTCCGGCCTGACAGCACCGCAGGAGAGGAGGCCGTTGATGGCCCCGACGAGGATGCTCTGGAGTTGCCGCGCCCCTCCTTTGACCCCGGTGGCAAACCGGATGCGGTCGATGACGTTGTCCCCGAACCGGATCTGGGGGTTCAGCACCGAGGCAGAGAACCGGTCGGGGTTCTCCGGGTCGTCCAGGTCAAGCCACCGCATGGCGAGGGTGGTGGTTCCCACGTCCAGGGCGACCCCGTAGATTTCCCCCTCGTAGGGGCCTATGGTCCTTCGATCCCACGTAACTGCGGGGGAACCGGCATCCCCCTCTCTTGTCACGAGCGGAGAGAAGGTCACGGGCGGGCGGAGGCCCCGCTCGACGATGGAATATCCCGCGTACCGCGGGATCTCCACCGTGAGGGTCCCGTCAGTCCCGACGACCATTGCCTGGCAGGCGAGCCGCTGGCCGGGGTCGTCCAGGACCGACCCCTCTGTTTCGGTCCTCGGGGAGAGAAGGGCATCTCCCTGAACGCCCACCATGCATGCCCGGCACTCCCCCCGGCCGCCGCATTGGGCGGTCACCGGGGCCCCCGCCTGCTGGAGGTGGGCGAGGATCGTCTTCCCGGCCTCGAGCTGCCTTCTCCTCCCGCCGGGGAGGATGATCATCTCCCCCATGATCTGCTCCTGGAAGGGCGCTCCCGGAACCGGAAAACCGTCATCCGGGCAACAAGCCCCTGGATACCTTGAATTTATATCCGAGACTCATCATGCTATGGGAGAGGATCATGGTCAAGATCGCGGTCACCGGGAAGGGTGGGGTCGGGAAGACGACAATCGCAGCCGGGCTCGCCCGGATGTTCGCATCCCGTGGTTATCGGGTTGTCGCCCTGGACATGGACCCATCCCCGAACCTTGCCTCATCGCTCTCCTGCAATCCGAAGGAATCCGCGGCCATCACCCCGCTCGTGGAGATGGAGGACCTCATCCTCGAAAGGACCGGGGCTCCCCCCCGGGGCGCAGGGATGGTCTTCAGGGTGAACCCGAAGGTGGATGACATTCCGGGCCGGTTCGGGATCCGGTGCAGGGACGGGGTGCAGCTCCTGGTCCTCGGCTCAATCCGCACGGGCGGCGGGGGCTGCTTCTGCCCGGCAAACGCCCTTGCCCGGAGGCTTGTTGACCACCTCTCGGGAACCGCCGATCTTCTCGTCATGGACATGGAGGCCGGGGTGGAGCACCTGGGACGCGGGACGACCCGGACCGTGGAGGCTCTCCTCGTGGTCGCGGAGCCGACGGTGAAGTCCGTCGAAACGGCGGGGCAAATCGCGAGGCTGGCCCGTGACCTCGGGATCACGCGTATCTTCGGCGTCCTGAATAAGGTCACCGACGGCCGGGGGGAGCCCTTCCTCTCCCGGCTTACAGCCGTCGGTGTTACGCCCCTAGGGATTCTCCGGTTCGATCCCGCGGTCCAGCAGGCCGAGGAGGAAGGAACGCCGGTCTTTGATCTTCCCGGGGGCGAAGGCACCCGGTCACAGATCGCATGGCTTGCATCCGTGCTCGAGGAGCGCCTCGGTCCCTTCGGAAATCGCGAGGCGAAAGGATCAAGGTAAGGAACCCCATCCACAGTTTCATCTCCCTGGCGTCCCCACACGTCCTCCATGAAGCAGTCGCTCGGGGCCCGCACGCTCCTCTACACCCACCCGGTTGTCGTCATCGGGACGTATGACCAGGCAGGAAATCCCAACGTCATGACCGCCGCATGGGCGGGGATCTGCTGCTCGAGCCCTCCCTGCGTCGCAGTCTCCCTCCAGAGACCGCGCCATACCCACAGGAATATCATGGAGAACAGGGCCTTCACCGTGAGCATCCCCTCGGAGAAGTACGTGAGGGAGGCAGACTTCTTCGGGATGGTTTCGGGGAAGGACACCGACAAGTTCGCTGCCACCGGACTCACGCCGGTGAAGGGATCGAAGGTGAACG
The DNA here is from genome assembly GCA_035542895.1 of Methanomicrobiales archaeon. Taxonomy (GTDB): domain Archaea; phylum Halobacteriota; class Methanomicrobia; order Methanomicrobiales; family JACTUA01; genus JACTUA01. Next base: position 748 of record DATKKN010000160.1, on the reverse strand, counting down.
CCCCGTACGTGGGCGAGTTCCCCGTAGTCCTCGAGTGCCGCCTGCTCAACTCCTTCGAGCTCGGCCTCCATACCCAGTTCGTAGGGGAGATCCTCGACGTTAAGGTGGACGAATATGTCATGGGCCCCGACGGGAAGCCGGAGATGGGGATGGTCCGGCCCTTCATCTACGATTCGGCGAGGCAGGAGTACCATGCCATCGGGAGGCTCATAGGGAAGGCCTTCTCGGCAGGCCGGGAGCTCAAGGGATAACCACCGGATATGCTCCCCAGGGCGGTGATTCCCCTTCTCACCCCTTCTTTATCCTCTCCAGCTCCTCGAGCTTGTTTATATTGGTGAAGGTGGCGAGTTCGGGGTCGAGGTCCCGCATGTCCTCGATCTCCACGAACCGGACCCGCATCGCCTTCACCATCTCGCGAAGCGAGCGGTGGCCCGGCTCCTCAAGGTACGCGAGGAGGGCCGAGCGCCGGTAGACTGCATGGAGGGGCTCGAGCATCTCCGGGTTCCAGACCGGGATGACCGCGTCGAAGTCGCCGAGCAGGGAGAAGAGGTGCCCGATGACCCGGGAGTTGATGCAGGGCATGTCGCAGGCCACGACGACCACCTGATCCCCATGGGCCTCGAGGACCCCGGCATGGAGCCCTCCCGTCGGGCCGATCCCCTTCCGGATGTCCGAGACGCACCTCACCGCCTCGAGGTGGCTGAAACGCCTGCACTGGGCGGGGTCCCTCGCGGCGAGCACGATCTCG
>DATKKN010000159.1:0-7646 GCA_035542895.1 Methanomicrobiales archaeon | reverse complement strand
TTCCGGATCGCCGCCCACATCGGGGATTCCATCAAGTTCGGGCCAGACCTGCGCGACCGTCACCTCGCTGAGCGGAGGGCGGACCTGGACTGGGAGGGGCAGTTCCGGTATGCCCTGGACGGGGAACGTGCACGGGAGATGGCACCATCGGACGGTCCCTGTACCATGTGCGGGGATTTCTGCGCGATAAAGATGATGAGGGGTCTCTGACCCGCCCCTTCACGCACTGGATGGTGGCCCCTGCAACGTGTGCGGGTAATTCCGCGCGATCAGGATGTTGAAGGGTCTTAGAGGGGGGAACTCCCCCCCTCCCCCTTATTCCGCCCGCAGGGCCTCGATGGGGTCGAGGTCCGAGGCGCGCCACGCGGGGTAAATGCCGGAGAGGACACAGGTCGCGACGCCGATGAGCATCCCTTGCGGGATGTAGACCAGGCTCGCCGGCGTGAAGAAGTACGTCGTGTTTCCGACGATGGCGAGCACGATCAGGTACCCGGAGACGACCGAGAGGAGAGCCCCGACCCCCGCCCCGATGATCCCGATAATGAATGCCTCGTAGAGGAACATCTTCAGGATCTCGCTCCTCCTCGTCCCGATGGACCGGAGGATCCCGATCTCCTTGACCCGCTCCGTCACGGACATGATCATCACGTTGAAGATGCTCACCGCCGCCACGACGAGGGAGATGGCGCCGAGCATGGTCATGAAGGAAGTGATGGACCCGAGCGTGGAGGTAACCGTGGAAAGGAACTGGCTGGGGCTGCTGATCCGGACCACCGGCAGCTTCTCGTTCCGGTTCAGCCGCTTGTCGGTATTGTTGATGATGTTCCCGATCTGGTTCAGGTCGTTTGCGATGATCTGGACCTGCTGGTAATCCCCTGAGCCCCCGTAAGCGGCCGTGTAGTACTTGTCGGTCACGATGATGGCCCGGTCGGCGTTGATGGAGAATGACGCTCCCTGCTGCTCGAGGATCCCGGTGACCCGTACCATCTTCGTCGATGCATTTCCGGAGGTGGAACCGAGCTTGATCCTGCTTCCCACGTTCAGGCTGAAGTCATCGGCGAGGGTGGCTCCCACGAGGGCGCCCTCCCCTCCCTTGAGGTTCGTCCCCTCCTGCACCGTGAGGAGGTCCGAGACCTTGTCCGGCGGGAGGCCATAGATACTCGCCCTCCCGACGCTGGGCCCGACCGTGATCTGGTCCGAGGTTGAGTAGATAGGGATGACCAGGTTCGCCCCCGCCACCTGCTGGATATCCTGGAGCTGGCTCTGGGTGATGTTCAGGTTTGTTCCCCCTTCACCCCCGCCGCCCCCGGCCCCGAAGCCCCTCCCGCCGCCGGTATAGGGACTGACGGTGATGACGTTCGCGCCCCGGGAAAGCTGTGCCGATACCGAGAGGGTCAGGTTCGCCCCCATGATCCCGAGGGTCGTGATGGCGATCACCCCGATGACGATGCCGAGGGCGGCGAGGAGGGACCGGAGAAGGTGGAGCCTGACGCTCCTCCAGGCGAGGGAGGCGAAGATGTCACCACCGATCATGCGATCCTCCCGTCCTGGATGGTGATGATCTGCCGGGCATATCCCGCGATCCGGGTATCATGGGTGACCATGATAATGGTCTTTCCCTGCTCGTTGAAGGTGCGGAGCATCTCCATGATCTGGGTTCCCGTCTTTGAATCGAGGTTCCCGGTGGGTTCGTCGCAGAGGAGGATGTCAGGGTTATTCACGAGGGCCCGGGCGATGGCGACCCTCTGCTGCTGCCCGCCCGAGAGCTTGGCGGGGATGTGGTTGGCGAGCGCCTCGTCGATTCCGACCCCGGCGAGAAGGTCCAGGATCTTCTCCCTTCCGGGATGGGCTTTATACCTGAGGATGAGGGGGTACTCCACGTTCTCGTACGCGGTGAGGAGGGGGATGAGGTTGAAGGTCTGGAAGATGTACCCGAGAGTGTCGCGCCGGAGGTCGGTGAGCTCGTTGTCGCTCATCTCCCGGATGGACCGCCCATTGATGAGGACGTCCCCTTCAGTCGGCCGGTCGAGGCAGCCGATCTGGTTGAGGAGGGTGGACTTCCCGGATCCCGAGGGTCCCATGATGGCGATGAAGTCTCCCCTCCCGATCTCGAGGGAAACCTGGTCGAGGGCCACCACGTCCTCTGCGGGCATGTGGTAGACCTTGGTCACGTCGACCAGGCTGATGACCGAGTCAACGCTCATGTTCGCCGGTCCCGCTCATCTTTTGGTCTGCGGGGGCGCCTGCTTTCCCTTTCCCTTTCCCCGGATCCGGTCGAAGACTCCCTTGCGCCATGCCACGGCCAGAATGACGACGATGACGATGACGATGATGATCGGGATGAACGGGATCGAGAACCCGCCCCTCCCGCCGCCGAAGAAGCCGGCGGGGCCGCCGCCGCCACGGCCGGCGCCGGTCGTGGGCGAACTCGCACCCGAGCTGCTTCCGCTGATGGCGGCGGTCCTGAGGTTGATCTCGACGATGTCCCGGTACGCATTGCCGTCCGAGTCCTTCCATTGGACGAGGACGGGAACGGAGGTGAGGGCCTGTGCGGCGAAGGTGATGGAGAAGCTCGAGAAGTCGTCAACGGCCAGGGATCCTACGACATATGACGGATAAGGATCGACCGGCTGTGCCGGGCTCTGGACGGTGACCACCACCGACTTTGCGTCATCGAGGCCGCCGTTCGTGATGTCCCCGTCGAGCTCGTAACTCCCGCCCTGGGGGGTGAGCTTCACGTTGTTCACCACGAGATCCGCGCTCCTCCGGCTGTTGTCTATCACGATGGGGACGGTGGTATCGGTGTCATGGGAATTGATCCCGTTCCGGTAGGTCGTGCGGAAGGTGAGATCCGTGGGCTCGGAGGGGATGACGGAAAATACCACCTCAGAGGAGGCCCCGGGGCCGAGATCCCCGACGAAATAGTTACTCTGTATGGTCCTCACCCCCGTTCCCGAGGGGATAATGGTGATGCCCGTGAGGTTGTTGTCCCTGGGGTTCCCCACCCGGAGGGTAATCTGGTCGGTCCTCCCCGTGGCGAAGTAGTCGGGGACGCTGTCCACCGAGACCTGGAGGCCGGTGTTGTCGATCCGGAGAGATACATAGGAGCTCATGCTCCCGGATCCCTGGAAATCGAGGTAGAACCTGGGCTGGTACAGCCCCCCGGTCCCCGTCGCCTGGACATTAAAACTATAGTCCCGGGAGTTCCCGGGCCCCAGGGTGACGACCTGGTTGTACGCTCCCGGGTTCAGGAGGACAATACCGTCCGTGAAGATTGTGGCCCTGGCGATGGACACCGCCTCCGTGCCGGTGTTCTCTACCGTGACGGTTATGGTCCCGATGTCCCCGGTCATGAACACACTCGGGCTCGTCACGGTCTTCGAGATCACGACCTGGGAAAAGGCCGTATCGGACATGGCCTGGGCCGAGGCGATGCCCCCGAGGGTCGCGATGAGCATGATACAGAGAAGGCTGATCTTGAGTTTCATTCTGTCACCGGCTTGTTTCCGTTAACTGCGTCCTTTCCATTATCACAGGATGAGGATAAAACATTCCTCTCCCTCGAATTTGTAATATATATCTTACATTTAGTTATTTAATAGTTACGCCTCCCCGATGGGGTTCCGGGAGGCCGGACCGTCGGGGACCGTTAACCCTGACCCTGTTTTCCCCCAGTATAAGTGTGCCCGCGGCAACTAAACGGTCATATACCCGTGAATGTAACATATAATTTACACAAGGCGGCGCTGCGGCATGAAAAAGAACGACTTCTATCTCCTCATCGGGTGCATCGCCCTCGCCCTCCTCGGCATCTTCTGGTACTCGGTTGAGACCCAGCGTCCCCTCCTCATCGAGATCTCCTTCGTCCTTGCCATCATCATCATCTACCTGGTCCGGCGGACGGTGGAGGACCTCATCGAGGACGAGCGGAGCATCAAGATCACCGAGAAAGCGGTCCTCCGGACCTTCCAGGTCTTCTGGGTCGTCTTCGCGGCCTTCTCCATCGGCGCCGTGATGGAGATCCTGTACGTGCCGGAGTTCCCGAGGCAGGGCCGCCCCGGGCGTCCTCCCGTGATTCTTCCCCCAAAGCTCATGGGCTATATCCAGCTCGGGTTCCTCTGCCTCTTGATCTTCCTCTACGTCGGGTTCCGGATCTACTATGCCCGGAAGTACGGGGAGTGGGAGACCGATGAAGAATAAGATCAAGGTCTACCGCGCGATGCATGACCTCACCCAGGAGGACCTGGCCCGGAAGATCGGGGTGACCCGGCAGACCATACTCGCCATCGAGAAGGGGAAGTACGTCCCCTCCCTGGACCTCGCCTTCCGGATCGCGAGGCACTTCGGGGTGAACGTCGAGGAAATCTTCATCTACGAGAGAGAACAGGGTCCCGCCAAGGACTGAACCCTCCCCCGATCCGCCCCCCCAGGGGCGGCGTCTCCCTCCGCCCGCTCCTTGGGGTGCCGGTCTTCCCGGAAAAAATGATGAAAATTATCGGTTTTCTTCAGCCCAGGATGACGTAGAATATGGGGCTGTCGGGAGAAGTGACATCCTGGGAGGTTATGGCGCCTGTGGCATCCGTCTTCTGCACGGTCCCGGTCGGGGTCAGGTAAATATAGGCGACATCCTCCGTATTAATCGGCATCTCGATATCGAAGGTGTAGTCCCGGGTGCACGCCGAAAGGTCGAAGACCTGCGAGTACTGGGGTTCCACGGGGGTCGTGTCATAGGTCAGGGCAACCTTCGCATCTCCGAGGCAGTATCCATCCGCGATGGTATAGGTCACTGACACGACATTGATCACGCCATTATAGGTGGAATTGCCAAATTCGTCCGTGGTCTCGTTCACCACCCAATCATTCGTGAGAGCAACGCAGCCGGCGAGTTCACCGTCACCGGTCACAAGGCCGGACGTTCCTGCGGCGCACGAGAAGGCAGGAGTCGGGACCGGGGTCGGCTCAACGGTCGTCGGGGCCGGGGTCGGTTCAGCGGTGGTCGGGGCCGCCGTGGGATCGGCAGGCGTAGGGGTCTCGGTTGGATCGATTTGTGTCAGGGTAACTGCAGTATCGGTGGTGGTCATTGTCAATGCCGGATCCACGGAACCCTGGGTCACGACGGAATTCATCGCGACCTGGGTGAGTGTCGCTGACGGAGCCGGGGTGGTGGAGCACGACTGGGGCGGGAAGGTCTCCGGTCCGAGGGTGAAAAAGGTCGAGGGATTCATCTGGTTATTGTACTTGGTCATGACCCAGGACTTGATGGCGTTCCGGTTCCAGGTCCCCTTGAACCGGTAGGACCAGGTACCCGAAGAATCCTGCTGGGCGGGTGAGTTCGGGTCGCCGTAGTACATATAGAGCACGGTGTTCACGCTCGACGAGAGGCTCGGGACCCTGACCCAGGCGACCAGGGCCCCGGTGGTGCTTGTGTAACTCTCGATCCTGTGGGGGACCTTGGTCTTCTCGTCCCCCAGGGTGAAGAGGATATCGTTCCCCGAGGGCTGAGCATGGGCGGCCAAGCCCGCATCGGAGGTGAGGGTGATGAGGACCGGGAAGTCCGCCTGGTCTGCGGCGACCTTGGTGTGATCGATGGTGATGGCCCTCCGGTAGCTCCATCCGCAGTCACTCCACTGCTGGGTCTGCATTGGCGCATCTGCGGGCGGAGTCGGTATCGGGGTTGGCGTGACGGTTGGCGTGGGGGTGAGGGTCGGTGTCGGCGTCACCGCCACGGGCTGCGCCTCATCGGATCCCATGCTGTAGAAGGTCGACGGGCTGTTATGGTTGTTAAACTCCGTCTGTACCCAGGAGACAATGTCCCGCTTCCGCCAGTTACCCTTGTACGTGTCCGTCCAGATATTGCCTGATGTGTCCTGCTGGTTCGAGGCACTGCCATGGTTCCCATAGTACAGGTAGATCCTGGTGTTCTCCGTCGAAGACAGGAGGGGAACCTTCACCCATGCCACGAGAGCCCCGTTACCACTCGAATAACTCTCCACCTTGCAGGGAAGCTTCGTGGTCCCGTCTGACAGGGTGAACACGAGGTCGTTCCCGGTGGTCTGGGCATGCCCCACGAGATCCGGGTCAGACCCGAGGTTAATCATGACCGGAAAGTCCTTCTGGTCTGTCACGACCTTCGACTTGTCAATGGTGATGGACTTCCGGTGGCCCCAGCCGCTGTTATACCAGCCGCCATCACATGCCATGGCCGGTACCGTGATGCCGATGATGGCAAGGATCACCAGGATGAAAAAACCGTACCGGGTGAAACCATATCCAAAACCCTTTCTATGAGTTCTCACAAGCATGCGCCTCGGAGGAAATCTTGCTTTTTATATAAATACTTGACTACACATTATATTAATGGTTTTGATAAATAAATCTCATTTATAATTTTATAATGCTTTAAATAATCAATAAGCCTTGTAAAACAATGGATAATCAATTCATACCTCTTTATATACTAGTATTATCACTTGTTGGCCCAGGTACCAGGGGAATCCCCTCATTGAGCCGGAGAACTACCAGGATCCCTATAGCCGGCTATGACAATCGAAATCGGGGGGATCCCCGATGCATGGAAAAGGACCTGTGTACCTACCGTTCTATCCCCTCGAATCGGGGAGTGGGGGAACTGGAGCCCTGAAAAGATAAGTGCCTACGGGTTCCATCACCGAAGAATGCAGCCGTGCAAATCCCGGGGGTTGGGGACTTTCCACTGAGAGCCTTCTATATTGGTACAGGCCACCATGCATCGCGACCACGGAATCTTCCCCGAAAGGTCAGGGCCGGATCCAATTCCGCCGAGGGACCACTGCTGATCCGGACCCTAAAGAGTATTCTCCACGGTTAACTATTTCAACTTATTGGAGCCGACATTTTTGCATATAATAAAATAAAAACAGTTGACCACAGAAAATGGAAACCTTCATATAGGGTCGAAAAATACCCCCTTCCCTCATGTGAAATGGTGGGGGACTCTGGAAAATCATTTTTCCGCGCTGCAAAAGATTTATCCCTGTGAATTGGACTTCAGAGAGATCCACTTGACAGGCCGTTCCGGGGCGATTCCCGCTCCGTTCCCCAAATGCCGTCCGGAGGGCTATTGCCCCACGGATTCCGGGACAGATTCCGCGCGTTCGTCCGATCACACCCGGTCATGCGATGCCCGGATGACCCGGTGACAGGAGCCGAAGGGGACAGGGATCTCCTCCGGGGTTTGGTCCTGTCCCCTGCCCCGGGTCCGTGCCCCCCCATCCCCCTCCCGGGCGGAGGTTTAATTTCCGGCCCTGCAGTATCCTTCCGGGATGAATCACAGGGATCTCCCCGCTGCCAGGCCCTTCATCCCTTCCCCGACGGCGCTCAGGTCCTTCGGGGATTTTCTCGCCCGGCCGTCGGTCCCCGACCGGCTCCAGGAGCTCATCGGGGCCTACATCGCGAAAAAGACCGGGAAGGCCTGGGACGACCCGGTCGTTCTTGAACGCATCAGGGCGGCCATCCGCGCCCAGAAAGGGGAGTACTGGGGCCAGGCCGAAAGGAGGGCGATATCCTACCGTGCCGGGTACCGGGTGCTCGCGTACCTCGCCTACCAGGCGCCTGTCATGCTCGTGGAGGTCATGCACCTCCTCGGCGACATGGCCGCCGACGGGCTT
>DATKKN010000158.1:0-14519 GCA_035542895.1 Methanomicrobiales archaeon | reverse complement strand
TTGTTGGCCTCGTTGGATTCCGTGATCACGGAACCGGAGTCAGCGGTGGTAACGATGGAGATTGCGCCGGTCGCCGTGGGCGTGTAGGTGAAGTCCAGCGTTGTGGTTGCACCTGCACCGAGGCTCGCGACATGGAGCGTCTGTGAGAAGGTGCCAATCACCATCGTCACATCGAACGCACCCGCGGCAAGACCGCCGGTGTTCGCAACCGTGGCCCTCAGGGTATTCGCTTCGTTGGCGCTTATCACGTCGTGACCAGAGGCCGAGCCGGGGTTGATGGCAAGCACTGTCACGCTCAGGTCCTCATCAATCACATTGCCGCTGACCGAAAGGTCCGCGGCCATGGCCGCTCCCGGGAGGAGCAGCAAAAACACCATCGCGAGAGCGATGGCTCCAAGATAGGGTCTTTTCATTCGTCATTCCTCCGTACCCGCTAAGTCGGGGCGTGCGGGACTGGAGGTAAGGTAGGCTCAGTTCGTATTAAGTTTTATGATCTTTTCTTATTATCGTAATACTAAGTATTAACAAACTGAAATATAAAACACACACAAGTATGAACCTCTTCCCCCTTCATTCCTGCGCCGGTTCGGGCCGGAGGGGCGTAAGGAGCCAGTACCGGCCCCGGGAGCCTGCCTGGAACTCCCCGTCCATCCGGGCGGGCCGGATCTACCTGTGCCACGGCCAGCGCCCGAGGGCGAGGATAAACCGGGAGGTGCTGTCGTGGCCAAAGTCATTGGAGACAGTGAGCCGGACACGGAAGAGGCCTCCACGCTGGTAGGTATGGACCGGGTTCGGGAGGGACGAAGTCCCGCCGTCCCCGAAATCCCAGCTCCACCGGGTCGGGTTCCTGAAAGAGTGGTCGGTAAACCGGACGGTGAGGGGCACAAAGCCTGCAGGGGGCCAGGACGTGAAGACGGCCACCGGTGGCTTCCCCGCCCCCGTCACCCTGATGTAGCCGGACTTCAGCTCCTCATCGGACCCGCCCGGCCCGGTGACGGTGAGCCGGACGGTGTACGTGCCCGGGCCGGTATAAGTGTGGGCCGGGCCTGCAAGGGCAGAGGTGCCGCCGTCTCCGAAGTCCCAGGCGTACGCGGTGATATCCCCGGTGGATTCATCGGTGAAGTGCACCGCCAGGGGTGCCGGGCCGGAGAGGGGGGCCGCCGAGAACCCGGCCGCCGGGGCGGCTGTGGCCACGATCCGTCCCTTGACCGTGAGGGTGTCTCCCGCGGTCGCGGCCTGGAAGAGCGCACAGGTGATGAGGAGCGCCGCTCCGGCGAGGCGTGCCGCCCGGATGAGGTTCCGGATTCCCATGCGGTGGAGGGGGGTTATCTGCATACGCATCAGGTAAATGAGGCTACTTTGTAATACTAGACAGACTATCGGTATTATTTTATCATATTTCAGGCTTCTGGTCCGTGCCGAATCCTGCCCATGGTTACCTGAGGGAGACCCTTCGGGCCTGTCATCCTCATTGTGGTGTGAGATCCACGCGGGCATAGACAGTCTTACCCGGCTGGATGGTCACCTCCCGGATCTTGGTCAGGTTCCTATCCATCACCTTCAGTTCCAGGGTGCCGATTTCCAGGTAGTGGAAGGTGAAGGGAGTCTTCACCCGCGTGTCCCGGTTGAAGAGGTAGATCTTCGCCCCCGGGGGATCGGACTCCACGGTCAGGGAACCCCACGGGTAATCCGGGAGGGTGAGGAAGAGCTGGTGATCGATGGTGAGGGAATACTGGTCCTCCACGTAGAGGAGTTCCCCGGCAGGGAGCTGGCCCTCCTTCGAAGCGCCGATGAGGTGCCAGCCCTCGGTCAGGTTTGAAAGGAGGTAGGGTGTCGAGATGCCGGTTTGGAAGCCGTCAACGGAAATCTCGGCCCCGGGGGGGGCAGACTCGATGAATACCCCGGCGAGGGCCTTCCCGTCCCTCGGGATGGTGAGGGTGTCCCCCTCGCCCAGGCAGGGTGGGACGGGGAAGGAGTGGAAGATCCCGTCTTCGAGCACGGTGATAAAACCGTTCAAGAGGGGAACCCGGGCTTGAGCCGGAATGGTATCCCCTGCATACATCCCGTTCACGGAAAAGGGCCTCCCGGTGTACCCAGGGGATGTGATGGAGAGGGTCCGGTTCGCCGGGCTCTCCAGGGCATCGAAGCGGAGCGGGGCGATGATGTTTACGTTCACGAGCACCTTCTTCTGGTCCACGGGGTAGATGACCAGCGGCTTGTTCACCCGGATGGTGTGCAGCCCCTGGGAGAGGCCCGAGATCACCTTGGGGGTGACCATGGAGGTTTTCTTCCCGTCCACGTAGATCACCGCCCCGGAGGGATCTGAGCTGACAGCGACGCTGCCAAACGGGTTCTTCTCCCAGTCGAGGGGGATCTCCTCGAACCGGCGCATATCAGCGATGTAAGTGTTCCCCTCCCGGGTGAGGTTCACGGCAAGGGTGGTGTCCCCCGTGAGGAAGATATCCTCTGCACGGGCCGAGAAGAGATGGAGGGCGAGGGTGAGGTTGTGGGCACCACCAGGGACCTCCCTGAGCCGCAGGGGGGTGGTCTTCCCGAGATACACCCCGTCCAGGTACACGAGGGCCCCCGGGGGGTTCGTGTGGATGGAGAGGGTGTACGTGTGCCGGGACGGATCGAGCTCCACGAGCTCGGGCGAGGTACCGGGACCTGAGATCCCACCCGCCTCATCGGATGGGGCGCTCCCCTTCTCCCCCTCGGGGACCCAGGCCCAGCCGGCCGGCCCCGGGATCCCCGCGGCATAGAAGCCAAGGGAAATGATGTCCGCGGTGAGACGCCCCGTGGCGGCATCCCACCTGCTGCCCACCTCCACCCAGCCGCCCGGGTTGGGGTGGTAGAGGAATAGGGCCGGTACCCCGTCAGCATCCGGCAGGGTCCTGTTCAGGAGGGCGATGAGAACGAGGGGTATGTCAGCCTGCATCCCCGGGGACCCGATGCGGTACGCCCAGGATGGGCCTGCCTCTTCCGGGGGAGGCAGCTTCTGGATCTCGAGGCTCCCGACCTCTCCCTCGGTCCGGCTGATCCTCGACCCGTGCCTGACGAGGATTTCCAGGTCACCGGAGAGGGTTGTTATCCGCTGGGCAGAAAGGCCTTCCGGGGTCAGGTTCAGGGGAACCTCTTCCACGGGGAGAATCGCCGGGGCGGCCGTTCCGGATCCCCCGAGGTCCTTAGCTAAGCCCCTCGGCTCGTCCTCCCCCTCGTAATGGATGACGAGAGCGGCGAGCCGGTTCTCCATGTAGTCCCCCTTCCCTTCCCCCATCACGCTCTCGATGGTCCCGTTCATGGAGGGCCCCGGCACGCGGCCGGTCATGCCAAGGGCAGCGGTGCTGATGGCAGAGGAGCCCCCCGAGAGGGGGTTCTCCCATGCCTCCTCCCCCAGGGTCACCCGGTTCCGGTCGGTCTTCGTTCCCGAGGCCGCGGTGCTTGCGAGGAGGAGGCTTGCGTTCCCGATCCTTCCGGGCTCGGGGATCCCTGAAAACCCGAGGGCCGTCTTCGCCTCTCCAGGGTCTACCCCGAGGGCCGGATCGGCGAAGAGCACGTCCGCTCCCTCGGCGAGGAAGTACTGCATGTACGGGCGGCCGGCGTCCCGGGTGACGAGGGCGAGGGCGACGCCGTAGAGGGCAAAGGTCTGGCCGGACGGGAGGTTGTTTGCGATGGAGATCCGGTACGTTCCATTGTCAGGAATAAGGCCGGTGACGTTGTAGGCATGGGTGGTGACCGGGTAATCGTAAATACCCTGCCCCTTCCGGTCAACGTAGATCCTGTCCTGCCGGAGCCGGGACTCCCCGAGGTTCACCCTCAATCGGGGAGTCACTCCCGTCCGCGACGTGGTGTTGTGCCCCCAGGTGGTGAAGGTGTAGAGCCTCGCGAGGTCCACCGTGGCGTTCGCGGGTACCTGGACGGGGAGGAGGAACTCCCGGGACTCGCCCGAAGGGATGAGGCCGGTATAGGAGGAGACCGTCTGGATGGTGAGGTCGCCGCGGAGGATCCCGCTCGCGAAGACCTCCAGGGGTTTGCCCTCGTAGCCGGTGATGCTCCCCGTTGCAGAAGTGGCCTCCTCCACCATGGGCTCGAGCACGGCAACGATTTCGGCGGTTTTATCCTCCTCCACGGTCACCGCCTCCAGGTAGTCCTCCCAGCCATCCCTCTTCAGGCTCAGGTTGTAGGTCCCGGTGATCACCTGCTCCATGAGGGACGGCGTCTGGACGGACTGGTTGATCCCGTCCAGGAATACCCATGCCCCGTCCGGCTCGGAGGAGACGAGAAGGCTCCCGTTGATGGGCTCGAGGTCCATGTGGTACGAGATGTTCTTCCCTGCAAGGATCTCGATGGAATCGTCCCCGGGAACCCGGTAGTTCTCTTTCTCTAAGTGGATGACGTGCTCGCCGGGGGAAAGGCCGGTGATGGTGTTGTTCGTCTCAAAGCCTGTGAAGGCGCCGTCCAGGTAGATGGAGGCCGATGGGGGTACCGAGGTGACGGTAAGGGAGCCGGGGAGAGCGTTTTGGGAGCCGGGGGCCGGACCTCGGACGGTGACGGTGAGAACGGCGAGGGGGATCTTGTAGAACTGGCCCGAAAATTCACCGGAGCCGCCCTGGCCGGAACGGTCATAGGAGAGATCATTTACCTCCCCCGGGAGGACCATGCCTGAAACATCCCAGATATTGTACCCGAAGTACGCTCCCTGGTAATTGCCGGTGATAGGGTCGGTATCGATCTCGTCGCCATTGAATGCGTAGAGGCCATCGGCACTTGCGATATGGTTCACCGTGAGCCGGGCCTCGTCGAACTCCTCCGGGACACCCGAGAGGTCGAAGGTGGTGGAACCCACGTAATCCTGCCCAAGAATATCATCGGAGTAGTACGTATCCGTGTCATGCCCCTGGTTCACCCAGTAATACACCTTGTCCGCGTCCCCGTCGTTATAGGCGACGACGAGGGTGATCATCTTGATCCGGCCGTCGAAGCTTCCATCAACCGCCGTGGTCACGACCCGCGCCTTCGGGTTCCGGGACCGTACGAGGGAGGTGACATCGTAGTACATCAGGTAGTCGCTTGTGACCCGGTTGGTATGGTCGTTCACCGCTGCGGGAGTGATACCTCCATTAGACGCATACACGTAGGCTACGTTCAGGTCCTCTGACCCGAGGGTCGTCTCGTAGCTGCCGTCCCCGTTCCCGTCCCACGTGATGGTGGCCTTGCCCCGGTAGTTGTTCTGCATGTGCCCGCAATAGACCATGACATAGAGCCGTGCCCACTGGATGTTCTCCCCCGTCGCATCGGGGGGAAGGGAGAAGCTCTTCGCCACGTCCCGCGTCCCCCAGGAAAGCATCGATGCGTCCACGTACAGTCCGCCTGAAACCGTGCCCGTCTGGATTGTGGTCAGGGGAAGCCCGCCGACGTAGTTGTCCGCCGCGGCTGTCCCGACCAGTGCCCCCACGGCAAGGAAGGCGAGGCCGAGAAGGAGGGGGCCGGAAGAGGGGAACCGGGTCCGGGGGCTCCGGCCACGCAGGGCTCCAGGGAAGGGGAACCGCATTCCGGGACCGGGTCTCTCCACTCCTCTGCACCTCCGACTGACCGGGGTGACGGGCGCCGGGGCAGCGCCCGCCATACCGCATACGATTCAAAAGACTTTGGAGCTCTTGGTATGAAAACAATGAAAGGATTGCATACTACCTATTAAACAGTATCGATCCTTCCGGATCTTCACGCCCCCTGGCGGATCGCCTCCACGGGGTTCAGCCGGGACGCCTTGAGCGCGGGGTAGATCCCTGCGAGGAGGGAGAGGGCCACGGAGACGATAAGCCCGAGAACGAGCATGGGGGGCGTCACGATGGCGAGGGATCCCTCGGCGATGCCCGGGAAGGCATCCCCGAGAGCCGAGAGGACGAGGGGCTTTCCGGCGGCGTTTAAGGCCGCCGCGATCCCCATCCCCAGGAGATCGCCGAGGATGCCGCCGAGGATCCCGATGGAGAGCCCTTCGAGGAGAACGAGGGCCACGATATCCCTGCTCGAGGCCCCGAGGGCCATGGTGATCCCGATCTCCCGGGTCCGCTCGAAGACCGAGATGACCATGATGTTCGTGATCATGAGGGCGCCGACGATAAGGGAGACGCCCGCAAAGAAGGAGAGGAAGAGGACGACCGTGTCCATGAGCCGGTTTACCGCGTCGATCTGTTCGAAGGAGCCGGAGGGCGAGAGGCCCATGGCCCGGATCCGGCCCGCGACCGGGAAGACCTCCTCGGGGCTCCCTGCCCTCACGTAGATGGCATCCGCGGGCTCCTCCGCCCCCGTCACCTCCCGGAGGGTGCCGGGATCTACGAAGGCCAGATCGTCGAACCGGTCCTGGCGGGGCTCGAGGATCCCCACCGGGACCACCGGCACCTCGATATCCTCGGGTATCCCCGAGGGGCCGTACTCCCGGAAGAGGAGGGTCCGGGGTTCGTTGAGCCGCAGGCCTTCGTACTTCACCAGCTTGTCCCCTATGGCCGCCCCGAGGACGAGCTCGGTCGTGTTCGGCCGGAAGGCCCGCCCCTTCTCGTACCGGGCAAGGACCGTCCCCTCAAGCCCATCTGCCGGGATCCCGACCATGCTGAGGTGGGTCTGGCGCTGGGTGGAGAGGTCGGCGAGGAGGACGGGCGCGGTGGCCCTCACCCCCGGCGTATCGTTGACCGCCCTCATCTTCGGGACGGTGAGGGGGAGGAAGGTCCCCCCGCTCATCCCCCCCGTTACCTCCATGAAGGAGAGGTCGGACCGGCTCCGGATGGCCTCGATGGCCTGGACCCGGATCCCCTCCCCGAGGGAGAGGGTGCCCACCACGGCCGCCACCCCGATGGCGATCCCGAGGACGGTCAGGGCGAGCCGGCCCCGTTTCTTCAGGATCTGGTGGATGGCAACCGGGAGGAAGGAGGCGAGGCGCCGGATCATGCAGCCACCCTCCCGTCCAGGAGCTCGATACTCCGGTCGGCAAAGCGGGCGATCCCGGCCTCGTGGGTGACGATGAGGAAGGTGGTCCTCCGGGACCGGTTGAGCTCCCTGATGACCCCGAGGATCTCGTCCCGGGTCCTCGAGTCCAGGTTGCCTGTCGGCTCGTCGGCAAGGACAAGGGCCGGGCCGTGGACCAGGGCCCGGGCGATGGCCACCCTCTGCTGCTCGCCACCCGAGAGCTCGGACGGGTAGTGGGAGGCCCGGCCCCCGAGCCCGACGAGGCCCAGGAGCTGCTCCGCGCGATCTCCCCTCTCCACCCGCCCGATGCCCTGGAAGAGGAGGGGGTATTCCACGTTCTGCCTCGCCGTCAGGTGTGAGATGAGGTTATAGGCCTGGAAGATGAAGCCGATGGTGGTCCGGCGGAGTCCCACGAGGGACCGGGGGTTCCCGTACTCCATGGCCCGGCCCTGTATCCTCACCGTTCCGGCCGTCGGGGTATCGAGCCCCCCCAGGATGTGGAGGAGGGTGCTCTTCCCGCTCCCGCTCCTCCCCACGAGGGTGACGAGCTCCCCTTCCCTGAGGGAGAGGGTGACCCCGTCGAGAGCCCGTACCCCGTTCCGGTAGAGCTTCGTGACCCCTTCGGCCGAAAGGAGGGCGCTCACAAAGAACCCTCCCCGCGCAGGCGGAGCTCGAGGATGCTGTTCGTGAGAACGAGGTAATCGCCGCTGTCCTGCACGGCGATGACATTCTCCTTCTCCCTGAGGAAGGGAGTGATCTCCCGCTTCTCGATCCCTACCTGGACGAGCTCATCGGAGTCGAAGATGTCGGTCCACTCCTTCCCGGTCGCGGACGGGAAGAGGAGGGAGACGAGGGCCTCGAGGAAGGGGGGGAGGTGGCTGTCGGCAGCCCGGTTCACGAGAAGCCGGTTCATGCCGACGATCCCTGACCGGGTATACCCCCCCGAGGGGGCGACGAGGAGGAGGGTGGCCTTCCCGGCAGATCCCGCGGGGATGGTCCCCTCGAGGGAAATCCCGCTCGTGGCCATGGCCGGGGTGATGCCGTACGAGGAATAGAGGAGATCGGCGCCCTCGTGTATCCGGAGGTGGACCCGGGGGAGCCCGGCCTTCTCGTAGGCCACGAGGAGACCGGCCCCCTGGATCACGAAGGTCCGGTTCTCGGGGGCCGTGTTCTCTGCGGTGATCACGATGGATCGCGCGGCAGGAGAGAGGGGCGGAGGATCGTACGCGTCCATCCCCGAGAAGAAGTCATTCTTGCTTGCAAAACCCTTGCTGTCCAGGTAGCGGTGGACGAGGGGGAGAGGGCCGTGCCCGGGAACGGAGACGGTGATGTTCGGGTGGACGGGGAGCTGGCCCTGCCCTGACCAGGCCCAGTAGAGGTAGAGCCGGGCGAACCGGATCGAGGCCCCCTCGGGAAGGCCCGGGTCGAGCTCGATGGCCGTCCTGTTGCCCGGAGCCAAGGAACCGGTGTACGTGCTGTTCCCGAGGGTGAAATGGTACCCGCCCTGAAACTCTTCCCGGAAGACCTCCACGAGGGGCCGGTCCCCCGCATAAGAGGCAAGGGCAGGGCAGGGCAGGCCTGCCAGGAGGACGGCAATGAGAAGGAGCGGGGGGAGGATGTTACGGAAAGTCATCGGTCCTCTCCAGCGCATTGTTCCCCCGGTCCGCGTCCCTCACGAGGCCGGCCTCGTCGACGACGACCCGGGTGCGGTGGCTCCCCCGGGTCGTGAAGACGGGGATCGCTATGGACGCCGACCCTCCCGCGGGAAGCCCCTCGGTGAACCGGTGCACGGCCGCCTTCTCGCCGTCCAGGTACACTGTCACGGCAAAGGGGGGGGCATCGCTCCCCCCGCGATTCCCGATGACCACAGGGAGGGTATACGGGAGGTAATCCCCAGCGATATCCGCCGAAGCGGCCATGACCATGGCAAGGGGGAGGAGGCAGATAATGAAGAGGAGGGCAAGGGGCCGGAGGGGGGGCCTCCGGATGAGGAAGAGGGACGCGGCTGCAAGGATGCCGGCGGCAGGGGCGAGGAGGCCGGCGGGACTCTTCTGCGTGGTCGGTGTCGCCTCGGAACCGGCCCGGAGAGGGGCGCCCGCGGATACCGAGAGGTCAGGAAGGGTTCCCACGGTCAGGGAGAGGGATCTTTCCGCGCCCGTCCCTGCCGCGGTGCCGGCGGCGCTGACCCGGGCCTCGATGGCGTGCCTCCCCCCGGCACTCCTCCAGCTCACGGACGCGGTGGCACGGCCATACTTATCTGGGAGGACCTTCTCCGTCCCGAGGGTCTCCCCGTCCACGGTGAAGATGAGCTCTGCGGGGGCTGAAAGAGCGGCCCCGTAGTTCCGGACCTCGCAGGAGATCCGGGCGGTTTCACCCGCATAGGCATCGGCCACGGAGAGGTTCTCCACCGCGAGATCCGGAGCCATGGGTGAACCGGGGCGGTCCACGGTGAGGACCGCGAGGACCGGGTGGATATAGTCCTCGCCCTCGGGGCGCGTCCCCGTGGTCGTGATCGTCCCATCCCCATCCTGGTCCCGCCCCCTCTCGAAGACCAGGGTGTTCGTGTCCGAGAAGATGCTGCCAAGGCCGAATGTTTCGGCATCGGTGTACCGTCCCTCGATCCCCTGGCCGCCCATGGCATTGAAGGAACGCTCGTCCCCGATGTCGCGGGCACCGGGAGGATACTCCGAAGGGTTGGCCGGTGGGACACCAAGGTCCTGCCCGTTGAAGGTCACGTAGTCGGGCTGCCCCCGCGTTCCGGCGATCAACATGACGGCCAGGGCGGGATTCGATCCACCGCCCGGTCTCCCGTGCAGGAAGGTGATCTCTGTCCGGTCGTGCCGGGTCGGGTTGGCGCCGGCCCAGCCCTCCCCGTGAAGGTTCTCGTTCCCTTCGGAGATCCAGTACTGCACGGGGGAACCGGCCGCATCGGGCAGGACGGCAAGGAGCATCACGGCATAGATCCTCCCGTCCAGCCGGTTGTTCGGCTCACCGCGGCTCGAGTTCGCAACGAGGAGATTTCTCCCAGGCCGAACCTGGGAGGTCACATCGTAGGCGATCCAGTATACCCCGTGACCGGCGACATCGACGTTGCTGTTCCGGTCATCCTTGCCATAGAGGGTATTCCGGTTGCGCCACTGCCCGTTTACTGTCAGGTCCGACCACCCCCGGTAGTTCTCAGTCCCGCCCCAGACCCCGACATATGCCCGGGCAAGGGTGGGGGCCGCCGGGAGGGAGACGTCGAGGATCATGGGGGGATCCTGCAACCCGTACGTACCGTTCACGAGGAGGCTGCCCTTCACCATTCCCGTGGCGATGATGCTGAGGGGGATGCCCTCGAAGTCATAGAGGCCGGCGACCGGGAGGATCATGCCTGCCGCAGGGAGGAAGAGGAGCAGGAAGAGGAACGGGAAAGTGCGCGAAGGAATCATACGTGAATAATGAAATGCTTTGAACGGGTATTAAAAATCTTCTAACTTATTGTAACACTAAGTATTAATAAATCCAAACATAGTGCTAACATCAGTCTGAGTCGCTTTTCTCTTCATTCCTGCCCCGGTTCGCCCCGCGGGGCGAAAGCCGCCAGGTACCGGCCCCGGGATCCCGGCAGGATCTCCACCTCCACCCCGAAGACCTCCGCGATCCGGTCCGGGGTGAGCACCTCCCACGGTGCACCGATTCCGGCGGGGACACCCCCCGCAAGGAGGAGGACCCGGTCCGCGAACCGGGCCGCGAGATTCAGGTCATGGATAGCAACGGCAGCTGAGGAGCCATGGTCCCGGGTGTGACGCCTCAGGATGCCGAGCACCTCCAGCTGGTGCCGGATGTCGAGGGCGCTCGTGGGCTCGTCGAGGAGGAAGACCTCCGGGTCCTGGGCGAGGGCCCGGGCGAGGAAGGCCTTCTGCCGCTCCCCGCCGCTGATGGCATAGAGGGACCGGGAGGCGAGGTGCCGGATCCCGACGGCGGAGAGGGCCCGGTCCACCGCGGCCAGGTCATCCCGGCCGACCCCCCAGCTGATGAAGGGGCGCCGACCCAGGAGGACAGTCTCAAGCACCGTGATCCGGGACGGTGTGAGGGCCTGGGGAAGGTATGCTATCCGCCGGGCGAGGTCCCGGGTTTCCCAGGTCTCTCGCGGCCTTCCCCCACAGGTCACCGATCCTTCCGTCGGCTGGAGGATCCCTCCAAGGACCTTCAGGAGCGTGGACTTCCCCGAGCCGTTCGGGCCAAGGACCCCAAGCACCTCCCCCGGACTGAGGGTAAGGGATACCTCCGACAGGGCCCGCACGGGCCCATAGTCCAGTCCCAGTCCTTTGGCGATCATCTCCATGGTGCCCGGCCTCATGAAGAGAGGTGCCGGCCTCCCCCCTGCAGGATCAGGAAGATGAAGAAGATTCCCCCGATGATGTACATGAGGACCCCGACCGGGATTTCAACCGGGCTCATCACCGTCCGGGCGAGGGTATCCGAGACGAGGAGGATGACCGCGCCCATGAGGGACGCGGCAGGGATCAGGTACCGGTGGTCACCGCCAACGAAAATCCGGCAGATGTGGGGCGCCATGAGGCCGATGAAGCCGATGACCCCGGTGAAGGCAAGGCAGCAGCTCGCCGCGAGGGTCGAGAGGAGGAGACCCGTGGTCCTGAACCGGTTCACGGGTATGCCCATGGCCCGGGCGACGTCGTCCCCGGCCGCGAGGGTGTTGAGGTCCCAGGCCCGGGAGAGGAGGAGCAGGAAACAGACGGCCGTGACCGGGAGGACGATGGCGACCGCCCCCCAGCTCGCCCCCCACATGCCTCCCATGATCCAGATGATGATGTCCCGGAGCCGGTCGTTGTCGGTCAGGTACTTCATGAGGAGCACGCCGGCCTGGAAGAGGTAGCCGATGACCACCCCGGCGAGGATGAGGGTGGCCTCCCCCGTGGTCGCGTGCCGGGCTATCCCGATGACGAGGAGCATGGAGAGCCAGCCGGCGAGGAAGGCGGCGAGGGCGATGGCGGCCCCGCTCCCGAGGAACGGGACGGCGAGGCCCGCCGGCAGGAGCACGATCGCCACCGCGGCTCCGAAGGAGGCGGCGGAGGAGAGACCCAGGGTGAAGGGGGAGACGAGGGGGTTCCGGAGGAGGCCCTGCATCACGGTCCCGGCGCAGGCAAGGGCAAAGCCGGTGATGGCGGCGAGGAGGATCCGGGGGAGGCGTATCTCCATCACCACGGCCCGGGCGAGCTGTCCCCCGGGTTCCTGGACCAGGCCCGGGAGGATGCCATGGCCCACCACCGCGAGGGCCTGGGGAATGCTCACCTCAACGGAACCGCTCGCGAGCCCTGCAATGCAGGCGAGGAGGAGGAGAAGGACGAGGAGACCGGTAACGAGGAGGCCCCGGGCCCGGGCTGCCCCGTAGAGGGAGGCTGCGTCCGGGCTCTCCGCTGTCACATTCCGGTCCCCCGGAGCGCGGAGAGGAGGCTGTCGGCCCGGATCTCCTCGAGCCGGAGGTGCCTGCCGCCGAGCGCCCCGGCGAGGGCCTGGCCATGGCCGAGCCGGACCAGGCCCGAGTCGGTATCGACGACGATGGACGGGATCCCTTCTGTCCGGATCCGGGAAGCAGCGGAAAGGGCCTCATCCAGGGGCAGCCCCCCCGAGATGGCGACGTTGGCCCTCCCGTCCGAGAGGAGGACGAGGAGGGGGAGGGTATCGCGCCTTGCCCTGGCCTCCCGGGCGAGTACCTCCCGGGCCATGGCAAGACCGCCGGCGAGGGGGGTTCTCCCCCCCGTGGGGATCTCCTCCAGCCGCTCCCGGGCGAGCTCCACGGAACCCGTGGGCGGGAGCACGAGCCGGGCTCCGTCGCCCTGGAAGGCAACCATGCCCACACGGTCACGCCGCTGGTACGCCTCGGCGAGGAGGGAGAGGACGGCCCCCTTCACCGCCGACATCCGCCCCTGTACCCCCATGGAGCCGCTCGCGTCCACGAGGAAGAGGATGGTGGTCCCGGTCTTCCGCTCCCTGACCTTCTCACGGAGGTCCTCGGGGGCGATCCGGATCCTCCCGCCAGTCCCTCCGCCCCGTTCCTTCTGGCGGGGTGCCGCGGCCCTGAGAGTTGCGTCGATGGCAAGGTCCCGCACCTCCTCATCCGGTATCCGGGATGCGACGTACCTCCCGTCATGGGCAAGGGTCACCGATCGCCGTCCCCCCCTGTCCCGGGTCCGCTCGTCCCGCTCACGGGACGGGTCGAGGGTCCCGTGCCGGATCCCGAAAGGATCCCCCGGCGGAGAGTGGATCCTGCCCGAAGCATCGGGAATACTCCCGGAGGGCCGGTCACGGGCCTCGCGGGCATCCCCGGGCTCCTCCCGGGGCGTTGGATTCCTGACGATCTCCCCGAGATCCCGGTCCGAGGGGGGCTTCCCGGTGAGGGGTGTCCTCCGGACCCGGTGGGGCAGGGCGAGGAGGGCCGCCTCCCGGATATCTTCCGGGATCACCTCGACCCTCCCGTCGAGGGCGGCGAGGGTCGCCGCGGTCTTCAGGATGGTGATGTCGGCCCGGTGCCCGTCGACTCCCGCGGCGAGGCAGATCTGCACCGCGAGGTCCACCATCCCGCCCTCGCAGGCCACCAGGGGGAGGATCTCCCGTGCCTTCCGGATCCGCCCTGCAAGGGCACGATCCTCGTCCTCCCACCGGGAACAGAACCCGTCGGGGTCCCGCTCGTAGAGGATCCGGCGCTCGACCACCTCCCTCCGGAGGGCCGGTTCCTGTATCCCCTCGATTCGGACCGAGAGGCCGAATCGGTCCAGGAGCTGGGGCCGGAGCTCCCCCTCCTCCGGGTTCATGGTCCCCACGAGGATGAAGGATGCCGGGTGGCTGAACGATACCCCTTCCCTCTCGACGATGTTCACGCCCATCGCGGCGACATCGAGGAGCACGTCGACGATGTGGTCGTTGAGCAGGTTCACCTCGTCGACGTAGAGGAGGTTCCGGTTTGCCCTCGCGAGGATCCCCGGCTCAAAGGATCGCTCACCGGATTTCAGGGCATGCCCGATGTCCAGGCTGCCCACCACCTTGTCCTCGGTGGCACTCACCGGGAGCTCCACGATCCTGATGGGGACTACTGCTGCCGGAAGGGCCCCTCCCTTCTCCCTGCACCTGGCGCACTGCTCCACGGGGTTGTCCGGGTCGCAGCCAAAGGGGCACCCCTCCACCACCCGCTGGGTCGGGAGGAGGGCGGCGAGGGCCCGTGCGGCGGTGGACTTGGAGGTACCCTTCTCGCCGCAGATGAGCACGCCGCCGATCCGCGGGTTGACCGCGTTCAGGACCAGGGCCTCCTTCATCCGTTCCTGTCCAACGATGGCGGAGAAGGGGTAGACCCGGCGGAAAAGGGTCACGGGCAGGAGCCTCCCGCCGGGGGCTGGGTTGGAGCCGGCATCAGGACCTCATCTTTAGTATGATCTGGTATTACGATTCTTCTAAGAATGATATAAAGTAACACTATTTTGAATATGTTTATGAATAATGGCAACGCCATGCAGATCGGTACCATGGGAGACGGCAGGGTGGGCATGAGCGGGGAATTCGAC
>DATKKN010000157.1:0-4085 GCA_035542895.1 Methanomicrobiales archaeon | reverse complement strand
TATGTTCGAGGGTGTCTTTCCGGCCATCATCACGCCCTTCCGGACGGGTTCCAGGCCGGATCTCGATCTCGAAGGATTGCGTGCGAACGTAGCATGGCTCGTGGAACAGGGCGTGCATGGCATCGTCCCCTGCGGGTCGACGGGAGAATCGGCCACGATGAGCCACAAGGAGCACGAGAAGGTCGTCGAGGAGACGGTCGACGTCGTGAACGGCAAGGTTCCGGTCCTCGCCGGCACGGGCTCCAACAACACCGAGGAGGCGGTCCTCCTCACCAAGGCTGCAAAGAACATCGGGGCCGACGGCGTCCTCGTCATCTCCCCCTATTACAACAAGCCGAACAAGTCGGGACTGAAGAAGCACTACACGAAGATCGCCGACCTGGATATCCCGGTGGTCATGTATAACGTCCCCGGCCGGACCGGGCAGAACCTCGAGGTCGACCTGGTAAAGGACCTCGCAAAGCACCCGAACATCGTCGGGATCAAGGAGGCCTCGGGGAACCTTGGCCAGATCTGGCAGATCGTGGAGGCTACCCGGGACGAGAACTTCAAGGTCATCTCCGGCGACGATAACCTGACCCTTCCCATCCTCCTGCTCGGGGGGGTCGGGGTTATCTCGGTTGCGGCAAACGTGGAGCCGGGGCTCATGGTAGAGATGTACGGGGCCTTCAGAAAGGATGACTATATGAAGGCAAGGAAGATCCACTTCGATCTCGAGCCCCTCTTCAAGGGGCTTTTCATCGAGACGAACCCGATCCCGGTGAAGAAGGCGGTTGGCCTCCGGGGCATGGCCGCAGGTCCGGTCCGCCTCCCCCTGGATGATATGAGCCAGGAAAACACCCAGAAACTGATGGACATTCTCAGGCTTTACCGGGCCTGAAGGGAGGTATCGACGTGATCAAAGTCGTCGTCTGCGGGGCACTGGGACGGATGGGCGGCACGGTGGCGAGGCTCGTCTCGGAGGCATCTGACCTCGAGCTCGTCGGCGGCGTTGACGTCCGGGCGGGGAAGGCCTTCGGGACGGAGGTCGTCCCGGCGGCGGACATCGACCGGTTCATCACCGCGAAGAAGCCCGACGTGCTCGTGGACTTCACCGTCGCTGCGGCGGCGGTCGAGAACGTGAAGGCCGCGGCGAGGCACGGGGTTGCGCCCGTCGTGGGGACGACCGGCTTCACCCCCAAGCAGCGGGACGAGATGAAGCGGGCGGTGGAGGCATCGGTCCCCGCCGTCATCACGAGCAACTTCTCGGTCGGGGTGAACATCTTCTGGTTCCTTGTCAGGGAGGCGGCGAAGAAGCTCGGGGACTATGACATCGAGGTCATCGAGGCCCACCACCGGAACAAGAAGGACGCCCCGAGCGGGACCGCAAAGACCATCCTCGAGATACTGGACGCCGAGGTCGGGACCCGGCCGAAGCTCTACGGCCGCGAGGGGATGATGGAGCGGGGAAAGGAGATCGGGGTCCACGTGATCCGGGGCGGTGACATCGTCGGGGAACACACGGTGCTCTTCGCCGGGAACTTCGAGTGCATCGACCTTACCCACCGGGCCTATGACCGCTCGGTCTTTGCCATGGGGGCCCTCCGGGCCATCCGCTGGGTTGGCGGGAAGAAACCGGGGGTCTACACGATGGCCGACGTCTTAAACCTTCACCCGAAGTGATCCATCCCGGCCGGGGGCTCCCGCCTTCGGTGCCCGACCCCCCGGGGATTGCGATCCCCTCCGGGACTCACACCTTCGGTGTTCGACCCTCCGTGGCTTCGCACCTGCGGTGCTCATCCCCTCCGGGGAATCGAAACCTACATCAGCTTTTTTCCCGAACAGGTACGAGAATGCCTGCGCACGTGGAATCTGATCTCTGTGTCGGATGCGAGACCTGCGTGGACGAGTGCCCGGAAGAGGCAATCACCATGGAGGATGGCATCGCGAAGGTGGATAAGAAGAAGTGCACCGAGTGCAAGACCTGTGTCGACGTCTGCCCGTCGGCGGCCATCAAGATCGAGTGAGGGGACCAAAATCCCCCGGTTCCCCTGGATGACCGGGGATGATTTCCGCTGATTTTCGGAAGAAATTAAGGGATCGGCCTTCCCCCCTGCATTTTCACCGGGAGGAGAAAGCAAGCTATTTATTAAGGCGTAAACTCTATCTGAATCAGCCATGATCAAGGTTGGAGTGCTCGGAGCCACGGGGGCGGTCGGGCAGCGGTTCGTCCAGCTGCTCGCGAACCACCCCTGGTTCGATCTCGTCACCCTCACGGCATCGGAGAGGAGTGCGGGGAAGAAGTACGGGGACGTGGTGAACTGGAAGCTCGACGCACCCTTCCCGGAGAAGGTGAGGAACCTCAAAGTGACCCCAACGACGGTCGCGGGGGCGAAAGGGGTCGAGCTCGTCTTCTCGGCGCTCCCGGCCGAGATCGCGGGCCAGGTCGAGGACGACTTCTCCCGGGCGGGAATGGCGGTCTGCAGCAATGCACGCTCCCACCGGATGGAGCCCGACATCCCCCTGGTCATCCCCGAGGTGAACCCCGGCCACCTCGGCCTCATCGACGTGCAGCGGGACGCGGGCAGGGAGGGCTTCATAGTCACGAACCCGAACTGCTCCACCATCATGCTCTGCGTCGCCCTCGAGCCGCTCAGGTCCCTGGGCTTCACGGACGTCCGGGTGGCCACCATGCAGGCCATCTCCGGGGCAGGCTTCTCCGGTGTCGCGGCCATGGACATCTATGACAACATCGTCCCCTACATCGGCCAGGAGGAGGAGAAGATGGAGACCGAGACCGTGAAGATCATGGGCACCCTCAAGGGAGGGAAGGTGAAGAACGCCCCCTTCCGGGTGAGCGCGAGCTGCCACCGGGTGCCGGTGATCGACGGGCACACCCTCGCGGTCTGGCTGGACACGAAGGCAGGTGTCGGGGAGGTGAAGGAGGCCTTCCGTACATATAAGCCACCCTTCAGGGGCCTCCCCACCCAGCCGGAGAAGTCCATCGAGCTCTTCGAGGAGGACAACCGCCCCCAGCCCCGGCTCGACCGGATGCGGGGCGGGGGGATGACCGTATCCGTCGGGAGGGTCCGGCCGGGCCTGCGCTTCATCTGCCTCGGCCACAACACCATCAGGGGGGCGGCAGGGGCCTCCGTGATGAACGCAGAACTGATCCGCACCAGGAAATACCTCTGAAACGGAGGAACAGCCATGCTCAAGGACAACACAGTGTTCGTCGGAAACAAGCCAGTCATGAACTACGTGCTCGCAGTGGTGACCCAGTTCAACAACGGTGCAGACGAGGTGGCGATCAAGGCGAGGGGGAAGGCCATCTCCCGGGCGGTCGACACCGCCGAGATTGCCCTGAACCGGTTCCTTGATAATGTCGCAAAGAAGGAGATCCTCACCTCGACCGAGGTGATCGATACCGACAGCGGGAAGACGAACGTCTCCTCTATCGAGATCATCCTCACCCAGAAGAAGTAGCGAGGATGGCTCCGGCCCCCGTTCACCTCGCCCGCGAGGGGAGAGAGACCCGGCTATGACCCTCTATACCTTCAGACCGGATGTCCGCCCGCGACCGAGAACAGGCAAAGAGGAGGAGGGATGACCCTCCGAAAGGATTTCGGGGAACGTATCGCCGTGCTCGCGAGGGACGAGTATTCCTCGCTCGAAGCCCTCTACCGGGAACTCCACGCCCACCCGGAGCTTTCGGGGAAGGAGAAGGAGACCGCCGCCCGGATGGCCGCCGAGCTCGCGGCTGCGGGCCTCGCTGTCCACACCGGTATCGGGGGTAACGGGGTAGTTGGGATCCTCGAGAATGGCCCGGGTCCCGCGGTGATGATCCGGTGCGACATGGATGCCCTCCCGGTCGCCGAGCGGACAGGCCTTCCCTACGCGAGCACGGTCATGACATCGGTCGAGACCCGGGCGGTGAAGGTAGGGGTGATGCATGCCTGTGGCCATGACCTGCACATGGCCGTCATGGTCGGCGCGATCCGGCTCCTGTCGGCAACGAGGGATGCCTGGTCGGGCACCCTCCTCGCGGTCGCCCAGCCGGCCGAGGAGACCGGGGCCGGGGCCCGCGCCATGGTGCGGGACGGCAT
>DATKKN010000156.1:0-9405 GCA_035542895.1 Methanomicrobiales archaeon | reverse complement strand
ACCATGGACCGCATGTAGTCCCGGGTCAGCTCGTGGCCCACGAACTCGGTGTACGCGGCATCGCCCGCGACCGAGGTCACCTTCACCCGGACCTTGATGTGCTGCTTCGTGTAGTCCTGGATGATCTCGCCGAGGGACGTCTGGAGGATCCGGCCCATCACCGTGGCCGGGTCACTCGAGATGGTGTCGCCTATGTACGACTTCCCGAAGACCTCGGGGACGTGAATGCGGTACCAGGCCTTCGCCTTCCAGCCTTCGACCTTTCTTCCAACCTGACTCTTCTTTACCATGTTGTCTCACTTCTCCTTCACAGGAATCTCATAACCTCGTTTAATGTTCCCACCCGTTCTGCAACCGCCGCGGGCCATCCCGCGGGATCGAAGCCCTTCTGGGCAAGGAAGGAGGCGGTCCACCGCTCGAGGCCGATACCCGAGCAGCCGGACCAGCACTCCTCCCCGCTCTGGAGCTTCACGTTGAAGCCCTTCGGGTACTTGTCGCCGTTCACCGAGACGTTCTGGAACTCGAGCCACCCGTCGCTGTACGGCAGGTACGCCTCGTAGTCGGTGGTGCCCACGGACTCGCAGCCGCAGGCCCCGACCATCCCCTCCTGGGCCATGAACCAGGGGGTGACCCTCGCCGCCCGCCACTCGAGCTCCAGCATCTCGTTGAAGACCCTGCTGTAAGCCCGGTGGAGGTCCTCTGCCATCCTCGTGGTCTGCTCAACGGTCCCGAACCAGACGAGCTCGATCCGGTGGAACTCGTCCACCCGCTCGATCCCGTGGATCCCGCCGCTCTCGTACCGGTGGGAGGTGCCGCTCCGGTCGAAGATCCGGACCGGGAGGGAGTCCGTGGCGATGGTCCTCCCCTGGACGAAGGGCCAGAAGGAGGGGCACTGGGCATAGCAGAGGGCCCCGATCGGACCGTCGATCCGCTCCCGGAGCATCTCCACCGGGACCTCGCCGGTCACCTTGAAGTAGTCCGCGACATCCTCCCAGAAGCCGGGGTCCCGGGTCTTCGGGGTGCAGACATAGTAGATCTCGGGGTAGACCCCCTTCGCATGTCCCGACCGGGAGAGGACGTCCCAGGTATCCACCTTGGGAAAGACCATCTCCGAGAAGCCGAGGGGCCGGATGATCTGCTCCTCGACGATGGAGGTGAAGGCCCGGAAGAGCTGGATCGGCTGCGGGCCGAAGATCCACTGGCCCCGCGACGAGCCGTGCCGGATCCAGTGCCGCTTTTCCATCTCCTCGGTGGGGTTCCCGATATAGGTCCGCTCCCGCTTCGGGCTCTCGGACAGGAGCTCCCAGTGCTCGGTCTTCCCGCCGTAACCCGCGGCCTCCCCCTTCTCCTCGATGAGCTTGACGATCCGGTCCGGGATCCGGTTCTCCAGGTCCTGGGTGGTTACCTGGAGGTCGAGACGCACCCTGCCCGCCTCCCGCCTCGCGAGCCGGATGAAGGGGACCCTGGGAATGGCCGCCTCCGGGACCTCGCCGGTGAGCCCGACCCGGAACTCCCGCACCCGGATCTCCCGGAGCCCCAGGTGGTGCTTCCCGAGGGCCTGGGCGACGAGCTTCCGGAACCGGAAGAGGGCGTCGTGGGCCCTCGTGTACCCGCCGCTCTCGATCCCGATGAACAGGATGTTCTCCTCTGCCTCCCACGCGGTGATCCTCCCCACCTCCTCCGGTGGCACCCCCTTCGGGACCCCCTTTATAAAGACCTTCTCGTTCGCCTCCTTCACGGCGAGGTCAACCGCATCCTTTGCCTCGGGCCCGAGCTCGCTCGAAAAGACGAGGTCCGCCTTCAGCGAGAAGTTCACCTGCACAGGTCCTCCACGATGGCGAGGTTCATCAGGTAGTCGTCAACCGATGCGATGATGGACCGGAGGTTACCGCCCGCGATTTCGGTAATCACGACGCCATCTCCCGGGAAGGTCCTCATGGACGCGAGGTTGTCGGGCGAGAGGGAGCGGGCGACCCGGCCCGGGTCGCAGTGGGCCGTCGTGATGGTCCCCGTGACCTGCATCATGCAGCGGTCGCCTCCGCAAGGCCCTTCCTGAACTGGTCCAGGTACCGGGCACTGACGGTAGCCCCGGCGCGGCACCGGTGGCCTCCCCCGTCGCCGTCGCAGCTCCGGGCAAGGTTCCGGATGACCGTCTCGAGGTCCATCCGCACCCCCGCGGGACACCGGGCCGAGACGTGCCAGACCCCGTCGCCGGGTGCGAAGACGAAGACCGGCCGGTCCCCCTCGCGGGCGAGGGTGAGGGCATCGGCGACCGGGCCGTTCACCGATGCATCGCCGATCCCGTACCAGCCGTCCCGGTCCAGGGGCTCTGCCGATTGGATGGCCGCGATCACCTTCGCCCGGTAGGACCGGAGGGCCTCCCAGGGCCCGTTCCCGGGCATGCGCCGGGAGAGGAGGAGCGAGGCGGCGAGGCCGCCCATCCCCGCCCTGCCACAGGCGTCCACCACGGCGGCGAGGGCATGGAGGTCGCTGATGGCCTCCTTCTCAAGCGTGTAGGTGTCCCCGTAGAGGGACGAAAGCGCGCCGGCCGATGCAGAAGCCCCCGATTTGAGGACGGCCAGGGAGAGAAGGGTCCCGAGGGAGACCTTCCCGTCGGTGCTGCACTCCTCCACGAGCTTCCTCGCCGTCTCCTCCTCGCCGCTGATCCCGGCGAGGTAGGGATGGGTGGAGAGGGCGAGGGCCTCGACCATGTTCCTTC
This sequence comes from Methanomicrobiales archaeon, assembly GCA_035542895.1. Classification (GTDB taxonomy): domain Archaea; phylum Halobacteriota; class Methanomicrobia; order Methanomicrobiales; family JACTUA01; genus JACTUA01. Next base: position 6,686 of record DATKKN010000156.1, on the reverse strand, counting down.
CGGCGAGGGTCATCCCCCGCCCCGGGCTGATGTACCCGTTCGCGATCCCGTCGTTCAGGATCTCCCGGTTCGTGCCGGTGCAGGCCTGCCGGTCCCCGATCATCCCGAGGAGGGCGAGGCCGGCGAGGTCCCGGTTCTCGCCCAGGTGCTGGGCGACCAGGTACGCGGCTCCGGCGGCGGGGACCTCGCCGCCTCCCGATGGTTCAGCCCGGGCCGGGTTTACATGGAACTCCCCGCCGAACCGGGGCGGGTGGTGGTCGATGACCATGACGTGCGGGGGAAGGTCCTCGCGGGAGGCCCCGAAGTCGCAGAGGAGCACCCCCGCATCGCCGGTGAGATCCGCGGGGGTGATCCGGGGGCTGCACCTGAGCCGGAAGGCACGGCCGGCCCGGTGCATGGCGGTCGCGATGATGGCCCCGGCCGCTATCCCGTCGGCGTCGTGGTGGGCATGGATCTCCACGTACTCCTGGGTGAGGAGGTGGTGGGCCAGCTGTTCCGCGTCTGCGTCGAGGGCCATGTTCTTCAGCGGGAGAGGAGGATCTCGGCGGTCTCGGGCTTGTACACCCAGTCCTTCGGGAGCGAACCTGCCCGGATGTAGTACCTCACGAGCCGGCGCACCTTGGACTCGATGAGCTGGAGCTGGCGTTTGTTGTACAGGTCGTTCTTGTTCGTGGCAAGGTGCTTCCTGAGGCCGAGGGCCTTCCCGATGAGGTTCCGGAGGTCCTCAGGGATCTTTGACTCCATCCCCATCTCGCGAAGCATCTGGCCGAGGCGCTTCCCGGTCGCGAGCTTCACGTCGGGGACCCCGAACTTGTCCCGGAGGAGGAGCCCGATCTCCGCCGAGGACCTCCCCTGCTTGCGCTCCTCCCTGATGACCTTCTCGATCTCCTTTGCATCGGTGTTGGACCAGGCCGGGGGCTCCTTCCGGTACGGCCTGACCGACCCTGCCTTGCCCCTCCGGCGGGCATGCATTCTCGCCATGGTAACCTCCTCTCCGGGACGGTAAGCCAGAGCAGGATGTCCTAAAAGAGCCTCTCTCGGCCCTTCAGTAATCCCGCAGCCCACCCGGGCCGTGCCGCAAGGCACGTCGGACTTACAATCGCCGGCACCTTCGCAGGTGCAGAATATCGTTCTCCGGTGCCCCTGATAAGGGTATCGCTGGAGCACATTCCCTTTTTGAGGGATAGCCTATATGGAATCCCATTCCAAGGTACCTTCAGGGATCGTATGCCCATAACCGGTAAGATCTCGGACGAGGATCTCATCAAGATCCTCTGGGCCGTCTCCATCCCGCTCACCACCCTCCTTGCGATGATGGTGACCATATTCAGTGTCACCCACGAGATGACCGATGTCTTCCCGCATCTCTACTATATCCCCATCCTCCTGAACGCCTACCGGAACCCGAGGAAGGCCATCGAATTCGCGGGTATTCTCGGCGCGGGCTACGCGGTGCTCGTCTACACCTTCACGGGGTTTTCCATCGATCCCCTTATCAAGGCCCTCATCCGCGTCCTCGTCTTCATCTGGGTTGCGGCCATCATATCGTACCTGTCCGGGAACCTGGATCGCAGGAACCGGGTCCTCGCGGCCATGAACGAGATCATCGCGGCCGCGTCAACATCGGCAACGCTGGACGAGATCCTCTCGACGGCTGGAAAGAAGATCCGGGAGATCCTCGTGTCCGAGATCATGATGGTCTTCCTCGTTGACCCTGACGGGAAGCGGGCCTCCCTGCGCTACGAGGAAGGCCTCCCCGGCCCGGCAAGAAAGGACCTCGGATCCATCGATCTCGAAGGAGAGCCCTTCCGGCATCTCCTCGCCGGGGGTCTCGCGGAGATACCGGGTGAACTGCGGCCCTTTGGACCGACACCCTTCCCGGGAATCAGCTCCTTTGTGGTCATCCCCCTTTCGGCCGGAACCCAGCTGCTCGGGGTCGTCGCCGCGGGCTGCAGGAAATCGAGTCCCCTGGACATGAACGAGATGCGGATGCTCGAATCCGTCTCCCGGGTCATCGGGAGCGCGGTGAAAAAGACGCTGCTCCAGGAGGAGCTCGGGGAGGCAAACACGAAGGCGAACCTCTACCTGGACATCATGGCCCACGATATCAACAACGTGAACACGGTGAGCCTCGGGTACGCCCAGCTCCTCGGCGACATGCTGACCGGGAAGGGGCGGGAGATGCTCCGGAAGCTGGAGAGCGCGATCACCCAGAGCGTGGACATCATCAGGAACGTCTCGACCATCCGGCGGATCCAGGAGCAGTCCCAGGCGAACCGGCCCCTCGACCTCGACCCGGTCATCAGGTCAGAGCTCGGCCACCACCCGGACATCACCCTCCACTACGGGGGGACCACCGCCTCGGTATGCGCGAACAGCCTCATCTCCGAGGTCTTCAGGAACCTCATCGGGAACAGCGCGAAGTTCGGGGGTACGGGGTCAGAGATCTGGATAGAGGTCGCCGAGGACCGGGACCGGGTGACCGTTTCCGTCGAGGACAGCGGCCCCGGTATCCCGGACGAGCTGAAGCCGCTGATCTTCAACCGGTTCCAGAAGGGGAAGAGCAGGAAAAGCGGCAAGGGGCTGGGGCTGTACATCTCCCGGATGATCGTCGAGGGGTACGGGGGCCGTATCTGGGCCGACGACCGGGTGAAGGGGGAGCCGGGGAAGGGGGCGGCGATCCGGTTCACCCTCCCGAAGGCCTGCACGGCGTGATGGGAAAGAATCTATATGGGGGAGTCCCGATACTTTTAACGCATACTGCGATAGTAGTCTAGCGGCAGGACAGAGGCTTCCCAAGCCTTTAGCCCGGGTTCGAATCCCGGCTATCGCATCAAGGATCCTATGGAGACCCCTGATATCTTCGGGATAAGCATCACCTGCGAGCACCGGCCCGGGGTCCTCAGGGACATCGCGACGGTGGTCGCTGACCATAACGTGAACATCCTCATCGTCCAGCAGTCGCTCATCCCGTCTGGTCCGGCCACCGGCTGCGCCTCCCTTTACTTCGAGCTCGAGGGCGGGGACGACAGGGACCTCCTCATCGCCGACCTCCTCAACCTCCCGCCGGTCCGGGACGTCATGACCTATGCCCCATTCTCCCGGATCTTCGGCTCCCGGGTCATCGTCATCGGCGGCGGGGCGCAGGTTGCCCAGGTGGCCATGGGGGCGGTGAACGAGGCCGACCGGCACAACATCCGGGGCGAGCGGATCTCGGTGGATACCATCCCCCTCGTCGGGGAGGACGAGCTGGCCCAGGCCGTCGATGCCGTGATCCGGCTCCCCCGGGCCTCCATCCTCGTGCTTGCAGGCTCCCTCATGGGGGGGAAGATCTCCGAGGCGGTGGACCGGGTGAAGGTGGCCGGGATCCCGGTCATTGCCCTCAAGATGGCAGGCTCGGTCCCCAGGCACGCGGACCTCGTGGTCACCGATCCGATCCAGGCGGGGGTCTTTGCCGTGATGCACGTCTCCCGGTTTGCCAGGTTCGACATCAGCCGGGTGAGGGGCGAGGAGTTCTAGATGGACATCGTGGAGAGGGCCGTGCAGGTCCTCAGACGGGACGGGATCATCGTCTATCCCACGGACACCGTCTATGGCCTCGGGGGGGACGCCTTCTCGGACGATGCCATCGACCGGGTTTTCGAGGCCAAGGGCCGCCCCCCCGGGAAGCCCGTCTCGGTCGCGGTCTCTGACCCCGAGATGCTCTGCGCCATCGCCTTCGCCGATGACCGCGCCCTCGATTTCATCGGCCGGTTCCTCCCCGGCCCGGTCACGGTTATCCTCGGGGCCCGGTCCTGTATACCGGACCTTCTCACGGGTGGGACGGGGAGGATCGGGATCCGGATGCCGGCGAACGACCTGGCCCTCCGGATCATCACGGGCTTCGACGCTCCCATCACGGCGACCTCGGCGAACGTCTCGGGCGGGGCCGCCCCGGTGAGCCCCGGGGAGGTCCGGGTCCCGCGCGACCTCCTCGTGGACGGGGGCATCCTTCCCGGCACCCCGAGCACCGTCGTGGATCTCGACGGGGGTACGATTCTCCGCCCGGGAGCCCTTGCAGGCGAGGTGGTGGCCTGGCTCCGGGTACGGGGCGGGGGACCTTCTTGAAACCCCCGAGACCCCTCCGCCTCCGTGACTTTATCGAGGACCGGGACGGGTGGATCTACTCGGTGGCGACCTATGACAATGCCGAGCGGGCAGGATGCATCCTCCGCTATGTACCCGACCCCTCCGGTGACCGGATGAGCCCTGACGGGGTGCGCTACCGGAAGGCCGAATTCGAGGAGTCCTTCGATCTCGTGCGGCGCGAGAAGCCCTCCTACACCGGCCGGTTCCTCCGCATCCCCCTCGCGGACGTGCAGCGGGTCTACAAGCCCGAGGAGCGGCTCGACTTCTGTGCCGGCAGGGACCGCCGGGTCAGGGTCCTCGCCGATCTTTTCGCCCTTCCCCCGGGGGCCCTCGGCTGCACGGGGTCCCGGCTCCTGGGGATGGAATCGCCCGGCTCTGATATAGACCTCGTGGCCTATGGAAGGGCCTTTTTTTCGGCCCGTGAATCCCTCAGGAAAGCCATGGAGGCGGGAACCGTCCCCGGTATCCCGGAGGGGACGTGGCGGACGGTGTACGCGAAGCGGGAACCGGAGATCTCCTTCGGGGTCTTCCTCGCCCACGAGAAACGGAAGTGGAACCGGGGGATCATCGGCGGGACCTACTTCGACCTTCTCTTCACCCGCTCCTATGGCGAACTGGACGGGGAACCGGTCCCCGAGGGTGAAAGGATCCGGAGGATGACCATCGAGGCACGGGTGACGGATGCCTCCCTCTCCTTTGACAGCCCTTCCGTGTACCTCGTGGATCACGAGGTGGTGGACCGGATTGTCTCCTTCACCCACACCTACAGCGGCCAGGCATTGCCCGGAGAGATCGTCGAGGCAGCCGGTGTCCTGGAGAGGCATGGCAGCCAGGCCTGGCTCGTCGTGGGCACGACAAGGGTGGCGAAGGGGGAGTATATCATCTCCCGGACCCTCGTCGGCGACGAAGGCTGACCCCGCTTCGTCCCCCGGCCTTACCTGAACAGGTCGGAGAGCCTTTTTCCCCCTGCGTGACATTTCTCCCGGTACGGGCAGCCCCCGCAGGGAGCGGAGAGCGGCCTCTTCGGGATGTGCCCCTCACGTATCCGCCGGACGGTACCGGCGGCCCGGATCACCGCCCGCCGGTCCCGGGGCTGGGGGGTAGAGACCCGGATTTCCCCCGACGGGATATACTCGACCTCGCCCTGGGCGGCGGGGAGGCCGAGGCTCTCCCTGACGCAGAGGGCATAGGCAGCGACCCGGATCCGGTCCGCGCCCGAAACCCCGGCGGCGGGGGACTCGGTCGGGCGGGTGATGGCAAAGGAGGGCTCGCCGTCGAAGATCTTGTCCACGAGCCCCCGGATCCCGAACCGGTCGGACCGGACGGGTACCTCGGTCTCGACAGGGATCCTCCAGGCCCCGGCGCCGCATCGTTCGATGGAGGTGCGGAGATAGGCCCGGAAGGAGGGGTCGATCTCCGGGAGGATGGCCTGCACCTCCTCCCAGATGGCATCCCCGTCCAGGTCGCCCCCGAGGTGCGAGGAGACCTGCTTCGCGATGGTATATCTCGGGGATTCCCGGACCTCGAGCTTCCGCTCGATGGAGAACCGGACCGGGCAGAAGTGGCACCGGACGATCTCAGAGACCGAGACAAGGGTACCCGGCATCTCCCGGTCCTCCTCCCGGCCTGCCCCGGCCACGACCCTGCGCCCGCCGTCTCATCCCGTCAGCCAGACATAGCCTTATTGCAGGAGGAGTAAAATTTTTCCCTATGACCCGGACAAAGATCTCAATCTTTCGCGGAAGAAGGAGGGATACCTCCTGAACCCGAACCCGAGGGAGATCCAGGTCCATATACCCCAGGACCTGGACCCCGTATACGCGAACCGCATCCAGATCGCCTACAAGGAGGACGAGTTCACCTTCATCTTCCTCCACGAGATCCCGGGGACGACCCAGGCCCGGGCCAAGGCCATCGTCTCCATCAGCCCCAGGCACGCGAAGAACTTCCTCGAGGTCCTCGGGACGAGCATGGCCGACTACGAGGGGAAGTTCGGGAAGATCGCGACGCCGACGGAGAAGCAGCCCGTGGAGAACGTCACGATGCGGGGCTATTCCTGATGCCGTGACGGCTGGCACCAGGCCATGAAGCGGATCATCCCCGTCTTCTCATCGATGCCGTAGTTCCCCGGTATGTTGAGGGCATCGAGGGCATTCACCTTCAGGTCGATGAGCTGGGCGAAGGTGAAGTATGACGTCTTCTCCTTCCCGTCTTCCTCCCAGGCCACCCGGATCCCGTCCCCCACCCGTTCGGTCCTCAGTATCTGGTGCATATGACTGGATACGCTCCGTCTCTTCTTTCTCTCCGGTCTCCCTCAAAAAGCGGGGAGATGGCTTACACCGCGAGGACGACCTTTCCGGTCTTCTCGTCCATGCCCCAGCTTCCGGCGTGCCGGAGGAGGTCGAGGGCGTTCACCTGCATGTCGATGAGCTGGGTGAAGGAGAAGTACGAGGTCGTCTCCTTCCCGTTTTTCTTCCAGACCACGTTGACACCGTCCCCGCACCGCTCGGTTCTCAGGATCTTCTGCATAAAGGGAGGGAAGGGCATCCAGCTATTTG
>DATKKN010000155.1:0-2824 GCA_035542895.1 Methanomicrobiales archaeon | reverse complement strand
TACGGGATGAGCCGGCGCTCGTTGTCGGCAGGCCCATAGGGCGGGAACAGGCGAAGCGTCGCTCCTGGAACATCGAACCGGTCAGCATAGAACCGGCATGCCTCCTCGGCCTGGAGCTTGGTGAGGGCATAGAGGTTCTGGGGTGAGACGGGATCGGTCTCGGTGAGAGGGATCTCCTTCTCCCGGTACACCGCGCAGGTGCCCGTGTTCAGGAAGAAGGTGACACCCACCTCCCGCGAGGCATCGAGAAGCGCGACGGTCCCCTTCACGTTCGTGTCCATCATCACTCCCACCTCCCCCGGCCGGTGCTCGACGGCATAGTAAGTGGCGAGGTGGATAACGGCCTCGGGGCATGCCACTTCCACCGCGGCCTGGACCGACGCCGGGTCCCGGAGATCGGCGACATGGTGGACGACCTGCCCTCCGAGGTCCCTGAGCCGGTGGAGGTCGGATGCTTCCCGCCTGAGGATACCCACCTCATACCCCTCCCCGATGAGCGCCCGGGTAAGGTGGGACCCGATGAAGCCATGGGCCCCGGTGACCAGGACCCGGCTGATACCTGCCATGGAGTGCCCCGGGCTCACCCGTACTTCCTGTCCCAGGTGTAACCGATCTCCGGGTCGAAGGGATCGAGCCGCTCGATCTCGGCCGGGTCATGGGGCAGGGAGGCGCAGTTCGCGACGATGGCACGGTCGTTCCCGAGTGCGGTGAAACCGTTCACGACCATGGGCGGGACCTTCACGAGGACGTAGTTGTCCTCGCCCATGAAGATCTCCTGGGTCTCCCCGCGGGTGGGGGAACCCTTCCGGCCGTCCCAGAGGACGAGCTTGATGTTCCCCGCGACCACGGCGTAGTTGAGCTCCATCTTCCTGTGCCGGTGCCAGGCCTTGATGGCGCCGGGGAAGACGACCGAGAAGTAGATCTCCCCGAACTCCGAGAAGTGGGGGTCGGTCCGCCGGAGCATGTGCCTGACCATCCCCCGCTCGTCGAGGATGGTTTTCAGGGGTATGACCTTCACGCCGTCGATCATCCGAATACCTCCCGGTACCAGGGGATGGTGAGGTCGAGACCTTTGTCCAGGGTGTACGCGGGCCTCCAGGAGAGGACCTTCTTTGCCTTCCCGATGGCAAGATACTGGTCCTGGATTTCGTGCCGGCTCTCGCGGAGGATGACCGGTTTCATCCCGAGGCCCATCTTCCTCGTGATCATCCCGACAACCCCGAGCACCGTCGCCTTCTCCCCGCTCGAAAAGTTGAAGGCCTCGCCCTTCACCCCTTTTTCCCCGGCCTTCTCCGCGAGGGTCAGGTATGCCTCCACCGCATCACCGACGAAGAAGTACTCCCGGACCGGGGTCCCGTCGGAACGGATCCGGGGCCGCTCGCCGGCGAGGAGGCTCCTGATGGTCCCCGGTATCACCCGGTTGAAGTTCAGGTCACCCGGGCCGTAGATGTTCCCCATCCGGGCGACCGTTACGGGGAGGCCATAGGTGGCCGCGTAGGACCGGGCGATGAGGTCTGCGCAGCTCTTGGAGACCTCGTAGGGATGGGTCCCGGCGAGGGGCTGGTCCTCGGTATAGGGAAGCTTCTCCGAGGCACCGTATGCCTTGTCCGACGAAGCGACGCAGATGCCCCGGATCTGCGGCGCATAGGCGCTCACCACCCGGGCCGCCTCGAGGAGGTTCCAGGTCCCGAGGACGTTCGCCCGGAGGGTGCCGGCCGGCGAGGCGTTCCCGACGGGGACGATGGTCTGCGCCCCGAGGTGGAAGATGAACTCGGTCTCGTACTCGGCAATGGTCCGCTCGAGGAGGGCATAGTCCTCGAGGTCACCTCGGACGAGGTTCACCCCGGACTCTCCGGAGAGCCAGTACCCCAGGATTTTGCTCCTCGGCACCCAGTCCCGGACGAGGGCCGTCACCTCGGCGCCCAGGCCCTCCAGCCGGTTGACCAGGTTCGTCCCCACGACCCCGGTCCCGCCGGTTACGAGGACTCTCCGCCCCTTCCATGTCTTCAGTCTCGCCAGATCTTCCATTGCGGGTCCTCCCTCCACATCCGGTTCAGGTCCTCGTAGTCCTTGTACGTGTCCATGGCGTGCCAGAACCCCCCGTGGACGTAGTAACCGAGCCTCCCGTCGCCGGCCACCTCCTGGAGGGTTTCCTCGAACATGACGTCCTCCCCCGGCCGGATATAGGAGAAGATCCCGTCCTCCACCACCATGAACCCGACGTTGATGTACTCGTCCATCAGGGGCTTCTCCCGGAAGGTCTCGACGAGGTTCCCGTCGAGCTTCACGATGCCGTACTTGGAGTACGGCCGGGTGATGGTGATGGTCGCGACCACGTCGTGCTCTTTCCGCAGCTTCCGGTGCCTCGCTGCGAGGGCATCGAGGTCTATGTCGGCGATGCCATCCCCGTAGGTGACCATGAAGGGCCTGGTCCGGATATGGTCCCGGCAGAGGAGGAGCCTCTTGGCGGTCTTTGACTCGATGCCCGTCTGGGCGAAGGTTATCTCCCAGTCCTCGGGTGCCTTCGGGGGTTTCGGGTCAGGGAGCCGCACGGTGAAGTCCCGGGCGAGGGGGTACCGGTTCAGGAAGTAGTCGGAGATCATCTCCCCCCTGTACCCGAGAGCGAGCACGAACCGGTTGAGGCCGTGGTGCCCGTAAATCTTCATGATATGCCAGAGGATGGGGTACTCCCCGAGTTCGATGAGGGGCTTGGGCATCTCCCGGGTCTTCTCCGAGAGGCGCGTCCCCCTTCCCCCGCAGAAGATCACGACGTCGTGCCGGGGGGGCGACCGTGCCATGGAGGAAATATTGGTCATCCTCGTAT
>DATKKN010000154.1:0-6542 GCA_035542895.1 Methanomicrobiales archaeon | reverse complement strand
GGCTTCTTTGGAGCGCTGGGAGATAGCCTCGGGTTCGCATTGATCTTCTCGAAGGATGTTAAAAAATTCCAACTTAGATTGTGCTCTCCCCATCGTCACCCCTCCAATTTATCAGTAATTTTTGATTCACTTAAGGATTATGTAATCTCTCTCCTGACGTCAAAATTACCGTACCTTCTCCCAGGTGCAACTCTTCTTGTCTATCGGACAGGGGGGTAATCTATCTGAATCCTGATCAAGACGAATGACTTCACCTGTTTCTTCGGACCAATACAATCCCCGCCCCGGCTTTTCGCCACACTTGTGTGACATGAAGAATCGTTCATCTGATGGGATAAAAAAGTAAGATTCTGCACCGTGAAAGTGACGTTAATTTCAAACAAATTCATTCCGCCGTGCAGATCCGGATCACCTTCCCGTCCACCTCGTCGTTTTCCCCGTGGGTCCCGTTGAACACGATGAATTCCTTCGGCTCCCCGGCATGGCTGAACAGCTCCTCGCCCTGGGTGAAGTTGATGATGGGATCCCGCCGCGAGTGGAAGATCCAGACTGGCCTCGGGGAGATCTTCCCGATGGCATGGTCGGGGTCGATGGAGAGGAGGAACCGGGAGGCATTCCCTGAGTACTCGTTCCCGGCGAGGCCAAAGCCCGAGGTGGAGACGCCGATGTATCCCGCGAACCCGGGGTCGGCCGCCGCGGAGATGGCCGCGTACCTCCCGCCGTTCGAGGCCCCCATCGCGTACACCGGCCCTCGCCACCGGCCGGACACGAGCTCCTGTGCAACGACGAGGTCACAGGCGGTTTTGTAGAACTCGGGCCAGGTCCCCGCATTGAAGGCGAGGTAATCAAGCTCGGGATCAAAGCCATGCCCCTGCGTCTCCCCGCCGTTCCCCCGGAGGTCGAGGACGAGGGCCGCACACCCGGCCATAGCATAGGTCTCGACCCGTCCCTTCTCCATCTCCTTCGTGATCCCGGCACCAGGCGCGAGGATAACCGCCCCACGCGGGTTCGGGGGGACAGCGAGGAGCCCGTACACTTCCTCGTCGATATTGCGGAACGAGATCTCGGACAGATTGAGGGAGGCGTTTTGCTCGAGAACGTGTTCGTTCACCGGGGTCGGAAAGGGACAGGAAAGGGAGAGGTAGCCGTCATTCTGGACAGACCAGGAAGAGCCGGGGGTTCCCGCTCCACCCCCGGTCCCTGTACAGCCCGCTCCGAGGATGAGCACCGCGAGGAGGATAACGGGGGGAAGGAGATGGTGCCGCATCTCCTCACCCCAGGCATCGGACGACTAGGGCGATGGTCTTCGCATCCCGGATCCTGCCATCGCGGACCATCTCGAGCGCCTCGGACACGGGGACCCGCACCACTTCGATCTCCTCGTCCTCGTCCTTTGCGAACTCCCGGGAAGGGGTGAGTCCCTGGACCTCGAAGAGGTGGATCTTCTCGGTGGTGAATCCCGGTGTCGTGTAGATGAAGCCCTTCGGGGTGAAGGTCTCCCCCGCAAGGCCGGTTTCCTCGATAAGCTCCCGCCTTGCCGTATCGAGGGGGCTTTCCCCCGGGTCCATCGTCCCGGCCGGTGCCTCGCAGAGGTATTCCCCGATGGCGAAACGGAACTGGCGGAGGAGGATGCAGGTGTCCCCGTCAATGGGGAGCATGGCGGCCGCATCCCCCGGATGGATCACGACCCGTTCCTTCTCACGCCCCGAGGGGAGCCGGTACATCTCCTTCACCACCCGGAGCCTCTTTCCGCGGTAAATTTCGGTCACGCCAACACCAGGGATCTGTCGAAGCCGCGTGTCATTCTCATCGCATCCCGAGGATTTTATGAAGCTGGACCTGGAACCTCACCGGCATGTTCCGGTCCAGCACCTGCCATGCCAGGGCGCCGTAATCCGACCCGAACACGGGTGAGACGAGGTACTCGCCCCGGATCGGGTGGGCCGCGATGACTTCTCGTGCATAGTCCAGGTCCTCCGTATCCTTCACTACGAACTTCACCGAATCCTCATCCCCGATCTGCGAAAGGAGGGAGAGGTCGCTCTCCTCGCCCGAGGAGGGGCACTTCACGTCCATGCAGATGGAGGCATAGGGCCGGACCCGCGAGAAGTCGATGGTCCCGTTCGTTTCGATCTCGATGCAGTACCCTGCCTCGTCGAGCCGCCTCGCAAGGGCGACCACCTCGTCCAGCTGGAGGAGCGGCTCCCCTCCCGTGATGCAGACCCGGTTACAGGAGGAGAACTCCACGGCCTGGAAGACGTCGTCGACGGGCACCTCCTTCCCGCCCTCCCGCGCACAGGGGGTGTCGCACCAGGAACAGTTGAGGTTGCAGCCCGCGAGCCTGACAAAAGTGGTGACAAGCCCCTGGCTCCTGCCCTCGCCCTGGATGGACCGGAAGATCTCACTGATCTTCATAGGTCTGCTCGGCGCAGCAGGTGTCCGATTCCCAGACCCGGATCCGGGTGACCCGCGCCCCCTTCCCGGAGAGCCCGCACTCCCGGTTGAGGAGCCTCCGGATCTCCCCCGCGAGCACTTCGCTCGAGGGGTCCCCCTCGGTCTTTACCACCGGCTGGAACTGCTCCAGGCAGGCGACCATCGGGTCCTCCCGGTTCAGGATTACCTGGTGGTCGAACCGCTCGACGACCTCCCTGATCAAGTTGAAGTCCACGAGGATCCCGGTCTTCAGGTCCGGTTCCCCCGAAAGCCAGACCTCGACCCTCCACCGGTGGCCGTGGAGGTTCCGGCACTTCCCCTCGTAGTGGAGGAGCCGGTGGGAGGCATCGAACCAGACCTCCTTGTAGATGATGGTCGTCACCGGGGCTTCGCCCTGCAGTCTCACCACCAGGCCTTCGGCCTGTTGGTTCCCGCTCGGGCTTTTACCCTTCACGCTCTCTCTCGGGCTCTTGCCCTTCGAGGTCTCCATAGCCGAGTTTATGGGGCGGCAGGGGATATAATGCCCCCGGTGCCGGCCCGTCCCGCCCCTCCCGTCGACCCGCCCGGTCCACAATATATAAATCCTCTCCGCGCGAAAATTTAGACCTCACATGCTTTAGGATCTGCATCCTGAGAAACCAGAGAACGGGGACATCTGATGGGACTCGGTAAATTCGCAGCGAGAAAACTTGCGCGGGACTCGAAAAAATTCAGGTGGAGCGACAAGCGCTATGCGCGCCGGCTCCTCCACCTCGACGAGAAGGCCGACCCCCTGGAGGGCTCGCCCCAGGCGAGGGGGATCGTGCTCGAGAAGATCGGGATCGAGGCCAAGCAGCCGAACTCAGCCATCCGGAAGGCGGTGCGGGTGCAGCTGATCAAGAACGGGCGGCAGGTCACCGCCTTTGCGGTGGGCGATGGCGCCATCAACTTCATCGATGAGCATGACGAGGTGGAGATCGAGGGTATCGGCGGCCGGCTCGGGCGGTCCATGGGGGACATCCCCGGCGTCCGGTACGTGGTGACCAAGGTGAACAACGTCTCCCTCCGTGAGCTCGTCATCGGCAGGAAGGAGAAGCCGCGCAGGTGAGGTGAGGGAGGTGGCAGACGGAGAGCAGCCGGTGGAGCAGCCGGTGACTGTGGCAGCCCCTAAGGAGAGGGAGCCTGCCAAGGAGCAGCTGCAAAGGGCCCCGAGGCCAAAGAGGGAACGTGCCCCGAGGAAGGAGGAGGGGGCGAAGGCCGGGGCAAAGGAGCCGAAGGAGATGAGGAAGGAGAAGGAGGAGGCGGCCCGGGCCATCCTCCAGAAGGCGAAGGGGGAGGAGCCCGTCGTCGAGGCAGTTCCCCAGGCCCCGGAGAAAGAGAAGGAGGAGAAGGAGCCCAGGCTCCTCTTCAACCGCTGGGACTTAAACGAGGTCGAGGTGACCGACCCCGGCCTCAAGCGGTACATCAACCTGCACTCGATGATTGTTCCCCACTCGAGCGGCAAGCTGACGAAACAGCAGTTCGCGAAGGGCGAGATGCTCATCGTCGAACGGCTCATCAACCGGCTCATGCAGACCGAGATGAACACGGGGAAGAAGCACCGCACGATGCGGATCACGAAGGAGGCCTTCGACATCGTCCACCGGAAGACGAAGAAGAACCCGGTCCAGGTCCTCGTTGACGCCATCTCGCAGGCGGGCCCCCGCGAGGAGACCGTCCGGCTCAAGTACGGCGGCATTAATGTCCCCAAGTCCGTCGATACCGCGCCACTGCGCCGGGTGAACTCTGCCATCAGGTTCATCTGCGAGGGGGTGTACTCGGCCTCCCATAAGAACAAGAAGTACGTCGCCGAGGTCCTCGCCGACGAGCTCATCGCTGCCGCCCGGGGCGACTCGAAGTGCTATTCAGTGACGAAAAGGGAGGAGCGCGAGCGGATCGCGAAGGCTTCCCGATAAGGAACCATCCTTTTTTCGAAGGGAAATCATGACTCGAGCAGAAAAGATCGTAGCACGGGTAACCACCCTGATGGACAAGCCGGAGCGCATCCGGAACATCGGGATCGTCGCCCACATCGACCATGGGAAGACCACCCTCTCGGACAGCCTCCTCGCCGGCGCAGGGATGATCTCCGAGGAGCTCGCAGGGAAGCAGCTCTTCATGGACTCCGACGAGATGGAGCAGGCCCGGGGCATCACCATCGATGCCTCCAACGTCTCCATGGTCCACGAGTACGAGGGCCAGGAGTACCTCATCAACATGATCGACACCCCCGGCCACGTGGACTTCGGCGGCGACGTGACCCGGGCCATGCGGGCGGTGGACGGCGCGGTCGTCCTCGTGGACGCGGTGGAGGGACCCATGCCCCAGACCGAGACGGTGCTCAGGCAGGCCCTCAAGGAGCAGGTCCGGCCCATCCTCTTCATCAACAAGGTCGACCGGCTCGTGAACGAGCTGAAGGTGAACGAGACCGAGATGCAGATCCGGCTCGGGAAAGTCATCGACAAGATCAACAAGCTCATCCGGGGCATGAACGAGGAGATGTACCAGAAGGGCTGGAAGATCGATGCCGCGAACGGCTCGGTGGCCTTCGGTTCGGCCCTCTACAAGTGGGCGGTGTCGGTCCCGTTCATGAGGAAGTCGGGGGTATCCTTCAAGGACGTGTACGAGAAGTGCCGGGACAATGACCAGAAGTGGCTCGCAAAGCAGAGCCCCATCTGCTCCGTTATCCTCGACATGGTGGTGCACCACCTCCCGAACCCCCTCGAAGCCCAGACCCGGCGGATCAACGTCATCTGGCACGGGGACAAGACTACCCCCGAGGGAAAGGCCATGCTCGCCTGCGACCCGAACGGCCCGGTGAGCCTCATGGTCACCGACATCTCCTTCGATCCCCACGCCGGCGAGGTGGCGACGGGGAGGCTCTTTTCCGGGAAGGTCCAGAGGGGGCTCGAGGTCTATGTCATGGGAACGGCCAAGAAGGGCAACCGGCTCCAATCGGTGGGCATCTTCATGGGGCCCGAGCGGAACGAGGTGGAGGGAGGGATACCGGCGGGGAACATCATTGCCGTGACCGGCCTCAGGGACGCCATCGTGGGCTCCACGGTCACGAACCTGATGGAGATGACCCCGTTTGAGTCCCTCAAGCACTACAGCGAGCCGGTCATGACGGTGGCCGTGGAGGCGAAGAACATGAAGGACCTCCCCAAGCTCGTGGACGTGCTCAGGCAGGTGGCCAAGGAGGACCCGACGGTGAAGGTCTCTATCAACGAGGAGACGGGGGAGCACCTGATAAGCGGCATGGGGGAGCTCCACCTGGAGATCATCACCCACCGGATCAAGCGGGACAAGGGGGTCGAGATCGTCACCTCCGAGCCCATCGTGGTCTACCGGGAGACCGTCTCGGGATCGGCGGCGAGCGTCGAGGGCAAGTCCCCGAACCGGCACAACCGCTTCTATCTGGACATCTCACCCCTCGCGCCCCAGGTGGTAGCCGCGATAAGGAACGGCGAGGTCTCCATGAACATGATGGAGGTGGAGCGCCGGGCCGTCCTCATGAAGGCCGGCTTCGAAAAGGACGAGGCCAAGGGGATCAAGGACATCGAAGGGACGAACGTCTTCATCGACATGACGAAGGGGGTCCAGTACCTGAACGAGACCATGGAGCTCGTCCTCGAGGGCTTCCACGAGGCGATGGCCGGCGGGCCCCTCGCCGACGAGCCGGTCATGAACCTCAAGGTGAAGCTCGTGGACGTGAAGCTCCACGAGGACGCCATCCACCGGGGCCCGGCGCAGGTCATACCGGCGGTGCGGGCGGCCGTGAAGGCAGGGATGCTTATCGCGGGTGACGTGCTTATGGAACCCTACCAGAAGATCCAGATCAACGTCCCCCAGGAGCAGATGGGTGCCGCCACCTCCCAGATCCAGGGGCGGAGGGGGCAGGTCTTTGACATGCAGACCGAGGGGGACCAGTTCGTGGTGACCGGGAAGGCGCCGGTCGCCGAGCTCTTCGGGTTTGCCGGCGACCTCCGGTCCGCCACCGAGGGCCGGGCCATGTGGTCCACCGAGTTCGCCGGCTTCGACGTGGTCCCGGCGAACATCCTGAAGGATGTCGTCATGGCCATCCGGAAGCG
>DATKKN010000153.1:0-5452 GCA_035542895.1 Methanomicrobiales archaeon | reverse complement strand
TCGGCCGAAGCGGGATCCGCTCCGTGGCGAGGCGCACCCCGCGGGCGACGGCCTCCTCCATCGCCCGTGTGTAGGGGAGGACGGGGGGCAGAGTCAGGTAGATGACGGGGATTCCGGTATCCTGGCAGATCAGGGACCTGCTCTCCCGGGCGACGTTGAAGGGGCGATTCGCACAGCTCACGGGATGGAGACGAACCCGGTGGCCCGGGGAGAACTCGGGAATATCCTCGCGAACATCGAGCTCGCCAGGAAGGGCAGGTCCCTGATCTGCCAGGATACCGGTGTCCCCGTCGTCTACCTGACCCTGCCCCCCGGCCTCCCCTATACCCGGGCGATGGAGGAGGCCGTCGCCCGCGGGGTGCGCCTCGCCACGGAGCGGATCCCGCTTCGGCCGAATGCCGTGGACCCCTGCGGCCGGAAGAATACCGGGGACAACACCGGGCCGGGGATCCCCGCCATCCATGTGAAGCCCGGGGATGAACTGAGGGTCACGGTCCTCCCCAAGGGCGCCGGGTCCGAGAACGTCTCGAGGATCGGGATGCTCCTCCCGACCCGGACGGGGGACGTGGAGCGGTTCGTCGTCGAGACGGTCGCCCTCGCGGGGGGAAGGCCCTGCCCGCCCGTGATCCTGGGGGTGGGGATCGGGTCCACCTTCGACGGCGTCGCCGCCCTCGCGAAGGAGGCCCTCCTCCTCCCCGTTGATACCATGGATCCCTTCGAGCGGGAGCTCTGCGACGCGGTGAACACCCTCGGGATCGGCCCCATGGGCCTCGGCGGCGACACCACGGCCCTCGCCGTGAAGGTGAAACGGGCCGCCTGCCACACGGCATCCCTCCCCGTCGCGGTGAACGTCCAGTGCTGGGCCTCGCGGCGGGCGACGAGGGTCGTGGAGGGCTGGAGGTGACAGAGCTCTGTACCCCCCTCGGTGAGGAGATCCTCTCCCTCCGGGCGGGCGACCGGGTGACCCTGTCGGGGACGGTGTTCACGGCGAGGGACGAGGCCCACCTCCGGATGCAGGAGGACGGGATCCCCTTCGACCCCCGGGGCGCCGTCGTCTACCACTGCGGGCCGGTTGTTGCCGGGGAGAGGATCGTGGCCGCAGGGCCCACGACCTCGGCGAGGATGGATGCCCTGACCGGTTTTCTCCTCGATGCCGGGGTGCGGGGGATTATCGGCAAGGGAGGGATGGGGCGAAATGTCGTGGAGCTCCTCAGAGGACGGGCGGTCTATCTTGCCTTCACCGGCGGATGCGCCGCCCTCGCGGCATCCAGGATGCGGCTCCGGGGCGTTTATTTCCCTGATCTCGGCATGGCCGAGGCGGTCTGGGCCATCGAACTCGACCATCTCCCCCTCGTGGTGGGGATCGATGCCCATGGGACCGACCTCTTTGGCCGGGTATGGGAGGAAGCGAAAGCACAATGTCAGGCGCGGTTTCATACTGGGTAGGAAGCTCGCCATGAAGCTCGTCATCGACAGCGACCGGTGCAAGGGCTGCAACCTCTGCATGCTCGTCTGCCCCTACCGGATCTTCAAAGAGGGGAAGGAGCAGAACGAGCGGGGGATCATCCTCCCCGAGCTCGACCGGCCCGAGCGCTGCCCCAACTGCCGGCTCCAGAAGCTCTATGGCCGGACCCTCTGCGGCCTCTGCCAGATGATATGCCCCGACCAGGCCATCCGCTGGGACGACGAGAAGGAGAATGAATCCCAGAAGGTGGTGATCGAGTTTTGAGCCGGGTCGAGTTCATGCAGGGGAACACCGCCTGCGCCGAGGGTGCCCTCGCGGCGGGCTGCCGGTTCTTCGCCGGCTATCCCATCACCCCGTCAACCGAGGTCGCCGAGCACATGGCCCTCAGGCTCCCGAAACAAAAGGGGGTGTTCGTCCAGATGGAGGACGAGATCGCCTCCATCGCGGCGATCATCGGGGCAGCCTGGACGGGGGCCCGGGCAATGACCGCCACCTCGGGCCCGGGCTTCTCCCTGATGATGGAGAACATCGGCTACGCGGCGATGACCGAAACCCCCTGCGTGGTAGTGAACATCCAGCGGGGCGGCCCTTCGACCGGACAGCCAACCCTTGCCGCCCAGGGGGACATGCTCCAGTGCCGGTTCGGCTCCCACGGGGATTACAGCATCATCGCCCTCTCGCCGTCCTCGGTCCAGGAAATGTTCGAGCTCACGGTGAAGGCCTTCGACCTCTCCGAGCGGTACCGGGTCCCCGCTTTCCTCATGGGAGACGAGATCATCGGACATATGCGCGAGAGGCTCACCATACCCGACTCCGTGGAGGTATTCACGAGGAGGAAGCTCGAGCCCGGTACTCTTCCCTTCAAGGCCGGCGATGACGACATCCCGGGGTTCCCGGTCTTCGGCGAGGGCTACGGGGTCCACGTGACCGGCCTCACCCACGACGAGCGGGGCTACCCGGCGGCGACGAACCCGCCTGCCCACGAGCGGCTCGTGACCCGCCTTGTCCGGAAGGTGGAATCGGCACGGAAAGACATGGCCGACTACCTGGTCACGAACCCCGACGCCGAGCAGGTTTTCATCTCCTACGGTGCGCCGACCCGCACCGTCCACCAGGTGCTCCATGACCGGCCGAAGGAGCGGATCGGCCACCTGCAGCTCAGGGTCGTCTGGCCTTTTCCCGAGTTCGCTCTCGCGGAGTTCCCGGAGGCAAAGGCCTTCCTCGTCCCCGAGATGAACCTCGGGCAGATGGCAAGGGAGATCGAGCGGCACACGGATGTACCGGTTATACCGGTCCCGAAGATCGGGGGGGACCTCCACACACCCGCCGAACTCGGGAAGGCCCTGGAGGGTTCGCGATGAGCTTCCGGGACTGGTACCGGGTCGACCGGCTCCCGACCATCTACTGCGTCGGCTGCGGGAACGGGACGGTCATCAACTGTACCCTCCATGCCGTCGATACCCTGGGGTGGAAGTGGGAGGAGACGGTGTTTGTCTCGGGGATCGGGTGCTCATCGAGGGCACCGGGGTATATCAGGACCGATTCCCTCCACACCACGCACGGCAGGCCGCTCGCGTTTGCCACGGGGATCAAGCTCGCAAAGCCCGGGCTCCACGTGGTGGTCTTCACCGGCGACGGAGATCTCGCCGCCATCGGCGGGAACCACTTCATCCATGCCTGCCGGCGGAACATCGACATAACCGTCGTCTGCATGAACAACTGGATCTACGGGATGACCGGCGGCCAGGGGTCCCCCACCACGCCCCGGGGGGCGATGACCACGACAACGCCGTACGGCTCGGGCGAAGGGGTCTTCGACCTCTCGGCCCTCGCCGTCGCGGCAGGGGCGAACCACGTCGCCCGCTGGACCTCGTACCATGTGAAGGAGCTCACGAGGGCTATCCAGACCGGTCTCGAGACGCCGGGCTTCTCCCTCATCGAGGTCCTCACCCAGTGCCCCACGGCATATGGCCGGAGGAACAAGCTCAGGGAGGTCTCCGAAACGGTGGAGTACCTGAAGGACCATGCAATCCTCCTCCAGAAGTATAACCGGCTCGTCGCCGAGGGAAAGCCGGTCCCGGGAGACATGTTCACCGTGGGGGAGTTTGTCCGGCGGAACCTGCCGGCGATGGGGGTGTCGCCATGAGACACGAGGTCCGGTTCTCGGGCTTCGGCGGGCAGGGGATCATCCTCGCCGCGGTCATCCTGGGGAGGGCGGCGGCCCTCTACGACGGGAAGCACGCGGTCCAGACCCAGGTCTATGGCCCAGAGGCCCGGGGCGGGGCTTCCATGTCCGCGGTGATCATCGACGACGAGCCCATCCTCTACCCCGAAGTTCATGTCCCGGACATCTATGTCATCATGTCCCAGGAGGGCTTCGAGCGGTACGGGGCAAAGGCCCCGAAGGAGGCGGTCATGCTCATCGACTCGGACATGGTCGAAGGCCGGCCGGGCTGCACCTTCCGCGAGATCCCGGCGACCTCAGAGGCGAGGAACACACTCGGGAAGGTCATCGTGGCGAACATCGTCATGCTCGGCGCGGTAGTCGCGGCGACCGGGATCGTGTCGGATGACGCCATCGAGAAAGCGGTGCTCGACAGCGTCCCGAAGGGAACCGAAAAGCTGAACCTCGCCGCATTACAAAAAGGGATGGAGCTCGTCAGGGGGAAGAAGGGATGAGGCTCTCGGAGCACGAGGCAAAGGACATCCTGAAGGCATACGCCATCCCGGTTCCTGCCGGGGTGGTCGTCAGGAGCCCCGGAGAGCTCGAATCCCACCTTGGGATGTTCGGAGATCAGATCGTCCTGAAGGCGCAGGTCCCGGTCGGCGGAAGGGGGAAGGCCGGCGGGATAATCGTCACGAAGAAGGATGAGGCCGCCAGGGGTGCCGCCGCCCTCTTCGGGAAGGATATCAAAGGGATCCCCGTGAAAGAGATCCTCGCCGAGGAACGGCTGGAGATCCAGAGAGAGTACTACCTCTCCATCGCCGTGGACCGGTCCTCCCGGCAACCTCTCGTCCTTTTCGCCGAGTCGGGCGGGGTCGAGATCGAATCGGTGGCGCAGGACCGGCCCGGGGCCGTGAAGCGGATCATGGTCTCGCCGCTCCTCGCCGAGGTCCCGCCCTTTGCCCTCCGGGATCTCCTCGGGGGCATAGCAAAGGACCTCTCCCCCGTGGTGAACAAATTGTACCGCATCTTCCGGGAGAAGGATGCCATCCTTGCCGAGATCAATCCCCTCGCGGCAACGCCAACGGGGATCATCGCCGCCGACGCGAAGATCATCGTCGACGATAGCGCCCTCGCACGCCAGAAGCTCGAGAAGGGCCGGGCCCAGACCGGGCGGGAGCGGGAGGCCGAGGCCCATGGGTTCTCGTACGTCGACCTGGACGGGGAGATCGGGGTCATCGGGAACGGCGCCGGCCTCACGATGGCGACCATCGACCTCATCGCCCTCTACGGGGGAAAGGCGGCGAACTTCCTCGACGTGGGCGGCGGGGCCGACCGGGAGCGGGTGAGGCATGCGGTGCAGCTCGTGGCCGGCCTGCCGCCGGTCCGGGTCATCGTGCTCAACATCCTGGGGGGGATCACCCGGTGCGACGAAGTGGCGAAGGGGATCCTGGAGGCCGGGATCTCCCAGAAGGTCATGGTCCGGCTCGCCGGGGTGAACGAGGACGAGGGGAGGGCCCTCCTCGCAGGAAAGGGCTATATCATGTTCGGGACCATGGACGAGGCCGTTCAGGCTGCCGTGGAGGCGACCCGATGATATACGCCGACCGGACCACCGGGGTCATCGTCACGGGCGCGACCGGGAACCAGGGGAAGTTCCACATCCCCCTCATGCAGTCCTATGCCCGGGAGGTAGGGGGGAAGGGCATCGTCGCCGGCGTAACTCCGGGGAAGGGCGGCCAGGACGTCCAGGGGATCCCCGTGTATAACAGCATCCGGGACGCCCTCGGGGAGCACGACGCCGGTGCGGCGGTGGTCTTCGT
>DATKKN010000152.1:0-7798 GCA_035542895.1 Methanomicrobiales archaeon | reverse complement strand
GAGGAGCCGGACATGCAACTGCGTTGCACATGCTCGGTTTCAGGCCGGGTCCTTCGGACCCTCCCTTCCCGAAACAACAATACCCTCCCCCGTCCATTGATCTCCGGGATTCGTCCATGGGAGCGACATACGTCGAGAAGGTCTTCTCCCGCGGGTGCAGGCGGGAGGTCGCGGCCGGGGAGGTGGTGATGTCGCCCGTCGACGCGGCCATGATCCATGACATCACCGGCCCCCTGGCCATCCAGAAGTTCCGGGAGATGGACGGGAAGAGGGTCTTTGACCCGGAGAAGGTCATCATGCTCTTCGACCACCAGGTGCCCGCCGATTCCATCCCCGCGGCCCAGAACCACATCTTCATGCGGATGTTCGCCGAGGAGCAGGGGATACAGAACCTCGACCTCTTCGAGGGGGTCTGCCACCAGGTGGTCGAGGAGCGGGGCCTCGCCGCCCCCGGGGAGATCGTGGTCGGGGCCGACTCCCATACCTGCATGTACGGGGCGACCGGGGCCTTTGCGACGGGGATCGGCTCTACGGACATGGGCTTCGTCCTCAAGTTCGGGGCACTCTATTTCAGGGTCCCGGAGACCATCCGGCTTGAGGTGAACGGGGCCTTCCCGGACCGGGTCGGCCCGAAGGACCTTATCCTCTCCATCGCCGGGGACATCGGCGCCGACGGGGCCACCTACCGGGCCCTTGAGTTCACCGGTGAGACCATGACAAAGATGGACATGGCAGGGAGGATGACCTGCTGTAACATGGCGGTCGAGATGGGCGCAAAGGCAGGCATCGTCCCGCCCGATTGGATTACCTGGGAGTACCTGAAGGGGAGGAGGGCCCTGGAACCGTTCGGGCTCGCGGCGGACCCGGATGCGACTTATCTCGAGGAGCGCTCCTATGAGGTTTCAGACCTTGTTCCCCAGGTGGCGGTGCCCCACCACGTGGATAATGTGGTGGACGTGGGCAAGGTGGCCGGAACCCACGTGGACCAGGTGTTCATCGGCTCCTGCACGAACGGCCGGTTCGAGGACCTCAGGGACGTGGCAGAGGTACTCGGGAACCGGAGATTCGCTCCGGGAGTGAGGGTCATCATCATCCCGGCCTCGCGGCTGGAGTACCTGAAAGCCCTCCGTGCCGGGTTCATCGAGCGGTTCGTCGAGGCCGGGGCCCTCGTGGAGGCGCCCTGTTGCGGCCCCTGCATGGGCGGGGCCTTCGGGCTCCTCGGGCCGGGCGAGGTCTCCCTCTCCACCTCGAACCGGAACTTCAGGGGAAGGCAGGGATCGGCGGATGCGAAGGTCTACCTCGCGTCGCCTGCCACGGCGGCTGCCACGGCGATGGCGGGCGAGATAGCCGACCCCCGGGAGGTGTAGGCATGGCGCGGAAGACAAAGGTTGTCCGGGCAACGGAGAAGGCGAAAGAGGCATCACAGGCAACCCTCCACGGGAGGGTCTGGCGGTTCGGGAACGACGTGGATACCGATGCGATCATCCCGGGCCGGTTCCTGACCCTCTACGACCCCCGGGAGCTCGCGAGGCATGCCTTCGAGGGCACGAGGGACGACTTCGCCGGCGGGGCACGGGAGGGGGACCTCGTCGTGGCGGGGAGGAACTTCGGCTGCGGATCCTCGCGGGAGCATG
Organism: Methanomicrobiales archaeon; assembly: GCA_035542895.1. Taxonomy (GTDB): domain Archaea; phylum Halobacteriota; class Methanomicrobia; order Methanomicrobiales; family JACTUA01; genus JACTUA01. The sequence continues at coordinate 6,164 of DATKKN010000152.1, read as the reverse complement.
CGCCCCTCGCCCTGAAAGGGGCGGGGATCCGGGTCATCGTCGCCGAGTCCTTTGCCCGGATCTTCTACCGGAACGCCATCAACTCGGGCATGCTCCCCCTCGTCTGCACGAGGGCAGGAGAGATCAGGGACGGCGAGATCGGCGAACTTGACCTTGCAACCGGGATCCTGGTGGTCGGAGGAAAGCGATATGACCTGGAGCCCGTGCCGGCCTTCCTCAGGGAGATCGTGGATGCGGGCGGACTCGTGGAGTACGCCCGGGGGCTCACGGAGGTGGCGACATGCCGCGATGTTACGACGTAGCCGCCATCGGGGGCGACGGCATCGGCCCCGAGGTACTCGCCGAGGGGAAGAAGGTCCTCGAGGCCGCGGGTGAGCGGTTCGACTTCGATATCCGGTGGAGGGAGCTCGAAATCGGTGCCGAGCGGTATCTCCGGACCGGCGAACTGCTCACCGAAGAGGACCTTGCCACCCTCGGGAGGTGCAGGGCCATCTATTTCGGGGCCATCGGGGACGAGCGGGTGAAGCCCGGGATCCTCGAGAAGGGCATCCTCCTCTCCCTCCGGTTCCACTTCGACCAGTACGTGAACCTCAGGCCCGTGAAGCTCCTCCCGGGTGTCTGGACTCCCCTCGCCGGGAAGGGGCCGGCCGAAATCGATTTCCTCGTGGTCAGGGAGAACACCGAGGACTTCTACATCGGGATCGGATCCCGGTTCCGGGGCGAGGAGAAAAAGGCCCTCGAGGTGCTCCGGACGCTCTACCAGGTGAAGTTCGGGATCGATGCCGAGAGCGATGCCGAGGAGGTCGCGTACCAGATCGGGGTCGTCACCCGGGAGGGGGCACGCCGGGTTATCCGGTTCGCCTTCGAACAGGCCCGGCTTCGGGGGCGGCAGGCCCCGAAGGTGACCTCAGTGGACAAGGCGAATGTCCTCACCGAGATCTACGGCCTCTGGCGGGAGGTTTTCTCCGATGTCGCCGCGGGGTACCCGAAGGTTTCCTCCGAGTTCTCGTTCGTCGATGCCATAACCATGTGGTTCGTAAAGAATCCCGAGTCCTTCGATGTCGTGGTTTCGCCGAACATGTTCGGTGACATCATCACCGACCTGGGCGCCATGATCCAGGGCGGGCTCGGGCTTGCGCCGGGGGGGAATATCAACCCCGGGGGAACCTCCATGTTCGAGCCCATCCATGGATCGGCCCCGAAGTACAGGGGTCTCGGGGTCTCGAACCCCGTCGCGACCATCTGGGCCGGATCCATGCTCCTCGACCACCTCGGGGAGCGGGAGGCAGCCGCCGCGGTCCTCGACGGGATAGGGAAGGCCATCGTGGAAGGGGTGAAGACAAAGGACATGGGCGGCAGGGCGAGGACCGCCGAGGTAGGGGACTTCATCGCCTCGATCCTCGCGGATTCCTGAAGGGCGGGCGAAGCAGCGCCGGGAAGGGTGTGGTAAGGCAGGGGCATCCCGGCGGGCCCGCGGAAAAGGGAAAATCATACAAATTTATTATCCCGGAGAAGGAGCTCTATGGTGTCCCACGGACTGAGAGTCCCGACTGAAGGAGATTGGCGATGGCTGAAGCACTCGTGAAGGATATCGGCGGGCTCATCGGGATCTGGCAACCCCGGAAGGCCTACCACATCTACCCCACCTACCTGGACGACCTGAAGAAGTTCCTCCATGAGCGGATGAAGGCCCCGGGGGGCTTCTTCGCCGGGAAGAAGGCGGGCGTCGAGATCGTCGACGGGAAGGGGATGGATATCGGCGTGAGGAGGAAGGCCGGCACCTCTGTGGAGTCGGTGGGGATCGTGATGAAGCGCGACCTCACGAACCTCGGCGACCTGAAGCTCCTCATGGACCAGATCGACTGTGCAGCGGATGCGTACCCCGAGCTCTTCGTGATCCTCATGGGAACGCAGACCGCCGATATGGAAGCAAAGCTCGCGGCGTACATCGCGAACAGGGGCCCGGGCGCAAAGATCACGACAGTCAAAAAATAATTTCCCTTTTCCTGATATTTCCCTCGCCGGGCTCGCGCCTTGTCCACCAGCTGGCGATCCCTCACCGTCTCAGCCGGAATATCTCCGGTTCCGGTCCAGGCAGGCGTTCAGGACCTCCTCCATGAAGGAGAGGGTCCCCTCGATACCGGCGAGGGCACGGGACCGGAGGAGCACCCGGCCCCGGAGGGGCGGGGTGAGGCCGACGAAGGCAGCCCCGGGGCAGGCAGACCGCTCGAAGGAGGAGCCGACGACGAGGTCCGGCTTCTCGCCCGAGAGAAGAGAGGTGATCCCTCCGATCCCGGCCATCTCCCGGACCGGGAAGGGCGAAGGGCGGAGGCAGTTCCTCGACCCCACGACCAGGATATCGGCGTCCAGGTAGCGGTGGAGGGCGTCTGCGGCGAAGCAACCATAGGAGCAGCCCCCGAACACCGCGGCCCTCGGCGGGTCAAACCGTCTGAGATACTTGTCCGCCGCCCGCCGGATCCGTTCCTCTGCACGGGCCGCCTCCGCAAGGACCGGGCCGATATCGGCACAAGGGACGAGATCGGCGAGGCGGGAGAAGGTTTTACCGACCGCGGCGAGGCCGAGGAGATCCCCGCAGGGCTCCCCGGCGCCCGAGGGGAGGTCGGGGTTCACCGTCACCGTGAACGGTGCGCATCGGCCGATACGGTCGAGGGGGTCCTGAGGGATCCGGGTTCCCACCAGGATCCCGGCAAGGGAGAGGAGCCTCCCGGCCTCGAGGAGGTTCCCGGGGCTGAACGGGTCGAGGAGGTTCAGGCCTCCGATGTTTGCGCCCTCGGTATCCGGTTCCACCTCCGGTTCGAGTGCGGCAAGGCCCCGTGTATAGCCCTCCTCCAGCTGCCCGGCGAAGCCGGGCGAGTCCACGAGGATCGTACCTTCGTCCAGGATCTCCCGGATTTCCTCCCCGACGATGGCGGGGACGCAGGTCGTGACGACGGCCACCCGGCTGTAACCGGGGGGGATGGAGGCGAGCACCGACGCGAGCCGGTCCAGGGAGCCGAAGATCACCTCCCTCTCCTCGATGAAGGTCGAGAACAGCGGCACGGGAAGGAGGCTCTGGGGGTAGAAGAAGCACCCGCTCGAGCCATGGATCACGACCGCGAGGTCCTGGATCCCTGCAAGACATGCCGCGGCTCCTGCCATCCCGCAGGGCCAGAGAGGGGCGGTGCAGTCAGGTATGGGGGACTCCTGCCGGTCAGGCATGAAGGGCACGCCTCCACCGGTGGAGCAGCCGGACGAGCCCCGCGGTGCCGACGGGGAGGGGCGAGGGAAGGGGCAGGGGCACCCCGTCGTCGGCGATGAGGAGGCCGAGGGAGGCCGAGAGCTCGGCAGCGAAGGGCCCCGGCACCCCGGAGGGGGAGGGGGTGAGCCGGATACGCCCGCCCCTCAGGTCGCCAAAACGGGCGAGGGCCTCCTCCTGCCGGCCCCGCTCCTCCTCGAGTGCATCCGAGGGATCGGTCCCGAGGATCCCGGCGACCTCCTCCAGGAACCGGAGGGAGCCCGAGAGCCCGACGGGGAAGGATAGCAGGTACGGGGTGCCGAACCTTTCCGCGAGGTGCTCCCCGACCGGCCTGAGCTCCGGTTCCCTGAGGATGTTCAGCCTCCCCCGGGCGAGGTCGCCGAGCGACGGCCAGTCCATGCCCCGCACGAACCGGAGGCCAGGCCTCTCGCCCAGGAGGGCGAGGAGCCGCGAGACCTCGGCATAGTTTTCGTCGACGTCGGCCTCCAGGTTCTTCTCGCCGACGAGGGTGATCCCAAGGTCCGGATTCGTTCCCTCGCTGCAGAATCCTCCCGCCCGGGCCTGCTCCCCGAGGGCAATAAGGGCATTTCTCATGCCGTCCTGGAATCCACCGCCCAGGAATCCCGCGCCGGGGACGGGGATGACTGGAATTCCCCAGTCCCGGCCGCAGACACCGCCCACGTCGTCCCCGATGGTCTGGACGACGCAGGTTGAGAGGACGAAGATGACCCCGGGATCCCCACGGGAGGCCTCCCGGATGCAGGCCGCAAGGGCGCCTTCCCCCCCGAAGATGACCCCCGGCTCATCAAGGTCCGAGGAAAGGATCCGGAGGAGGTGCGGGGTGTCGTGGTCGAGGAGGGTGGCGTGGATCAGGGAGGCGTTGTGCTGGGCGCAGCCCGCGGGTCCGTGGAGGATGGTCACCCCGTCCCTCACCTCGGTCGTGACCGAGAGGGCCCCGGTGAGGGTACACCCGTCAAGCCGGTATGAACTCCATGGCAAGGGATTCAAGGTCATCCATGGAAAGGGGGGTGGGGACCACGAGGTCGCTGTTCTCGAGGATGCTCTGTGCGAGGCCCCGGTACACGGCGGCCTGGGGGGAATCCGGGGCGTACTCGATGACGGTCATCCGGTTGATCTCCGCCCGCTGGACCACCGGGTCGCGGGGGATGAAGGTAATGAGCCGGGAATGGATCCGGTCGGCGAAGGCCCGGACGAGGGGCTCCTCACGGGCCTGGCCGGCGGCGTTCCCGATGACCCCGGCGAGGCGGCACCGCCCCCTGACCCGGCCGGCCAGGCGTGCAATTGCCTTGCAGATGTTGTTTGCTGCATAGAGGGACATGAGTTCGCCGGATGTCACCAGGTACACCTCCCGGGCGTACCCCTCCCGCATGGGCATGGCGAACCCCCCGCAGACCACGTCACCCAGGACGTCGTAGACGATGACGTCACCGGTGAGGGACGCGAGCCGCTCCAGGAGCTGGAAGGTGGCGATAATGCCCCGGCCGGCGCAGCCGACCCCGGGCTCCGGGCCCCCTGACTCGACGCATCGCACCCCCCTGAAGCCCCGGAACACCACCTGGTCTGCGGTGATGGTTGCCTCGCGCCCCTCGCGGACCTGGTCGAGGACCGTGGGGATCCAGCTCCCGTGCATGAGCATCCGGGTGCTGTCCCTCTTCGGGTCGCAGCCGATCTGGAGGACCGAGAGGCCCATCTCGGTGAGGGCCGCCGAGAGGTTCGCGGCCGTCGTGGACTTCCCGATCCCGCCCTTCCCATAGAGGGCAATCTGCTTCATCCTCTACCCGGTTTGGGCGGCCCGGTATATAGATTACTTGATCTAGAACAAGTAAGTCTAATTATCATTGATAGTATAAATGATAAATATCAACAGGACTCGATGGATATCCGGCGGTTGATGATCCGCCAGGCAAGGATGAGCTGGACGATCTCGCCGGCGGTGACCGAGGTCCGGTGCTCGAAGATCCGGATGGGATGTACCCCGGTCTGCCGCTCCACCGCCGACTCCAGCCGCCTGATCAGGGCGTAGGGAAGCTCACCGTCGAAGGTCAGGGCCCCCATCTCCCTCCCGTCCAGCTCCTCGAGGCGGAACTCCATGAGGAACCGGCGGTCTGAGAGGGAGAGGAGATGGGAGAGGTCGATGGAAAGCTCGATGTCCCGGATCCGTTCCTCGGGCCTCGTCTGGAGGAGGGTAACCTGGTACAGGTTCCGCTCGCCCCCGAGTTCCCTCCCGTACCTCGAGAACCCCGCGGAGATGACGGCGTCGGCATGCTGTCTCTGGGGTGCAATGTATTTCCGGTAATCGGCGGCACGGCGGGAAAGCTCCTCCTCGACTTCGTCGGACCGGTAACCCCGGTCGCCCGTGTCCCTCTTCATCTTCCAGAAGAGCTTCACCTCCTCGTCGGGGTCCACGAAGAGGGAGAAGTCGAGGAGGCTCCGGAGCCTGGCCGTGAAGAGGGGGTGGAGCCCCTCGAGGATGAGGATCTTCTTCGGGGTGAAGGGAACCGGGGTTTCGAAGGTGCCGGTCGTATGGTTGTACACCGGCTTCTCGATCCGCTCGCCCCCTTTGAGTGCCGAGAGATCCTCTTCGATCCGGTCGATACGGTTTGCCTCGGGCGCGAGAGGCGTGATCCCGAGACGCCGTCGCTCCTCGCGGTCGTACCGGTGGTAATCGTCGAGGGAGATGGAGGAGACGAGTTTGTCGCCGAAGATCTCCCGGATCGCCCCGGTGAAGGTGGTCTTGCCCGAGCCGCTGTCCCCCGCGACCCCGATGGCGAAAATACAGGGAGATTCTGCAATGACCTCCTTGAAGTTCCCGCGGTTCATGCCCGGGGTACTCTCGGATGCAGGGATGATGAAGATGCCTTTACAGGATCCCGTAGCTCCGGTGCTT
>DATKKN010000151.1:0-8849 GCA_035542895.1 Methanomicrobiales archaeon | reverse complement strand
TCCTGCCGCAGCCGCCAGAGCCGATCCCCGACGACTCCCTCCCACCACCCGGCCCGCTCCTCCCACCGGAAGGCCTGGCCGCAGGCGAGGGTGAGGGCGAGGTCGAGGGGCTGGTCGTCGCGGAGCCGGAAGATCCCCATGCCCGGATGCATGGGCCCTGCAGGGTGATCAGGGTTGCGACAGGAACGGGCCCCGCCTGCCCAGAGGGGCCCCTTCCCCACTGGACGATCCCGGCTCCCCTGGGGACCCGGGATCTGCCCCGAAACCCTCATGGGGATTGGGGCTCCACCTGATACTGCACGAGCCATGAGCGAGATCGAGGAGCACTACAACATCGAGAACGGCGCAATCCTCATCGAGATGAGGCTCCGCACGGTGATGCAGATCTTCAACTCCCTCGATCCCTCCCCCTTCCACGAGAAGGACCTGGACCCCGATGCCGAGGAGTACATAGCCGGGATCGTCCAGGACTTCCCCCTCGCGCAGCCGATGAAGATCCTCATCCACCTCCCCTGCCGGGAGTCGGAGTGCGAGGAGGCAAAGACCCTCGAGCCCGCCATCCGGAACCACTTCAGCTACATGGAGGCCTCGGCTGCGAGGGAACTCCGGCTCAAGTTCCGGCAGGGAAGGGCGAGCCTCGCCATCGGCATCGGCTTCCTCCTCGTCATGGGGGCAATCTCGGTCCTCATCTCCCCCTACACCCAGACCGGTTACGCCGCCTGGGTTGCCGGGGGCCTCCTCATCGTGAGCTGGGTCGCCCTCTGGGAGCCGATCAACACCTTCCTGTACCTCTGGTGGCCCATCAACCGGAAGAAGAAGATCTACGAGAAGATCAGCCGGATGAAGGTCGAGGTCCGGCACGATGATGGCAAGGCTGACGACACCCCTCCCTGGGCGGTTCCAAGGGAAGAGTCGTAGGACTCAGAAATTTAATATCGAATGATAATATCGTCGGAATGGCATTAAATCGAAAATGGTAACTCATTTTCAGCATATCTTTATTATTTCATGAGATATACACAAAATCATGCATATAATTGAAGAGATTGTTGATGCGGTCTTATCCCCCTTCGTAACAACCTCCTCAAAAATCGGCGAATTAATTGGTTTAATAATTGCATTTTTTGCCACACTATTTGGTCTACTCTTATTACCGATCAGAATTTCTATGTTAGCCAGTGATTTTCAGGACCAGTTAAATAGTATTTCAATGCTCATTGATGTCGTGCAGTGGCTTTCAAATGGAATATCAGGAGTTACCCAAGCGTATTCTACGATTTCGAGTGTAATTGCCAGCACTTTGGATTTAACGATCTATGGCGTTACAGTCGGGAATATCTTGTCTTCGGTACTAGGGTTACTTGTGGTTTGGCTATTCTTTTCCTTTTTACCGGAGATTACGAGTTAACTAAGTGGATGACGCTCCTGGGGGACTCGTGCTCCGCCCTCGCCCCCGCCGCTGCGGCGTCCCCCGAGTTAGGATAGTCCTGTCACGGATTTTGTGGTCGTGCTCATAGTTCTTCCAGAAACCTCCTCACGAGCTCCCGGAAACTGGGGGGATGGCCGCGCCGGGGGGGCGTAGCCCCCCCAAGAGCCCAAGACGAAAACGAAAAGCCCAATCAACCGACGGCATGTCCTATCATTACGAATTTTAACAAGAAAAGGGGCCGGAGTCTTCTATTCCGATCCTGAGTACAGGCAGCCCTGCACGTCGTGCCCGAGCCTCCCGATGGCGTCTGCCCGGCACCGCTGGCAGTGGCGCATCTGCCTGATGTACTTCGAGCACTCGTCCTGCATCTTCCTCTTGTCGGCAGGGGTCGGGGGCTTCACGCCGGCGAACTTGTACTGCGGGATGAGGGGAATGACATTGAAGGTGTAGACCCCGAGCTCCGAGGCCTTCTTCGCGATGTCCGGGATCTCCATGTCGTTCACGCCGGGTATGTACACGGTGTTCACCTTGACGATCATGTGCCGCTTCACCGCCTCCCGGATGCCCTCCAGCTGGTGCTTGAGGAGGAGCTTTGCCCCCTCCTCGCCATGGAGCCGCTTCCCCTCCCAGGTCACCCAGGAGTAGATCTTCGCCCCGGTTTCGGGGTTGAGGGCGTTCCAGGTGACGGTGATGTTTCCCACGTCGTACTCCTCCAGGAGGTCGATCTTCGCCGGGAGGAGGAGGCCGTTCGTGCTGATGCACTTGATCAGGTTCGGGAACTCGATCTTCGCGAGCCTGAGGGTCTCGAAGGTCTCCTCGTTGTACAGGGGCTCGCCCGGCCCCGCGATCCCGAGGACTTTGATGTACGTGAACTTCCCGAGTGCCTTCTTGACCATCTCGATGGCCTCTGTCGGCGAGAGCACCCGGGTGGTGACCCCGGGCCTCGACTCGTTCACGCAGTCGAAGTCACGGATGCAGTAGTTGCACTGGATGTTGCATTTCGGGGCGACGGGGAGGTGCATCCGGCCGAAGGCATGGCAGGCCTTCTCGGAGAAGCAGGGGTGGTCCCGGATCCGGCGGAGCGTGGCCGGGTCCCAGGGAACCTCCTTCCCCTGGACGGTCGCCGTCGGGTACGTGTCCTCGGTCATGGTCCTACCAGATCATGATGATACTTATCCTATATCAATTGCGGGGAGATTCGTCCCACCGGTTACTTCTCCTTGATCACCCCGGCCTGGACCCACCACTCGTACTCGTGGGCCCACCGGTCCCTGTTCCCCTGCACCAGCTGGCAGAAGTACTCACGCCTCGCCCTGAGGACCGCCTGCTGGTCCGGGTATGACCGCTGGGTGCGGATCGCGGCCGCAAGATCCTTCCCCAGCTCGTAGGCCTTCTTCTCGCCGGGGATGATGGCGTCGGGGTTCCCCCGGAAGGCGACCCCGACCCCGCCGACGATCTGAGCGCCGAGGGAGGTGAGGACCCGGTTCATGTACCCGACCACCTCCATCTCGTTCGACCCGCCGGCGGTGCAGACCGAGCACCCGTACTTGCCCGAGAACATCTGGCAATGGATGGCATCAGCCATCCGGTCGAACATGACCTTCATGTGTCCCGTCACCGAGTCGATGTAGTTCGGGGAGCCGAGGACGATCCCGTCGGCATCGAGCATTTTCTCGAAGATATCGGGGAAGTCGTCGATGAGGGAACACTCGCCCTTCGCATAGCAGGTCCCGCATGCGGTGCAAAAACCGATGTCATAGTCGCAGACGTCGAGGAGCTCGGTCTTCGCCCCCTCGACCTCGGCCCCGTCAAGGACAGCGAGGACGAGGCGCAGCGTCTGGCTCTCCTTTCCCTTCGGGCTTGCGTTCAACCCGAGAACCTTCATGTATGACAAACCTCCAAGTAGAGGAATCGGGAGGGAGTGGTATTAAGGGTGATGGGTTAGCGAAGGCTGCCAACAGGCAGGCACCCGAAAAAAGAGGTTTACCCCGTCAGCTGATCTTGATGAGGGGCTTGGGGGTCTTCACCAGGGCCGGCGCTATGGTGGGAATGACGCCGGGTGGCACGACGGATACGCCGGAGCTGGAAATGAGGATGTTGAAGGTCGCGGTATCCTGGTTGGCGTCGTCGGCATCAGCCTCGACCTGGATGGTATAGAAGCCTTCGTCAAGGCCGGCGATGGGCATGCTCGCCGTGTCAAGGGTCGTGGTATTCGAGACCTGCCGCGCGGGCAGGTGGAACCACAGCTCGGTGCCGAACGGCGCGATCATGACATCCTCGTTGATCTGGTCCAACCCATCGTACACGAGGCTCCACTTCATGTCCGCGCTCGTCTTTGAGCCGGAATTCGTCAGGTCAAGGTTCTGGATCTCGAGGTGGGCAGCCGCCTTCAGAGCGACCGCGGAGTTGTTGGGGAGCGCCGTGATGTACACGTCCGGGATCTTGAGGGGCATCAGGAGCGCCGGGTTCGTGGAGTCCTGCGTCGTGATCTTCGAGGACGGGTCAAAGACGTTGATTGTGCCCTCCTTGAGGACCTTGAGGGTGATGGTGGACTCCCAGACCTGCCCGAGCCGGATGGTCCCAATGTTGAAGTTCATACCCGTGCCGGAGTTCCACTGGCTTGTCGAGTCGACGGTCACCGGGTACCCGGGGAAGTGGGCCACCGATGCGTTCCAGGTGTCGGTGAGGGAGGAGTGCCCCGGGATGTACTGGTAATTGTATACCTGGTTCCCGGGCACCGTGACGCCGTTCACGGCGATGTTCTGGAAGGAGAGGTTCATGCTCGTGCCGACGCCGGCCTCGTCTCTCAGGGACCCGGCGATGTCGGTGTAGACCATCGCGAGCTGGCTCTCCGACAGGGCCGAGTAGGACTTGCCGGCTGTCTGGGACGCGAGCTGGTTCATGGCGTCGATGCCCAACGCCGACATATCAGATGCGTACCGTATGGTGTAGATCTTGATGCCCGACAGGTTCGCGTACCTGGCCATGTTCTGGCTGGGCACGTTCGCGAAGGACACGTAATCCTTTATGGTATTCTCATACTTCTGGTTCGTGCCGTCGACGGGGCCGACCGATCCCCGGGCCAGGGGGTCGCCCCAGTAGTTGTAGTCACCGTCGGAGAGCACGACGAGGACCTTCACGGCATTCGCCCTACCCTTGCTCTTCATCGTATCAATGGCGAGCTTGAGGGCGTACCTCATGGGGGTGTACCCTCCCGGGACGAGCGTGTTAATCTTCGTGGTAATGGTGGCCGGGGAGTTTGTCAGCCCGACGTCCAGGGTCGCGTAATCTGCATAGTTGCCTGTTCCCTTGTAATGGGCGATGGCATAGGTCGAGTCATCGCTCGAGTCCCCGTCCTTCCCGCAGTCCGAGTCGTCCTTGGGGGACTGCTTCCCCTTCCCCCCGAAGGAGACGATGCCCATGTAGTCCCGCGTGTAGTCGAGCTGGCTGGAAAAGACCTGTGCCGCGTTCATCACGCTCACCTCCCGGTCGGGGTATTCGGAGATCATCGATCCAGAGCGATCGTTGACCAGGAACACGTCGATGGGCTTCGGCATGAGGGCCCACCCGTCGCCCTTGGCCCGCACCGTCACGTCCACGGTCTGGTTCACCTTGAGGGTGGTCGGGTTCACCTCGCTCTCGATGGTGAGGTACGGGTTGTTCAGGTACTTGAGAGTCACCTGCCGCTTCACCCCCGACCACTGGGCCTCGACGACCACGGTCGCTGTGGCAGTCGTGTTATAGCCCGGTGCATTGATGTCCATGGTGAACCCGCCGGGGTGGAAGAGGATCCGGGCCTCACCGTTCTCGTCCGAGGTCGCCGGGATATCGACGTTTGCCACGCTCGTCGTGGCAGCCCCGTTGTCGAGGGAGGGGGGGATCGTCTGGTTATAAATCTTGTTCACGCTGAAGGAGATGAACCGGTAGTTTACCGCCTCACCCTCGACGGGGTTCCCCTTCTCGTCGATGACCCGCATGTTGAGGATCGAGGTGATGTCATCCTTCACATCCCGGCTCGCCATGGTCTGGGGGCTCGCCGTGAGGAGGGCATCAACCGGTGCGCCGCTCACGAACTCCACCTTCTGGGAGGAGGACACCGAGACATTGTTCACCGCGGTTGCATTGATGGTGTAGATACCCGCGATGTCCTTCGGGCCGTACTTGATGATCACCATCCCGTTCTTGTTCGTGGTGAGGGTCGTTGACTCGCCGGCACTTCCCGTGGTGATCAGCACCGGCTGGTTCAGGGTGGGAAACCCGTACTGGTCGGTGAAGGTATAGCCGATGGTGAAGTACCCGGTCTTCACCATCGTGTAGGGATAGGGAGAGCCTTCGGGGGAAACGACGGAGGTGACCTTGAAGGGGATACCCTGGGAGATGCCGTCGATGGTGATCAGCTTCTGGTTGAGGGGGGAGGGAGGGGTAATGTACACGTAATTCGTACCAAGGGGATCGACAAAGTACAGCACGTCGGCATATCCTGATTCATTCACCGGCAGGGTGATTGACTTCACCGTGGAGGTGCCCGTGAGGAACCCCGAGATGCCATTCGAGCCGGCGTCGAACCTGACCCTCTCGACGACATTCCGGTTATCGACCGGGTTCCCGTTGGAGTCCCTGATATAGACCGATATCCGGGTCGGCGTGCGCACCTGGGCCTGGCTCTTGTAGCTCACCGACATGGACGAGGGGGTAAGGTGATCGATAGGCTGGCTGAATGTCTGGATGACATCAAAGGTCTGCCACCCGAAGAGATCAGAGTATTTCAGGGCGGCCACGTCCACGGTGATATTCGCCGTCCCGGCGACCTTCGTTTTCAGCAGTTTTGTCGTCACGACGCCGTTCTTGTCGGTGACCAGGCTGGTATCGTCCAGCTGCCATGGCGAATTGACCGAGAGGGTGACATTGGCCCCCTCGAAGGGCAGCCCTGCATTGGGCCCTGCCATGTCAGTGACGTTTACCGTGATGATGGCCGTATCCCTATTGTTCGCCGACATCCATGCCGTATCGCTCGTGACCGTGACATTGATCTGCTCGGCCGAGGCCACTGAGGCCAGGGCGAGGGCCACGAGCATTGCCAGGATGATTGTTCTCATGGGTATCATCCCCTTCTCCCTATTGTTTATAATTTAATTGCATGTGATAATATATAAATGCTTCCTATGACTAAATCTCTTAAAAATATGCTTATATATGTTTTAATGGTAGATAATGCCTTAAAATAGTATCAGGAGGCTTTAAACGCACAGCTATGCTTGATTTGCCATCACCTTCTTTTCATCTCGCGGTCATCCAAGGACCAGTAAGATCCTTGAGAAATCGTTTCCTCGGGCAGGGAAATGTTTATAAGGAACAACGGATTTCCGTGAAATCTGCAGACGGCGGACGAATGTCAGCCCGGGACCGGATCCCACGGTTTCCTGCAGGAATTTCCGTTGGTCCGGTCATCGCTCCCGCCCGCGCCCCTTCCCCCCCGGGTATCCCAGGATCGCGAGGCTTTCCCGTATCTCGTCCAGGATGGCGGGATCGTCGATGGTCGGCGGCACCGTGTAGGGCTCCCCGTCGGCGATCTTCTTCATGGTCCCCCGGAGGATCTTTCCCGACCGTGTCTTCGGGAGCCTCTTTACCACCGTCGCGAGCTTGAAGGATGCAACGGGGCCGATCCGGTCGCGGACAAGCCGGACAAGCTCGAGCACGATCTCCCCCTCCGGGCGGTTCACCCCGGCCTTGAGGACGATGAACCCGACGGGAATCTCCCCCTTGATCTCGTCGTTCACCCCCGTGACCGCGCACTCGGCGACATCGCGGTGCGAGGCGAGAACCTCCTCCATCGCCCCTGTCGAGAGCCGGTGGCCGGCGACGTTGATGATATCGTCCGTCCGGCTCATGATCCAGAGGTACCCGTCCTCGTCCAGGAAACCGGCATCGGCGGTCTCGTAGAACCCGGGATACTCGGAGAGGTACGTCTTCACGAAGTCACGGTCGTTCTGCCAGAGGGTGGGGAAGCATCCCGGCGGGAGGGGCAGGCGCACCACGATGTTCCCGATTTGCCCGGGTGGAAGCTCCCTCCCCCCGTGGTCGAGGACATGGATGTCGTACCCGGGGACGGGCTTTGTGCAGGACCCGGGCTTCACCGGGAGCATCTCCAGGCCGACGGGATTTCCCCCTATTGCCCATCCGGTCTCGGTCTGCCACCAGTGGTCGATGACGGGCACCCGGAGGTGTCTCTCTGCCCAGAGGAGGGTATCGGGATCGCACCGTTCCCCGGCGAGGAAGAGCATCCGGAACCCGGACCGGGGATACTTCCTGATATGCTCCCCCTCGGGATCCTCGCGACGGATCGCCCGGAAGGCGGTGGGGGCGGTGAAGAGGGCCGCGACGCCGTGGTCGGAGACGACCCGCCAGAAGGCGCCGGGGTCCGGGGTGGAGACCGGTTTTCCCTCGTAGAGTATCGAGGTGCACCCGTGAAAGAGGGGCGCGTACACGATGTAGGAGTGGCCCACCACCCAGCCGATGTCCGAGGCCGCCCAGTAGACGTCGCCGGGGTCCATGCCATAGATGTTCCTCATCGACCAGGTAAGGGCGACCAGGTGCCCCCCGTTGTCCCGCACCACCCCCTTGGGGATACCGGTGGTCCCCGACGTGTAGAGGATGTAAAGGGAATCGGTTGCGGCGACGGGGACGCAGGGAACCGGTTCGCCTGACATGAACTCCTCCCAGCTCATATCCCGCCCGGGAGTCAGGGGGGCCTCGAGCTGGGGACGCTGCAGGACGATACATCGCTCCGGCTTCGCCCGGGCGATCTCGATGGCCTTGTCGAGGAGCGGCTTGTACGGGATGACGCGGTTCACCTCGATACCGCAGGAGGCGGAGACGACGAGCTTCGGCTTTGCGTCGTCGATCCGGCTCGCGAGCTCCGGGGCGGCGAAGCCCCCGAAGACCACCGAGTGAATCGCCCCGATCCGGGCGCAGGCGAGCATGGAGACGACCGCCTCCGGGACCATCGGCATGTAGATGATGACCCGGTCCCCCTTCCCTATCCCCAGCCTGCCGAGGGATCCTGCACATCGTGAGACGAGGTCAAGGAGCTCCCGGTACGTGAACTTCCGGATGGTGGAGGTAACCGGGCTGTCGTGGATGAGAGCGGGCCGGTCCCCGTGCCCTGCCTCCACGTGCCGGTCCAGGGCGTTGTAGCAGGTGTTGACAATCCCACCAGGAAACCAGTGGTAGAAGGGCGGGTTCGAGCGGTCGAGAACCCGGTCCCACCTTCGGTACCAGCTGACCGCTTCGGCGGCCTCGCCCCAGAACGCTTCGGGATCCTCGATAGACCTCCGGTAGACCTCCTCGTACCTCCCTCCGCTTTTCCGGCCCATGGCAGATCGCACTAGAAGGTTCCGGGGGGGTTTTCTTATCTGTTGTG
>DATKKN010000150.1:0-25713 GCA_035542895.1 Methanomicrobiales archaeon | reverse complement strand
ACCTTTTTCCACTCGACCCGGCCATTGTATTCGATCTCCCGGATTCTATGATACGGGATGACCACGGTCCCGTCGGGGGTCTCCATCTCGAAGTAGGTGTTCGCAAGCTTCGTGATCCGGCTTCCTTCGACGGTCGTTTTGCTCAGGGGCGCCCCGCGGTTCTCGTACACGACCCGGACGAGGCCGAAGTCGAAGGCCGGGTCATACCGGTAGCGGCGGAGGAGGGCGACGCTCTCTCGCATGATCAGTTCGGACTGCACCGGCGGGGATAAACGTATCGGAGGTGCCCCGGAATGTGAAACATGCCAAGGTCCCGGGAGATGAGAAGAAGGTCTCCCGGGCAGCCGGCCTTCCTCTTCAGGCGGGTCCCTGCTGATCCCTCATGTCCCTGATGCTCACCGCCGGGTGATGGTACCTGCCCATCTTTGCCGTCCTCCGGCCCAGCTGGATCGCGTGCTCGGGACAGAAATGGGCGCAGGCGAGGCAGAACTCGCACCGGTGCTGCCAGACGGGGCGACCCTCCACGAGCGAGATGTTCCTCACCGGGCAGACATTCACGCACGTGCCGCACGAGTTGCACGAGGGGTCCACCGTAAAATTCCGGTCCCGTTCGTGGATCGAGGCAATGACCCTGGGGTACACGAGCCGGTGGATCAACCCGGAGACCGGCGCGACCCCGGGCGGGACCCGTTTCCGCTCCCGGATGGCTCCTGCGATGGCCCGGGCGGCCTCGTCCCCCCCTGACTGGAGTGCCGCCTGCTTCTCAGGCGCGGGCGGGCCGAAGCCCGGCAGGTAATTCCCGGGCATCTGTACCGCCCACCCGGCGTCCAGCCCCCGCCCGGATCGACGCCGGAGGATGCCGTCCAGCTGCCGCAATCCGGTGGCCCCGCGCCTCCCGCCCAGGGTGAGAACGGCGAAGGTATAGGCCACCCGCTCCACCGCGAGCCGCTGCGTAAACTCTGCCACGATGGAAGGAAGGCCAAGGTAGTAGATCGGGGCGACGATGCCGGCAACATCCCCGGCGGGGACGATCTCCCCGGCCCCCCGCGAGAGCGGTGGGATCGGGAGGATTTCCGCGTCCCCAAGGGCACCGGCGATGGTCCTTGCCAGCGCGAGGGAGTTTCCGGTGCCGGTAAAGGTATAGATGGTCGTGGGCATGAACCTCTCCGGAAGTGTACATTCCTCGGAAAAATAACCATATGGAGGGGCCCTTGCGGCCGGAGCCTGGCAGAAGGCCCCACGCACACTCTATTACCCGGTAGGGCAGATATTCCCGGGATGCCCCAGCTCACCGTGGACATCGGCGGGAGACCGGGTGTTGACTGCCGGGGCTACTGCGACTACTGCTACTTCAGGCACGCAAAGGACGTGCCCCCGTTCGGGTGCCGGCACTGCCCGCCGTTCAGGAAGGGCTGCGACTACTGCTCCCGGTCGGTGAAGGAGCGGTACACCGGCTTCCGGGACCTCGCCGACATCGCAAACGACGTCCTTGCTCACCTCCAGATGATGGAGGGGGATCTCACGAGGGTCACGATAAGCGGCGGGGGCGACCCCAGCTGCTATCCACGGTTCCGGGAGCTCGTGGAGCTCATCTCAGGGATGGAGGCCCCGCTCCACATCGGGTACACGAGCGGAAAGGGCTTCGACGACCCCTCCCTCGCCCGGTTCCTCCTCGACCACGGCCTCGCCGAGGTCTCCTTCACCATCTTCGCCTCCTCGCCCCGGCTCCGGAAGAAGTGGATGCATGACCCGACACCGGAGGCGTCCCTCACAATCCTCGAGGAGCTCTGCGGAGGGTGCGATGTCTACGGCGCCGCGGTAGTGATCCCCGGGGTGAACGACGGGGAGGTCCTCAGGGAGACCTGCGGCTGGCTCGAGGACCGGGGTGCAAAAGGGCTCATCCTCATGCGCTTCGCAAACACCCGGGACGCGGGCCTCATCCTCGAGAACGCCCCCATCCTGAAGGGGAGGCGGGGGCATACAATCGGGGAGTTCAGGGATCTCGTCTCCGATCTCTCCCGGGAATTCAAAATGAAGATCACCGGGACCCCGCTCTGGGACCCTGAGATCGGATCCCCGTTTGCCATCCTTTCCGAAAAGGAGCTGATAGACCGCCTACCCCGCGTGACGGGCAGGGCCACGGTGATTACCGGCAGGGTGGCGGCGCCCTTCATCCGGGAGATCCTGGAACGGCGGGGGTTCCGGGGAAGGGTCGTCGCCGTGGACAAGGACATCGCCTGCCTGATCACCATCGACGACCTGGAGCGGATCGATCCCCGCGATCTCGATGACGTCGTCATCTTCCCGGGCCGGGCCTTTGTCCACGACGAGGAGGCCCGTGAGGTGCTCTCCCGGGACGGGCGGGACCGGGAGGTGGTAAGGGGGCCGGAGACCCTCACCGCAGACGGTGAGACCTCGATGGGGATGACCCGGAACCAGGTGCTCGAGATGGAACTGGAAGGGCTCGGGAACCTGATCCGGCTGATCAACCAGTACGGCCGGAAGTAAAGACCGTCATACCCGAAAAGATGGATCCCCCCGGGGGGAGGAGTTCGGCCGGGGTTCCTCAACCGGCGTTTTCCCCCCGGGGATCCTTCAGGTCCGCATCCGGACATCGAGCTGCCGGAACGGGATCTCGATCCCCTCCTCCCTGAACCGCTCGTCGATGCGCAGGTTTACCCAGTCCTGGACGTCCCAGCTGTCATCATAGTTCCTCGCCCAGAGGACGAGCTGGCAGCTGAGGCCCGATTCGCCGAACTCCAGGAAGTACGCGGCCGGACCGGGATCGGCGAGCACCCACGGGGTCTTCTCGGCCGCCTCCCGGGCGATGGCGAGAAGGATCTCCTTCACCTTTCTTACATCGCTGTTGTACGCAACGGATACCGGCACCCTCACCTTCAGCCTGATGTCGGGCATGGCATAGTTGGTGATCGCGTTCGATGTGATCTTCGTGTTCGGGATGGTGACGATCTGGTTGTCCATCGTCCTGATCCTCGTGCTCCTCGGCCCGACGCTGACCACGTTTCCCAGGAAATTTTCGTATTTTATCAGGTCGCCCTCCTTGAAGGGCTTGTCCAGGGTGATGATGGCGCCGGAGAGGAAGTTCCCGAGGATGTCCTGGGCAGCGAGGGCGACGGCGAGCCCGGCGATGCCCGCGCCCGCAAGGAAGGGGGTGATGTCCACCTGGAAGGCCCGGAGGATGAGGAGGAAGGCGACGAACCAGGTGACGTACCTTGCCCCCATCTCGAGGAGGGGGATGAACCGTTCATTGAAGTCGGGGTCGGTCCTCCGGGCGAGCCTCTTCCCGTACGTGCTGATGAGGTTGTAGAGGAGGTGCGAGGTAAACCAGGCGCCGATGAGGATATAGACCGAGTAGATCAGCGGGTGGCCCGTGACCCAGCCGAAGGTCGGGGGGACGACCTCGAAGGAGGTGAGGGTGATGACAATGGTGGTGACGAGGATGAAGGCGATGATGGGCCGCTCGGTGGACTGGAGAAAGATATCGTCCAGCATCGTCTTCGTTTTCTCTGCCTTCTGCCTGAGCCACCTCAGGACAAAGTGGGCGATGCCCGCGCAGAGGATCCCGGCGAGAAGGGTGGCGAGCGCGAAGATGTACCGCACGTCCATGGTTTCACCTCAGTCTGTGTGAGTACGTTGCCTGAACATGGGGAGCCCGGTCTCATAACGTTTTATCCCCGGCTCTCACCCCGCGACGGGAAATTTTTGGCCTCTCCTACCTGGACCATGTAAGGGACGGAAGGACATGAACGGGTGAATTCCCTGCCGGAAAAGAGCTGCTCTCCGATCAGCAGGCGTGGTCCGGGTGGCGCGAAAGGTGGGTGATGGTCAGCAAAGGTGATAGCGCTGAAGAGTTGCGGCCCCCGGCAATCCCTACCTTGGGGCTGATCCTTGAAACCCTTTGTGGCCGCCAGGGCCGGTTCCCGGGCCCCTGGTTGGCGATGCCATGAGCCCGGATCCGGGTTTCTCCCTGGGATATCCCGTTCTCCATGCCTGTTGAACAGTCTCCAGCACCTGAAGAGGAGCTCCTGGACCACGATTGCCTTCTCCCAGGGGAAAATGTCCTATCCAATGAAATGTCCGGACTCCCTTAAGAGTATCGTTCCCCGTCTCATACATTGGATCCACCCGGCCCTCCACGGATACCGGCAGGGATTCCTGTCCTTCCCTGCTGGATCTCTGCCGCAACCGGCCACCGGAAGCTCTCTCAAACCGTCGGCCCGGAGGAACGGGTTGTGAGACTCCTCCTTATCCCGGCCTCCCCGCTGATTCGGGGCATCTTCATTCGGCCGCCCGTGACTTCTCTTCACCTGGCCCCGGTATATTTATGCGCTCATACAGATATCACTCAGATTCCGGAGTGAACCGATGATAGACGAGGAGAAACGCAAGGACCGGATCTTCCGGTACTACCCGGAGGACTTTGGCGATATCCCGGTGAAGGTCCTCCACATGGACCTCACCTTCGACGTGCACGATGACCACACGAGGGTCATCTCCCTCCTCACTGCCCGGACCCTGGACCGTTCCCTCCTCTGCCTGGAGCTGAACGCAAAGGACCTCGAGATCATCTCCATCACGTCGCCCGGCCGGCGGGTCACCGCGGATTACCGGCGGGCGGAGGCAAAGATCCGGCTCACCTTCCAGCCCCGCCCCCCTCCCGAGACCGAGTTCACCATCCGCACCGAGACCATCTGCCGGCCGACGAAAAACATCCTGGAGGGACTCTATTATGACGAGACCCCGCCGGGCGCCCCGCCCACCCAGATCACGCAATGCCAGCAGTGGGGGTTCCAGCGCCTGGTCCCCTGCATCGACGACATGACCGCGAAGTGCACGTACCTGACCACCATCGTCGCCGATTCCCGGTACACCCACCTGATCTCGAACGGGGATGTCGCCGAGAGGAGGCATACGGTCGAGCCCGGCCGGGACCGGATCCGGTACGCGAACATGGTCACCCCCATGGCGCCGTACCTCTTCTTCCTCGGGGTGGGGACCTACGCGGCCTTCGAGAGGCAGGTCGAGTACCCGGATGGGAGGACCTTCATACTCGGGCTCCTGGTCCCGCCGGGCTCGGACCCTGCCCTCGCCCGGGAAGCCCTCGGGATCCTCCACGATGCGGTCATCTGGGTGTACCTCTTCACCGGCCCGGAACAGTACAGGGACCGGGAGACGAGGTTGGAGATCCTGCGCCTCCTCGGCGAAAGGGAAGAACTGAAGGAGGGGAGCATCGACGGGGCGGTGGACGCGGTCAGGAAAAAGCTGAGGGAGCTCGTGTCCCGCATCACACCGGGCTACCAGTATACCGGGACCGTGTACCGGGAGATCGGGATGCAGAACTCGGACTTCGGCGGGATGGAGAACGTGGGGAACACCACCATCACCACGAACCGGATCATGCCCTTCCCCCAGATGACCGACCCTGCCTGGGACTACCTCTTCAGGGTGAAGGTCCACGAGTACTACCACAACCTGAACGGATCCGAGGTGACGGGGAGGAGCCCCTTCGAGATCTGGCTGAACGAGGCGGTGACGGTCTTTGTCGAGAACAAGAACCATGACTTCCTCTTCGGCCCCGAATACAACCGGCTCGGGACCGTCCTCACCCTCCTTTCCCCGGAAGGAGGGACCCTTGCCCTCGACTCCGGCGCGATGTCCATGCCCGTTGAGCCTGATGGTTTCAACGACCCGAATGACCTGATCACGGCCGTCACCTACGTGAAGGCCCCCGAATTCGTCCGGATGGTGGAGACCCTCCTCGGGCAGGAAACCTTTGCCCGGGGCCTCCACCTCTACCACACGAGGTATGCCCATGGCAACGCTTCCCGGGCGGACTGGATAGCCTGCATGGAGGAGGCCGGGGAACAGGAGCTCGCAGGCATGGCCCGGGTCTGGCTGAAGGAGACCGGCTACCCGGTTGTCACGGCGGCGGGGGCTTATGACGAGGCAGCGCGGACCTTCACCCTCACCCTCGACGCCACCCGGTCGAAGGGCGGCATGGGGTGGGAGTTCCCCTTCTCCTGGGCCCTCATAGGGGAGAACGGGAAGGTGCTCGCCGAGGGGATGCGCCGGGTCCGGGGCGATCACGAGGTGATCCCGGTCCCCGGCGTTGACCGCCCTGCCTATGCCTCGCTGAACCGGGGGTACTCCTTCTACGGGCAGCTGAAATACGACCCCGGGGATGATACCCTCTTCCTCCAGGCCATAACCGACCCGGACGCCGTGAACCGGTTCGTCGCGTTTCATACCCTCGCCGACCGGGAGATGGCCCGGCTCATTGCTGATCCTGCCGCAACTCCCTCGGAGAGGTTTACGACCCTCTTCCTGGCTCTCCTCGGGGACCGGGACCACCTGGAACGGGTCGGCGGGCAGGGGCTGACCATCTTCGAGTCCGTGGAGGACGAGGGGCTCGCAAACCGGTACAGGGCCCTCTTCGAAGCGAGGCAGAGGCTCCTCTCCGCCATCGCGAAATGGCTCAAGGAGGACCTTCTCTCCCACTATCACTCCCTCACGGCCCTCCCGGAGCTCCCGAGCATCCCGGACCGGATCCGGGCCCTGAAGGCGCGGCAGGTGAAAAACCTCATCCTCGAGATCCTCGCGACCCTCGACACACCGGATATCCATGGCCTCCTCCTCGCGCAGTTCCGCGAATCGCAATCAGCGAGCGACCGGCTCAATGCCTTCCGGCTCCTCCTCGCCTCGTCATCGCGGGACCGGGATGCCATCTTCGAGGAGTTCCTGCAGGGATCCTCGCAGAACCTGGTGGCCTGGGAGACCTTCCTCACGGCGGTGGCCGGCTCGAACGCCCCCGATCTCGTGGAGCTCGTGCAGCGGGCCGAGAAGTCCCCGGCGTTCCGGATCGAGCAGGCGAATGACCAGCGGGCCCTCTATATCCGGTTCGCCATGAACCGGAAGGTCTCGCTCCAGACCGAAAAAGGAAGGGCGTACCTCATGCAAGTCCTCGAGAGGCTCGCCCAGGTGAACGAGACCTCAACGGTCCGGGCCCTCCAGGCCTTCGGTCACCTGGACCAGATGGAGGAGGAGTACCACCTCCCCCTCGCCGGCATGCTCGTGGACCTCCTCGGGGTCTTCGACCCGGTCGGGTACCCGGTCGCGTACAACACCGTCAGGCGCCTCCTCCTCGGCGCCCCCCGGGCGCTCGCCTCCTACGAGGCGAAGTTCGGGAGGGTGAAGGCGGTTCGCACCGGTGGGGGTTCCTGAACGGATTGGTGGATCCACCCTTCCCCTCCCTCCTGCCAAACCTGATGAGGACGGCCGATCAATTCTCATCATGCATCTCCCCAGGACCTGGATGATCATCGCCGGGATCCTCGTCCTTGACTTCGCCATCGGCATCATCGCCTATCCCTTCATGCCTGACCTCATGGCCTCCCACTGGGGCCCGTCCGGCCAGGCGAACGGCTATCTCCCGAAGATCTGGGCGCTCTTCCTCATCCCCCTCCTGTCCGCGGGCCTCGCCCTGCTCCTCCTCGCCGTTCCACGGATCGATCCCCTGCGGGCGAACATCGCGAAGTTCAGGCCGGCGTACGACCACTTCGTCATCGTCATCCTGCTCTTCCTCCTGTACGTCTCGCTCCTCGCCATCGCCTGGAACCTCGGGCTCAGGTTCGGCTTCGGCCAGCTTCTCGCACCCGCCTTCGGCGTGCTCTTCTATGCCTGCGGCATCCTCGTCGGGAGGGCGAAACAGAACTGGTTCATCGGGATCCGGACCCCCTGGACCCTCTCCTCCGAGAAGGTCTGGGACCGGACCCATGCCGTCGGCGGGAAACTCTTTAAAATCGCAGGGGTCCTCGCCCTCATCGGGGCTCTTTCCCCGGCGCTCGCCTTCGTGTTCATCCTCGGGCCGATCCTCGTGATCTCGATCTACCTCGTCGTGTACTCGTACCTGGAATACCGGAAGGAGGAGCGGGGGAAGGAAAGAGGCGCGGATTCCGGGACGGTATAGAACAACCCCGCATCCAGCCGGCCCGCCCGAAGTTCCATCACCCTTTTTTTCCGGTGGCCAGGGAACTGACGCTGCAGACCGACCGGCGCGCGCATCCCTCGCATTCCTCTGCACAGGGCTCGACATGGATGGTCACGTTCGCCCTCGGGAACTCGGTCCTGATGTCCGCCTCGAGGTGATCGGTGAGGTCATGGGCCGCCTCGACCGAGAGGTCCTTTCGCACGGTCATATGGAGGTCGATGAACTGCTCGGGGCCCGACCTTCTCGTCCGCATGGCATGGAAGTCCACGTAGGTGCTGTAGTGCTCGCAGATGATGGCCCGGATCCGTTCCTCGTCCCTGTCGGGAAGCCGCTGGTCGATGAGGTCCCCGAAGGACCTCCGGGTGAGGTCGTACGCGGCCTTCATGATCAGGACCGCGACCCCGATGGCGACCAAGGGGTCGATCCAGAGGAGGCCGGTGAGCCGGATAAGGACGAGGCCGGCAAAGACCCCGAGCGAGGTGTACACGTCGGTCCTGAGGTGCCAGGCGTCGCTCTCGAGGGCGATGGACCCCGTTGCCTTCGCGACCCGCATGAGCCTCATCGATACCACCCAGTTCAGTCCGGCCGAGAAGGCCATGACCGCCATACCGGCGGAGAGAAAACCCGTGTCGAACCCGGTCTCGCCATGGAGTATCTTGTGTACGGCCTCGTACATGATGATCCCCGCAGCGACGAAGATCAGGATGGACTCGAAGAGCCCGGAGATGTCCTCGAACTTCCCGTGGCCGTACGAATGATAGTCGTCGGGGGGCTCGCCGGACTTCCTCACCGAGAGGAACGCGACGACCGCGGCGACGAGGTCGACCCCCGAGTGAACCGCCTCTGAAATGATGCTCACGGAGCCGATGGCGACCCCGACGGCGAGCTTCAGGACGACGAGACAGGTGTTCGAGGCCACCGAGAGCTTTGCGGTCTCTTCCTTCACCGCGTTCATCCCGGCCCCGGTATCGGAGGGGCTGGCCCCGGACTCCCCCCGCCCGCTCTCGTCCATGTCGAGATAGAGCTCGTCAGGAAGGCTATTAGGGGTTTCGTTAACTGGCTGTTTTAGACCTCTCCTGCACAATCTCCCGTCCGAGGGTCATGCCCACCGATACCGGTACCGCCCCCGGGGGCCCATCGGGGCGGCGGCCTTCGTCGGTCCTCGTCGGTAAGGTGAAGGTGTGCCGGGTGGTCATCGCGGGCGTTGCCCTCTCCCTCCTCCTCTGAGGGGCGTGGCGCGGTACTCAGGGCGAGGATATGCTTTTGACACGGTATCTCCCAGTTTGACGGGGTGATGCCATGAGGCTCGGGGTGCTCTTCTCGGGCGGCAAGGACTCGGCCTTCGCCGCATGGAGGGCGATGGGGAAGGAGAAGGTGGCCTGCCTCATCACGGTGGTTCCCTCGAACCCCGAGAGTTACCTCTTCCATACCCCGAACATCGGCCTCACCGCGCTCCAGGCAGAAGCCGCCGGCCTCCCCCTCGTCTCCGTTGCGAGCGCGGGGGTGGAGGAAGAGGAGGTCGCCGACCTCTTCCGGGCCGTCTCCCTTGCCGTTGAAGAGCATGGGATCGAAGGGGTGGTGACGGGGGCGATCCGTTCGGTCTACCAGGCAACCCGGGTCCAGCGGGTCTGCCATGATCTGGGCCTCTGGTGCTTCAACCCCCTCTGGCAACGGGACGAGGAGGAACACCTGGACGAGGTCGTTTCCTCGGGGCTCCGGTTCATCATCACGGGGGTTTCCGCTGCCCCCCTCGGCGAGTCCTGGCTCGGGAGGGAGATCGACCCTGCGGCCCTCGGGGAGCTGAAGGACGTGGCACGCCGGTACCGGATGAATCCTGCCGGGGAAGGGGGCGAGTACGAGACCTTCGTACTCGATGCACCGTTCTTCGGGAGGAGAATCGAGATCCTCCGGGCATCAAGGGAGTACCGCGGGGATCGTGGCATGTTCCGGATCGACGACGCGAGGCTGGTGGCAAAATGATCCTTGTCCTGGACCTCTCCTTCCGGCCCGGCTCCCTCTCTGCCGAAGAGTTCGTCGGGCCCGTGGATCGTATCGCGCGCCGGGAGGGAAAGGCCACGCTGATCCGGCATTACACCGATATCGCTCCCCGGGATCTCGCGTCCGTGGACGCGGCCATTCTCTGCGGGACAGCCCTCGCTGACTTCGGGTACCTCGGAAGATTGGAGCGGTTCGCCTGGCTTCCTTCGTTCCCCCGGCCCGTGCTCGGCATCTGCGCCGGCATGCAGGTCATCACCCGGGTGTTCGGGGGCGAAGTCACCCCGGAGGTCCGCATCGGGATGGCCTGGCACGAGGTCATAGCCCGGGATCCCCTGCTTGCCGGGAAGGGCCGGTTCGAGGCCTACGAGCTCCACACCCTGTCGGTGGTGCCTCCCGCCTCCTTCAGGACCCTCGCCGCCTCTGCATCAGGACCGGCGATCATCCGGCATCGCGAACGGCCGGTGTACGGCGTGATGTTCCACCCGGAGGTACGGAACGAGTGGCTGATCCAGCGGTTCCTGTCTCCCATCAGGCCGGGGCCAGGGAATGAACACGAAGCTCTTGAGGGAGAACGGGCAAGGTGATCCATGATGAGATCAGCAGACGGGAAGGTCAGGATCGGGCTCGTCCAGATGAAGGTCTCGGAGGACCCGGCGGATAACCTGACGAGGGCGCTCCGCGCCGCCGACGAGGCGGCCAGCCGGGGAGCACAGATCATCTGCCTTCCCGAGCTGTACCGCACCCGGTATTTCCCGCAGGACGAGTGCGCCGGCCTGCAGGAACGCTCGGAGGCTATCCCGGGGGTTTCGACCCGGGCCTTCTCGGCCCTTGCCGGTGAGCACCAGGTGATCGTGATCGTGCCCGTCTTTGAGAAGGGTGAGTCGGGGGCCTATCACAACACGGCAGTGGTCATCGACGGGGACGGGGGAATACTCCCGGTGTACCGGAAGGTCCACGTGCCCCACGATCCCCTCTTCTACGAGAAGCACTACTTCGTCCCCGGGGATGCCTACCGGGTGTACGATACCGGCGCCGGGCGATTCGCGGTCCTCATCTGCTATGACCAGTGGTTCCCCGAGGCGGCGAGGGCCGTCACCCTCAGGGGAGCGGAGATCCTCTTCTACCCCACGGCCATCGGCCGGATCCGCGGGTCGGCGCCCCCCGAGGGGGACTGGCAGGAGGCCTGGGAGGCGGTCCAGCGGGGCCATGCCATTGCAAACGGGGTCCATGTCGCCGCCGTCAACCGGGCGGGGGAGGAGGGGGATCTCCTCTTCTGGGGCGGCTCCTTTGTCGCGGATGCCTTCGGGAAGATCATCGCCCGGGCAGGTGACGGTGAGGAGGTCCTCCTGGCAGACCTTGACCTCTCCATGAACCAGAAGGTGAGGGAGGGGTGGGGGTTTCTCAGGAACCGCCGGCCGGATACCTACGGGATCCTCGCGGAACCCGTGATCCGGGAATACCCCCGGGCGCGGGGCATAGAAGGGACGCCGCGGGAACAGGGCTTCATCATGCCTGCCGAATGGGAGCCCCACGAGGCCACCTGGCTCGCCTGGCCCCACAACCCGGAGACCTTCCGGCACCTCCCCGCTGTCGGGGAGACGTACCTCGGGATCATCGCCGCACTCGTGCCGGGGGAGCGGGTGAATCTCCTTGTCAGGGACAGGGATATGGAGCAGCGGGTGAGGGGGCTCCTCGCCCGGGCAGGGATCGATGCTGGCCAGGTGAACCTCGTCCCCTTCGATTACGCGGATGTCTGGTTCCGTGACTATGGACCCTCTTTTATGGTGAACAGGAAGACACGGCAACCTGGCATGGTGGCCTGGGAGTTCAACGCCTGGGGAGGCAAGTACCCGGGGAGGGTCCGGGACACCCGGATCCCGTTATGCCTGAACGCCCGGCTCGGCCTTCCCTTTTTCCGGCCGGGGATCGTCCTCGAGGGCGGGTCCATCGACGTGAACGGGAGGGGGACAGCCCTTACGACAGAGCAGTGCCTCCTCTCCCCGAACCGGAACCCGGGCCTCTCCCGCGATGCCATCGGGTCGTACCTCGGGGAGTACCTGGGGACTTCGGAGGTGATCTGGCTCGCGGGGGGGATCGCGGGGGATGACACCGACGGCCACGTGGACGATGTCGCGAGGTTCGTGAACCCGTCAACCGTGGTGTATGCTCTCGAGGTAAACCCGCGGGACGAGAATTACCGGATCCTCAGGGAGAATGAGAGGATTCTTGGGGAGGGCCGGGACCAGGACGGGGAGCCTCTCACCCTCGTCCCGCTCCCGATGCCCCGGCGTTTCGGGGAGAAGGCCAGGCTCCCCGCGAGCTACCTGAACTTTTATATCGCGAACGGGGTGGTCCTGGTCCCGGTCTTCTCTGACCCGAACGACGAAAAGGCACTGAAGATCCTCGCAGATCTCTTCCCGGGGAGAGAGGTCATGGGTATCGACTGCCGTGCCCTCGTCGAGGGCCTGGGGGCGATCCATTGCATCACGCAGCAGCAGCCACGGGCAGAGTGAGGTTACTTCTTCTCCTTTCCCTGCGATGGTTTCCCCTTCCTGATGGAGAGGATCATTTCTATTTCAAGGCTCTTCCCGAACTCCCCCGGCTCCTTCAGCACCTTCTCCTTTTCCTTCCTCTCGAAGGAACGGGGGAGGAAGATGCGCTCGAAGTCCATCGTCGAGCGGCAGATGATTCCCCTCCTCTTATCCTTTCCTGCCATGTTCCCTCCCGGCCCGTTCGGCAAGATAGCCGGGGTTCAGCTCCGGCCTGAAGTACTCCTTCCGCTTGATCCAGATGAAGCCGTCGCTCCTCGAGATCACCGCGACATCCACCGGGCCGCCGACGGTTTCTTCCTGGAGGGAGACCCTCCGCTTCAGGGAGGTGAGGTTGACCAGGGACTCGGCCATCGCCGCGAGGTCTGACCTGGGGAGGGCGGCGACCACGTTCACGATGGGGTTCGCGTTGAAGGCCTGGTAGGAGGCGAGCTGGTCCCGGATCCGCTGCACGATCTCCTGCGAGGTCTGCCCGAACTTCCCCTTCAGTTCCTCCTTCTCCTCGTCGGTGAGCTTCCCGATGCTGTCGATGATGACCCGGGGATACTCCTCGAAGGTCTTTGCGAGGCTCCCGAGGAACCCCCCGGTGAACCGGGGGTCGAGGCCGGATATGAAGATGTCCACCATCTCCCGCTGGGCAAATGGGATGATGATGGCCCCGTTCTCGAAGCCGACCTGTTCCTTCTCGACCTCCTGGTGCTTCAGGCGCTTCCTGATCATCCCCTCGACGAGGAATGCCTGCATGGAGGGGAAGAGGTCCCTCGTGCCGAACCCGGCAAAGACCACCCCGGAGAAGTCCCTTTCGAGGGGTTCGAACCCCTCCATGGCCTTCACATAGAAGAGCACCGCGATCTGCGAGAGCTTCCGGGCCAGGTCCGGGGTGAGGGGGATACGCTCAAAGACCTCGCTCGCGGCCCTCACGATCCACTCGCCATAGGCCTCTGCGAGTTCCTTTGCATAGGCATCGTCCAGGGTGGGGCTGTACGGGGCCCCGGAGAGCTTCCCGAAGATATCGTCGATGATGGTCCCCGTGATCCCCTGGATCTCCTCCTCGCTGATCTGCCCCTTCTCGGCAAGGACCGCCGATGCATTCTGCTGGATGAGGTACCTGATGAAGAGGAAGGTCCGGTACACTCCGTCCACGAAGAAACGCTGCTGCACGGCATCGGGGATGAGCCCCTCCTCCTTCGTGAGGAAGTCGATGAAGTGCTGCGCGTACTCCTCCAGAGTGTCAAAGGGGGTGTCGGGCAGGCTGCCCCGGTAGATGGTGATGAGGGTCTGCCAGGGGATCCCCATGAACGCCGCATTGTTGTAGATCATGATGCAGGCTGAGTGTTCACGGGCGAGTTCAAAGATCTTGTCCGCGGAGGTGAAGATCTTCTGCGGCCGGTCTCCCGGGCCTGCCATCAGGGAGACGGCACTGTCGGCGGCAAGGGCCACCGCCTCCCGGTTCATGATGACGATTTCGGCGGTCATACGGTGATCACGCTTCCCGGATACCCCGATGGCCCGGGGGGATGATGAAGGTATCCCAGCATCGGGAACTTCTCCATGGCCACTACAGCCTCGTCTGGGCCTGCTCCCTCAGGTAGGAGAGCAGGTAGTACGGCCCCCCGACACCCTTCCCCGTCGAACCGCTCGCCTTCCAGCCGCCGAAGGGCTGGTGCCCTGCCCAGGCGCCGGTCGTCGCACCTCCCCGGCGGTTGGAATAGCAGACCCCGAACCGGATCTCCCGGAAGAAGGTCTCGATCTCCTCCTCGTCTTCTGAGAAGATCCCGGCCGTGAGGCCGTACTCGGTATCGTTCGCCCTCCCGATGGTCTCGCCGAGGGTTGAGAAGGTATCGGCCACCAGGAAGGGCACGAAGAGCTCTCTCCTCTCCAGCTCGTGCCCCGGGGAAAGCCCGGTGACGATGGTGGGCTCGGGATAGAACCCCCGGGAGAACAGGCCCCCTTCCCTGAACTTCCCGCCGGCGATCACGGCGCCCCCGTCCTTCCCCGCGAGCTCCACCGCGTCGGAAAAGGTCTCCCTTGCCTTCCCGTCGATGACCGGGCCCATGAACACGTCCCGTTCCCTCGGGTCTCCGACCTTCAGGGCGTCAACCATCTTCTTCAGTAACCCGATGAACTCCTGTGCAACGGACTCCTGGACGTACACCCGGGAGGTGGCGCTGCACTTCTGGCCCGAATAGCCGAAGGCGGCCCTCGCCACCCCTTCCACCGCCTTCCCCAGGTCGGCCTTCTCCGTCACGATGACCGGGTTCTTGCTCCCCATCTCCGCGACGAGGGGCTTCGGGTACGGCTGTGCCGCGGCGAGGTTCCGGTAGAGCCACATCCCCGCGTCCCGGGACCCGGTGAAGGCAATGCCGTCCACGTCGGGGCTCGAGACCGCGGCCTTCCCGAACAGGCCGCCCGGCCCGGTCACGACGTTGATGGCCCCGGCGGGAACGCCACCGGAGATGAAGGCATGGTAGAGTTTCATGCCCGTGAGCGGGGCCGCGCTCGTGGGCTTGAGGACCACGGTGTTCCCCGTGATGAGGGCCGCACCCGCCATCCCCGCGGCGAGGTCGAGGGGGAAGTTGAACGGGGAGATCACCGCCCATGCGCCGTGGGGTTTCATCACGCTCGTCCCCCTCGCCCCGGGTGCCTCCGGTTCCATGGGAACCACGTACCCCCGGTTCTTCGTGTAAACGGCGGCATGGTACCGGAGCATGTCCATGGCCTCCCCGACCTCGGCAACGGCCTCGAGCCGTGTCTTCCCCACCTCGTACGTGATCAGGGCTGCAAGGAGGTACCGGTCTGCCTCGAGCCGGTCCGCCGTTCTCCTGATGATCGCGGCCCGGTCCCGCCAGCCCCGCAGGCTCCACCCCGGGAAGGCCTCCTTCGCCTTCCGGAAGGCAGCCCGGGCCTCCACCTCACCTCCCGCCTGGAAGGAACCGATGAGGATGTCCCGATCGATTGGTGACCGGACCTCGAACTGTTCCCCGGTCCGGACCTCGCGGCCCCCGATGATAATGGGATGGGCCTTCCCGAGCTCACCGGCTGCCCTGCCGAGGGCTTCCTCGTAGGCCGCGTGCAGTTCCTCGTCGCCTTCCAGGGACACGTACGTGATCTTCTTTCCCTGCATGATGTTCATCCCCCTCGGGGACCCCCCGCCCCCTCCAGGGCATCGTCCAGGATCCCGAGGCCGGTATCGAGATCCTCCTTCCCGATGGTGAGGGGCGGGCAGAACCGGATCACCGACTCCCCCGCGGGGAGGAGGGTGAGCCCCGCCTCGAAGGCCCGGTTGAGGACCGCGTCTCTCTCCTTTCCTGCGGGCTCCTTCGTGCCCCGGTCCTTCACGAGCTCCATCCCCACCATGAGGCCGAGCCCCCGGACGTCGCCGATGATCGCGTGCTTCTCCTGGAGCGCCCTCAGGCCGGCGAGGAGGTGCGATCCCAACCGGGTGACCCGATCCCCGAAACCCTCCTCGCCCATCACCTCAAGAACCGCGTGCCCGGCAGCGCATGCCAGGTTGTTCCCCCCGAAGGTGCTCGCGTGGGACCCCGGCGGCCAGCTCATGATCCCGTCCCGCGCGACGGTCACCCCCAGGGGGAGCCCGCCGCCGATGGCCTTCGAGAGGCAGACGATGTCAGGGGTGACCCCGAAGTGCTCGCAGGCAAGGAACTTCCCGGTCCGGAAGCAGCCGGACTGCACTTCGTCGGCGACGAGGAGGATCCCGTTCTCGTTGCAGATCTCCCGGAGCCTCCTCAGGAAGGTGAGGGGCGGGACCACGTAGCCCCCCTCGCCCTGGACCGGCTCCATGACGATGGCCGCGATCTCGTCGGGGGATGCCTCGGTCCGGAAGATCTCCCGCTCCAGGTTGTCCAGGACGTTCACGTCGCAGGACCTCCCGGCGCCCCCGAAGGGCCGGTACGGGTTCGGGTACGGGGAGTGGATGACGGGCAGGAAGGGGCCGAAGTGCCTCCGCTGGATGACCTTCGCCGCGGTCAGGCTCACCGCCCCGTAGGTCCGGCCATGGAACCCCCCGTAGAAGGAGATGAAGTACTTCCGCCTCGTGTGGTACCGGGCGAGCTTGAGGGCGGCCTCGATGGTCTCCGCCCCCGAGTTGGAGAAGTGCACCCGGTCCAGCCCGGCGGGGAGGAACGAGCGGATCCTCTCGGCGAACCTGACCGGGATCTCGGAGCAGAAATCGCTGAAGGCGCCGTGGGTGAGGATGCCCGCCTGCTCCCGGATGGCCTTCACGACCGCGGGGTGGTTCCACCCGATGCCCATCACCGCGATCCCGGCGGAGAAGTCCAGGTACCGGTTCCCGTCGACGTCCCAGAGGTTGAGCCCCTCGGCCCGTTCGATGACGAGGGGGTATTCCCGGCCCATCGACCGGGAGATGACCCCGGCATCCCGTTCCAGGACGGCCCTCGCCCGGGGCCCGGGCGGCCGCGTCCTCATGAGAGGTTCCATGGTGAAAGGTAGGCCCCCAGTATAAAAGGATTCCTTCCGGCAGCAAGGATTATATCATTCAGCCGCTTACCCCATCGCCGGCGAACGAAAGGAACGGGACGGGGCATGATCCGGGTGAAACGTGTGTACGAGAGCCCCTCGGGGGATGATGGCGAGCGGATCCTCGTGGACCGGCTCTGGCCCCGGGGAGTCTCGAAGGAGCGGGCCCGGGTCGACTTGTGGCTGAAGGAGGTTGCACCATCGACCGGACTCAGGGAGTGGTACGGCCATGACCCGGACCGGTGGGAGGAGTTCCGCCGCCGGTACCGGGCGGAACTGTCGGGGAAGCCGGACCTGGTCCGGACCCTGGAGGAGCGGGCCGCGCGGGGCACCATCACCCTCGTGTACGGCTCCCGCGAGGAAATGCGAAACAATGCGGTGGCCCTGAAGATGATCCTCGAAGGTGAGACGGGGTGAGGACATGGCCGAACTGAAACGGACCCTCGGGCTCTGGGGGGCGGCGGGAATCGGCATCGGGGCGATCATCGGCACGGGTATCTTCGTCCTGATCGGGGTTGCCTCGGGGATAGCGGGACCTGCGGTGATCATCTCGTTCCTCATCGCGGGAATGGTTGCACTCCTCACCGGACTCTCGACCGCCGAACTCTCGTCATTTATCACGGAATCGGGCGGGAGCTATATCTATACCACCAAGGCCTTTGGGAGACTCCCCGGATTCATCGTCGGCTGGATGAAGTCCTTTGATTACATCGTGGGCGCAAGCGCCGTCTCCATTGGATTTGCCGCATATTTCACCTATTTCGTGGGGATTCCTTCTGCTGTCGGGACTCTTGTTATTGTGGGGAGCGTTTGGCCCCTTGTCCTCATGGCTCTCAACCTCAGGGGAATGAAGGAAGCAAGCAGAACGAACAATATCCTTGTCGCCCTGAAGGTCTCTGCCCTGGTGCTCTTCATCGCCATCGGCGGCTGGTACCTCCTTACCCACGGGGACTATTCCAACTACCACCCTTTTTTCCCGAGGGGGATCGCCGGGGCCCTCTCGGGCGCCTCCATCATCTTCTTCGCCTTCATCGGTTTCAACACCATCGCCATCATCGCGGAGGAGGTGAAGGATCCGGAGAAGAACGTACCCAGGGCGGTGCTGATCGCCTTTGGCATCTGCACCCTGCTCTACGTCGGTGTCTCGGTGGTCTCGGTCGGCCTTCTCAACTGGCAGGTGCTCGGGCTGTCGAGCGCCCCCCTTGAGTCTGCCCTCCGGGTCGCCACCGACAATTTCCTCGTCCTTGAATTCATCGCACTCTCGGCGTTGTTTGCCACCACATCGGTGATCATGTCATCCATCATGGGAGGATCCCGGGCGCTCTTTGCCATGGCCAGGCAGCGGGTGATTCCGGAGGTATTCGCTCACATCTCAAGCCAGGGCATCCCCTTCTTTACGGTACTCATCACCGGCATTGCCATCGGGGCGATTGTATTCTTCACAAACGGCAATCTCGATTGGCTTGCGTCGATCTTTAATTTCGGGACCCTGGTGACGTTCACCTTCATCAATCTCAGCCTCCTTCAGCTGCGGAGAACCATGCCTGATGCAAAAAGGGGATTTAGAGTGCCGTTATACCCGTTCACCCCGGTGCTCGGGGTGATCAGCTGCCTCCTTCTCTCGTATTACCTGAGCAGGAATGCCCTCCTCGTGGGATTCGGCTGGATCGCCACCGGGCTCGTCGCCTACGCGGTGAACAGGAAACGCTACCGGGATGTTCCGGAGGAAGGCTCCTGACCTCCCCCGGTTTTTCCAGGTGGATGGACGCCTCCCGGAACTTGCACAACCCATATTACCGACCTGCACCCAGTCCCATCCATGCCCGAGGCACTGGCGAAGAAGACGGCAGACGAGGTGAGGGCCGAGCTCGCGGGGTTCCTCGCCGACCTGGATGTTGAGGAACTCAAGGGGTATGACGAGAAGGACTCCTGGGGGTTCACCATGAAGTTCGGGAGCTACCCCCTCCTCATCGACACCGAGAAGGGGCTCTCCTATTCAGTCGTGGTTTTCCAGGTCACGCTTCCCGGGGGAGAGCCGGTTTCGAAACTGAACGAGCTCTATGCGAAAAACGACTTCAAGTTCCAGTACCAGCTGTTCAGCGCCTTCTCCTCTCCGGTCACGGGTTTCTCCCGCATCTTCGAGGGGGAGAAGGTCGTGGGGTTCACGGTCTCGAAGTATATCTACCCCTTCCACCCCGGGTTCTCCATCAGGAACCTGGACGCCGCCCTCCAGGCGGTAGTGAGCACCGGGGCCCTCGGGGTGATGTTCTTAAAAAGCCTGCTCGGGGAGTGGGAGGAGGAGGAGAAGGCCACGGAGGAGCTCGGGAAATCGGAGCCCGGCCCGATGTACGAGTAAATCCGGGGGAAAAATGGATTATTTTTTCATCACCTTTGAAAAAGGATTACTTTTTCATCACCTTTGAAAAAGGATTACTTTTTCATCACCTTTGAAAAAGGATTACTTTTTCATCATGGGCTGCCAGAACCCGATGACGTTCCCCTCGGTGTCCTGGATGACCGCGGTGGGGCCGACATCCGGGACCTCCATCTCGTGGAGGACAATCCCGCCGAGCTTTTCAACCTTCGCCCTCACCTTTTTGAAGTCCTCCACGACGACGTAGGGCGTGAAAGGGGTCATGGGCATCTGCCGTCTGTACATCCCGCCCATGGCGAGGGTGTTCTCCATGGGTTCGCCGCATTTCACGTCCTGGTATTCCATGGCCGGGGGCATGGACCCTGGCATCGCCGTCGGCCCGATGGTCCACCCGAAGAGGGAGGAGTAGAACTTCTTCGCCCGCGAAACATTGTCTGCCGGTATTTCGAAGTACCCGATGTTTGGCATGGGACAGGGCTCCGCCGGGCCCCTATATAATCCTCGCGCCGAGACCCGGATTTTGAGACGTCGCCCGGCCTCCCCCCCGGCGCCCCATGAACCCGCTCGAACACCCTCGCCCTGAACGCCCCCTGCGGGTCGGGGAACGCGCCGGGCTGACCGGTCACTTCCCCTTCCCCGGGGATTTCTCCCCTCCCCCCTCCCTCCCGAGGGCCCAGAGGATAAGCCCCTCGAGCCCGGCGGTATTCACGAGATCGAGCTTTTCTATGTCCCCCTTCGCCCCGCCGGGCCAGTGGATCCTGAGCACCCACCCGGTCGCATCTGGGGCCGAGATATAGGCCGTCCCGTTGATGCCCTTTCCCTTCCCGCAGGTGAACCTGACATCCCACATCCCCCGCAGGTCCGCCGCGTAGACGGTGCAGCCGGGGTGGTTCTCCTCGTACCTCTTCACCCTGGTCCGAACAAGCATCCCTACGGTGGACTCATCCATGAGTTCAAACTCTGCCATGGCTCTCCTCTGCACGGGATGCCCCCTCCCGGGCTATATGCGTTTGCATACGTGCCGTCGCCCGAAGAGATGCAGGGAATCTGGCTGGCCGGGGTGGATTTCCCGGGACGTTAGCGCAGGCCCGCGGTCTTCACGAGGTACTCCCAGAGCCGGTCCTGGGTTTCCCTGTCCCGGGAGATCCGCGACGGCCGGGCCTCCTTCATCTCGTCGAAGTACTTCCCGGTGACCCCCGAGACCCGGGGAGAGGTCGACAGATACACCGGGGTCCTCGCCCCGGCCTCTGGGGACTCGCAGGGATAGACCGGGAACGCGGAACGGAGGAGCTTCGTGCATATCACGCCGGGGTGCAGGCAGTTCGCCGTCATGCGCCCGGGTTCGAGCCTCCGGGCGAGCGAGGTGGTGAAGAGCACGACGCCGAGCTTCGACTGCGCGTACGCCCCCCACCCGTCGTAATGCTTCTCGCCCTGGAGGTTGTCCCATTCCATGTTCCCTGCATCGAAATGGGCGCTCGAGGCCACGTTCACGATCCGGGCCGGGGCCCCGGCCTCGAGGAGCGGCACGAGGAGGTGGGAGAGGAGGAACGGCGCGAGGAGGTTCACGGCGAAGGTCGTCTCGAGGCCGTCCTTCGTGAGGACCCGGTCGGCCATGTAGACCCCGGCGTTATTGAGAAGAACGTCGAGGCGTTCGTACCGTTCCCCAAGGTCGGTAGCGAAACCCCTTATACCGTCGATGGTCGAGAGGTCCGCGGTAAAGAGGTCGAGATCCCCGCTCCCGGCCTCCTTCCCGATCTCGGCGAGGGCTGCGCGTCCTTTCCCGGTATCCCGGCCATGGACGAGGACCCGGTGCCCCTGCCGGGCAAGGGCCTTTGCCGTGGCCTTCCCGATGCCGTCGGTGGACCCGGTGACGAGGATGGTCTTCTTCACCGGGGGCGTTGCATCGGAAAGCGGCTGCGTGAGCGTCATGCCCGGCCCGGTCCTTTTCAGGGGTTAATCGGGACCGGGGATGAAAAAGGTTTTCCCGCCCGTTCCTTTCGCCCCTCAATGCATGTGGGCGCCGTCGCAAAAGGGCTTGTTCGCCGACCGGCCGCACCGGCAGAGGGTCACCCGGTTCCGGACCTCGTAGGGAAAGCCGTCGGCCGCGATGACGGGGATGCCGCCCCTGACCCAGAGGGGACCGGCCATCCCCCCGGCCGGGCCTTCAACGAGGCCGATGGACTTCCCGAAATCCGGCTCGATGGGCTTCCCGGTCTTCCTGTCCCGGACCACGAGCCGGCCCGAATAGCAGTTCGCCGCCATATCGAGGGCCATCCTCTTCGCCTCGTCGCCTCCGGACCCGATGAGGTCCCAGATCCCCCTTCCCCGGACGCAGAACCGGGCATGGGAACAGAACCCCGGCGCATCCGAGAGCCGGATGTCCCGCCCCTCGGTCCATTCCGCCCGCTGCAGGTACGGGACCCGGCTCGCGGTCTCGGTCCCGTTGAAGTGGTTCTCCAGGTGAGACCCGTCGCAGAAAGGCCTGTTCCGGGACCCCCCGCACCGGCAGAGTGCATAGGTCTCCGGCACGGGGATACCTTCGCCCTCTTTCCACCGGATTGAGTTTCCCCTCCGGTCGCAGACGAGGACCTGTTTCACGAGCGGGATGGAACCGGTGACCATATACGGCCCGTTCTTCGTCACCTGGATCCTTCCGGTGTCTTTTTTGTCAGCACCGGGCATACGTTTCCACAGAAAAATACAGGATTATAATATTTGAGCTCTCTCCCCGGGCATGCTCTTACCGAGAAGCGGCGGAACGACCGGCCCGTCCATCAGTTCGATCGTATAATGGTGGGGATACCCGCTCTTCTTGTATACCTGCGTCTCGGAGATGAAAAAGCCGTACCTGCTCTTCCTGATATGGTTTCTCTTGAGAAACATGAGGAGAGAGCCGATGGAGGAGATCCATGCGCCCGGCACATGGAGAGAGTACGCAATTTCCCGTGCGGTACCGTGAGCACTCGTGATATTTTGCCTGTGCATATGACTACAGATGAGTTGTGCGGTTTCGTATCGCCGGTTGGCAGCCACTGGAGAATCCCCCTCCTGTATGTTTAGGCTCGCCCGGGGGATATAGCTGCGTATACGAGTGCATTTTTATGAAAGAATGAATTTAATCCGGTTTTTCCCATTCACACACCGAAAGTGGCATCCGGGATCTCCGATGGGCAAACCCTTTTCCCCGCTCCCGGGAGAGGCTCTCTCAAGGTGGTGATCCCATCCCCCTCGCCATAACCGTGTACGACGGCGCGAACTGCATCGGCGGGAACAAGATCTACCTTTCCGACGGGAAGGACGGCATCTTCCTCGACTTCGGGAAGAACTTCGGGCGGTACGCCCGGTTCTACGAGGAGTTCCTGAAGAACCGTCCCACCCGGGGTCTCCACGACCTCCTTGCCCTCGGGCTGATCCCGAAGCTGGATATCTATCGCCCTGACCTCGTTACCCCGGATGTCTCCCTCTCCGGGTATCCCTCCCTCCCCGTCTCGGCCGTGCTCCTCTCGCACGCTCACCTGGACCACTGCGGGAACATCGGGCTTCTCCGGCAGGAGGTCCCCGTCTTCTCCACGCCGATGACCGCCGCGATCCTGAAGGGATACCAGGACGCCGGGAAATCGACCACCGAGGCGGACGTCGCCTACACCTCGGAGCGGAGACCGAATCCCGATGATCCCCTGTACCTCGAATCCGACCGGGGGAGGTGCTACACGGGGAAGGAGTTCTGCCTCACGGCTGGACCGCCGGAGAAGTTCCTGGAGTTCCTCTCCTGGCGGCCCGGGCAGGACGGGAAGAAGGCAAAGAAGCTCGAACCGGGCCGGTGCTCTCCGATGGAGAACCACCCGCTTCCCTTCCGGGTGTCTGCCTGCGAGGTGGACCACTCCCTGTACGGGGCCTGCGGCTTCATCATAGAAGGGGAGAAGACCGTGGCCTACACCGGCGACTTCCGGCTCCACGGCCGGAACGAGGCGAAGACCTGGGAGTTCATTTCCCGAGCGAAGGGTGCAGACGTCCTCGTCACCGAGGGCACCCGGGTTTCGGATGCCGGCCCGCCGGACGGGAGCCGGGTGACCGAGGACTCGGTCTGCGAGACCTGCCGGGGAGCCGTCGAGGATACTTCCGACCTCGTGATCGCGGACTTCTCTGCCCGGAACTTCGAGCGCCTCGAGGCCTTCGTGCAGATTGCCGCTGCCACCGGACGGGAGCTCGTCGTGACCGCCCGGGACCTGTACATGCTTTATGCTCTCTTCACCGTCGATGGGATAAGGCGGTGGAAGGGGGTGCGGGTCTATGACGAGATCGTGGACCATCGGAAACGGAAGTGGGAGGCGGAGCTCGTGATCCCGCTCGCCGGGGACCGGTACGTCACGCACGAGGCGATCCGCCGGGATCCCGGCCGGTTCATCCTCTGCTTCTCCTTCTTTGACATGAACCACCTCCTCGATATCATGCCCGCGGGAGGTCGGTACCTGTACTCCTC
This sequence comes from Methanomicrobiales archaeon, assembly GCA_035542895.1. GTDB lineage: Archaea > Halobacteriota > Methanomicrobia > Methanomicrobiales > JACTUA01 > JACTUA01. The sequence continues at coordinate 1,807 of DATKKN010000150.1, read as the reverse complement.
CTGCGAGCCCTTCAACGAGGAAATGGAGATCGACTTCCGCCGCTTGGGGGAGTGGCTCACGTTTTTCCATATAGAGCCCTGCGGGTTTTCGATGCGGAAGAACGATGCCGGCGACGTGGTCCCCGAGATGGACAAGCACTACCATGCCTCGGGGCATGCCTCAGGGGCCGATGTGGCATGGGCGATCGGCGAGATCGATCCCGACGTGATCATCCCGGTTCACACGGAGCACCCGGAGTGGTTCGCGGAGAACTTCGACGGGGTGCTCGTGCCGGAGGAAGGGAAGCGGTACGAGCTGTAGAGGGACTGTTCCCCGGCACAGGTTTCTATTGCCATAATCTTCATCCCCACGCGACGGGTACTATTCATCAATGAAGCTCTCTTCCCTGCTCCTCGCGGTGCTCCTCGCGGGTACCGCCCTCCTCGCGGCCTGCACCCAGACTGCACCGCCGGCGTCCCCTCCCGCGACCACAGAAGCGATCCCGGCGACCGGCGAACCGCCGGTGACGATGACGATCCCTGTATCAACACCGGGATCCCCACCGGCCACGGTCGTCCAGACCGCGACCGCGACGCAACCCGCCGGGACCACCGATCCCAGTCTCCAGGTGGATGTATACGTCCCCGAGAAGGCCTGGCAGGGCGTCACCATCTTCGCGGACCACCATGACCCTGCACGGCCGAGGATTGTCGAGGTGAACATGAAGGGAGAGGTGACCTGGGAATACGACCTTCCCGCCGAGCTGAAGGCCTACACGAACCCGGGCCAGGATGTCGAGCCCCTCGCAAACGGGGACCTCCTCGTCCTCTTCCCCAAGTACGGGGTGTACGAGATCACCCGGGCGAAAAAGATCGCGTGGAAGTACCTGGACCCGAAGGTCTCCCACGACGCGGACCGGCTCCCGGACGGGAACACCCTCATCGCCTTCGGGGCTGACGACACCATGAACGACATGCAGGTGAAGGAGGTGAACCCCGCCGGTACCATCGTCTGGTCCTGGCATGCGAAGGATGCCTTCAACCGGGCACCCTACCTGGGTATCTCCGACGGGGGCTGGACCCACACGAACGCGGTCACCCGGCTCGCGAACGGGGACACCCTCGTCAGTTTGAGGAACTTCAACCTCATCGCCGAGGTGGACCGGAGCGGGAAGCTGGTCCGGACCTACGGGGACGGGGTGATCACGCAGCAGCACGACCCCGAGATGCAGCCCGACGGGAACTTCCTCATGGCGAACCTCGCCCTGCCCAACGCGGCCATCGAGATGGCCCCGGACGGCACCATCCTCTGGCGGTTTCCCTTCCCGGAACCCGGCATGTGGCCCGTCCGGGACGTCGACCGGCTCCCGAACGGGAACATACTCGTCACCGCCGCCGACCGGATCCTCGAGCTGACCCCCGACAAGGAGGTCGTCTGGCAGCTGAGGCTTGCGAACACGGCCTTCACCGACCGGCAGTCGGGCGAGAGCCGGGGGTTCTACAAGGCCGAGCGGGTGAGTGATGGCCAGGTTTCGGGGGGATGAATAATACCGGCGGGCGGGAGCATTCCACGGCGACGACAAGGATTTCCCCTCCCGCTCCCCACAGTGATACGATGGCATCAGTGCATGTCACCCCAGATACCAGAGTCCGGCTGGACAGGCTGAAGTCGTACCCCGAGGAACCCGACGATCAGCTCGTCAGCCGGCTCATCGATACCTACGAGGAAGGCTACCGGCTGACCAGGGAAGAGGTCGGGGAAATCAGGGAAGCCCTCCGCCAGATCCGGGAAGGACGGTTTTTCACCCGTGAACAGGCGGGGGAGGAG
>DATKKN010000149.1:0-4806 GCA_035542895.1 Methanomicrobiales archaeon | reverse complement strand
CTGGCGGGAAAAGGCCTCCCCTTCCTCACCGGGAACGAGGCGGCTGGGCTCGGCCTCCTTGCCGGCGGGCTCCAGGCCTTCGTCGCCTACCCCATGACCCCGACGTCAAACCTCCTCCACTTCCTCGCGGGGGTCCCCGCTGACCTGGAGCTCACCGTGGTCCACCCCGAGAACGAGATCGGGGTCATCCTCATGGCCCTCGGCATGGCGTACGCGGGAAAGAAGGTCGCGGTGGGCACCTCCGGCGGGGGGTTCTGCCTCATGACCGAGGGGTTCTCCCTCGCGGGGATGGCCGAGGTCCCCCTGGTCGTCATGCTCGGCCAGAGGCCGGGGCCCTCGACCGGCCTCCCCACCTACTCATGCCAGACCGAGCTCCACTTCGCGGCGAACGCGGGGCAGGGGGAGTTCGTCCGGTTCATCGTCGCGCCCGGGGACCTGGAGCAGACGTACTACTGGACCCGGGCCGCCCTCTCCCTCTCCTGGAGATACCAGATCCCCTCCATCGTCCTCTATGACAAGAACCTGGCCGAGCACGGGTACAACCTCGATACCGGCTCGGTCCCCCCCATCCCCGATCTCCCCGCTGCGGGCTGGGACGGGACGACCCTCTACCACCGGTATGCCATCACCGACTCCGGCGTATCCCCGCTTGCCTATCCGGGCATGAGGGGAGCCGTGGTGAAGGCGAACAGCTATGCCCACGGCGAAGACGGGATCACGACCGAGGATCCGGTGACCGTGGTCCGGATCCAGGAGAAGATTCTCAGGAAAGGGGAGGGGCTCGCCCGGGACCTCGCAGGGATGCCGGACGTCGCGACAGGGGGTCAGGCTGGGGCAGGGGACGCCCTCCTCACCTGGGGCTCCACCGCGGGCGCCTGCCGGGAGGCGGCCGATGCCCTCGGCCTCCGGCTCGTCCAGCCGGTCGTCCTCAACCCCTTCCCGGGGGAGCGGGTCCGGGATGCCCTCGCGGGCACGCGCCGGGTCATCATCGTGGAACAGAACGCCACCGGCCAGCTCGAGAGGATCCTCCCCGCCCATGGCATCAGGGTCGACGGGAGGATCCGGCAGTACGACGGGAGGCCCTTCGCCCTGGACGAACTCGAGGCCAGGATCCGGGAGGCGCTCCCATGAACGGCCGGAACCTCATCACCGACGCCCAGAACACCTGGTGCCCGGGGTGCGGGAACTTCTCCATCCAGTTCGCGTTCAAGGCGCTCTTCCAGGACCTCGAGAAGCAGGGGAAGTCCCTGGACGATGTCGTCCTCGTCACGGGGATCGGGTGCCACGCGAAGATGGCCGACTACCTGAACGTGAACACCTTCTACGCGATCCACGGGCGGGTCCTCCCGGTCGCCACCGGGATCAAGCTCGCGAACCCGGACCTCAGCGTCATCGGCTGCGCCGGGGACGGTGACGCCTATGCCGAGGGGCTCGACCACCTGATCTTCGCGGCCAAGAGGAACCTCGACATCAGCCTCTTCATCCACAACAACCGGGTCTACGGGCTCACCACGGGCCAGTACACCCCCACCTCCCCCCTCGGGTTCAAGGGACGGTCGACGCCTTCGGGAACGGCGGAGTACCCCATCAACCCGCTCGAGCTCATGTTCGCGAGCGGGGCGACGTACATCGCACGGGGCTACACCCGCAACCAGCCGCTCCTCAAGAAGACCATGGCCGAGGCGGTCCGGCACCGGGGCTTCTCCTTTGTGGACATCCTCCAGATCTGCGCCACCTACTTCGACGTCCATGATGTCTACGACAAGTACGTGTACGAGCTCGCGGGGCACGACACCCATGATCCGGTAAAGGCCATGCAGAAGATCACCGAGTGGGACTACAATAACCCCGCGCCCATCGGCCTCGGGACCTTCTTCGAGAAGGAACTCCCGACATTCGAGGGCCGGTTCCCCCGGCAGCCCCCGGTCCCCGGGAACCGGGGTGAGCAAATCGCCAAGCTCCTCGAGGGCTTCAGTTAGGCGGAGGCAGGCACGGCCGCCCGAGAACCTCCACGTTCAGGTATATATGGATCCTCCTCCCACAGGGATGGGAGGCGAAAAACCATGATCAAGGACAATGTCCGGGACGCCATCAATACCCAGATGAACCGGGAGTTCTATTCCTCCTTCCTCTACCTCTCCATGGCCGCCTACTTCGAGTCCATGAACCTGAAGGGGTTCTCGGCCTGGATGCAGGTCCAGGCAAAGGAGGAGCACGCCCATGCGATGAAGTTCTTCGATTACCTGGTCGGGCAGGGTGCGCGGATCTCCATGGCCGCCATCGAGACGCCCCCGGCCGAGTGGTCGACCCCTCTCGAGGCCTTCGAGCATGCCCTGGGCCATGAGCAGCGGGTCACCCGGCTCATCCACGACCTCGTGGAGCTCGCCATGTCCGAGATGGACCATGCGACCGGCCTCATGCTCCAGTGGTTCGTGAACGAGCAGGTCGAGGAGGAGATGCAGGCGGCCGAGATAGTCTTCAAGATGAAGCTCGCCTCGGCAGAGAACGGGGCGGTGCTCCTCTTCCTCCTGGACCAGGAGCTCGGGAAGCGCGGAAAGGCCGCCTGAATCTCCAGCCTGTTCCTTTTTATCTCCCGGTGCCTGCATGGACACCGTAACCACCCTCCTCACCGCATTTGCCCTCTCCCTGGACTGCTTTGCCGTCGCGCTCGCCGCCGGCATTCCGGGCGGGAGGGCAGGGATCCGGGACGCCGCCCGGATCGCCCTCGCCTTCGGCGTCTTCCAGGCGGTGATGCCGGTCCTGGGCTGGCTTGCCGGCCGGTCGGTTATCTCCCTCGTCTCGGGGTTCGACCACTGGGTCGCCTTCGCCCTCCTCGCCATCGTCGGCGCACGGATGATCCGGGAGGGAACCTCCGGCGGCGAGGCAGGGCCGGTTTCCCTCGGGACCCCCACCCTCCTCGTCCTCGCGGTGGCCACCTCCCTCGACGCCCTCGCGGTCGGGGTTTCCCTTGCCCTGATCGATTCCGGGATCCTCCTCCCGAGCCTGGTCATCGGGATCTTCGCCTTCTCCGTTTCCCTCGCCGGGGCACTCCTCGGCGGGGTTGCCGCGGAGCGGTGGGGGAAGGCGATGGAGGTCCTGGGAGGGCTCGTCCTCATCGGGATCGGGATCCGGATCCTCATTACGCACCTGGCGTGAGGCCCGGACCGGATAAAACAGGGGGAAAAGGTTAAGCCAGTCTCTCCCGGACCCTCTTCACCACGCCCGTGACGAGGTGGATCCCCCGGTTCATCCGCCGGAAGGTATACGGCGCTCCCGATAATCCCCTCAGGAGCTGCTTCGGGCTGTCAAAGGAGGGAATCTCCATCCAGACCCTGCCGAGCTCGACACCTGTGTGGGCATCCGATCCTGCAGTGAAGGGGATTCCCATCTCGGTCGCGAAGACAACGGCGAGCCGGTCCTCCTCTTCCGAGAGGTTCCTTGCATTGTGCCCCTCGACGAGGTCGAGCCTATCCACGAGAGCGTTCCTCACCTTCGGCCTGAGCACTTTGCTCCGGAACTCGGAGAAGGGATGGGGGACGAGGGAGAGCCCGCCCTGGCCGTGGATGAGGTCGAGGGTCTCTGCGGCGGAGAGCCCCGCCGGGATTTCCTCGGTGAGGAAGAGGCCGATGATCTCCCCGTCCGAGGTTGTGACCTCCTCGGCGAGGAGCAGGGGGATATCGGGGTCTTCTGCATGGATCGCCCGCATCACCCGGACGGAGCCCTCGAGGGTATCATGGTCGCAGACGAGGGGGAGGATCCCGGTCCTCCGCCAGCTCAAGAAGAGCACCTTCGCCGGGATGACCGAGTCCCGTGAATACGAGGAATGGACGTGCATGTCGATGGCGAGGAGGCCGTCCGATGATCCGGAAAAAGTGCCCTTCGTTCTCGCCTGCCGCGCCATCAGGTGAGGCTCCCCCGGGATTTCCTCTATAAAAAGATGGGCACGGGGGGTTATACCTGTTTCGGCGGGGGAGCGGGGAGGAAAAGGGGAATGGGATCGCACCTCACAATCTGGGTGGGCGGCGGGGGCGGGTGGCGGGTGGGGATGGAATCAGGTATCCTTTTTTCCCCCGCCGGTCGCCTCATCTGCGATCTTCCTCCCCTCTTCTCAAAAGGTCCCGTTACCCGAACCTCCTCACATCCGTCTCAACGTCAACCACCACAGCCGTATCGAGGTCCATTGCCTTCCTGATCGCCGGCTCCAGTTCGGCCGGCCGGGTGACCCTGATGCCTCTCCCGCCGCAGGCCTCCCCGTAGGCCGCGAAGTCCGGGTTCAGGAGGTCTGTCCCGAAGTTCGGGTAGTGCTCCTGCTGCTGCTCAACCCGGATCATCCCGAGCTCCCGGTTGTTCATGACGACCACCACCATCGGGAGGTGATACTTCACGGCGGTCACGAGCTCGGCCATTGCCATCGCGAACCCGCCATCGCCGGTGATGCAGAAGACCTTCTTCTCCGGGTGCGCGAGCTTCGCGGCGATGGCACCGGGGAGGCCGAAGCCCATGGAGGCGAGGTAGCCCGACATCACGAACCGCTGCCGCTTCATCCGGAAGTTCCGGCCGAACCACCACCCGTTCTCCCCGACGTCGATGGAGATGACGGCATCCTCAGGGACCGTCTCGGAGAGCACCTTCATGATGTAGGGCGGGCGGAGGGGGACGGCGCGGGGATCGGCCTCGGCCTCCAGCCGTTCACGGATCTTCCCCTTCAGGGCGGCGATCCGGGAGAGAGCCCCGGGATCCTCCCTCGGTGTCACCATCCCGATGAACTTCGGGAGGACGGCGTGGCAGTTGCCCCAGAGGGTCACC
>DATKKN010000148.1:0-4462 GCA_035542895.1 Methanomicrobiales archaeon | reverse complement strand
CCTCAAGGACTCCAAGGTCTCCATCATCGGGATCAGTAACGACCTCCGGTTCACCGATTTCCTGGATCCGAGGGTCCTCTCCACCCTCTCCGAGGAGGAGCTCGTCTTCCCGCCCTACAACGCCCCCCAGCTCTGCGACATCCTCCAGCAGCGGAGCGAGGACGCCTTCATGGAGGCGGTCCTCGACCACTCGGTCATCCCCCTCTGCGCCGCCCTCGCCGCCCAGGAGCACGGGGACGCGAGGCGGGCCCTCGATCTGCTCCGGGTTTCGGGGGAGCTTGCCGAGCGCGAGGACGAGAAGCAGGTGACCGAGAAGCACGTGAAGATGGCCCAGGAGAAGATCGAGACCGACAGCATGATCGAGTGCGTCTCGACCCTCCCGACCCAGTCGAAGGTGGTCCTCTACTCCATGCTCCTCCTCGAGCACATCGGGAAGAAGATCTTCACCTCGGGGGAGGTCCTCCAGGTCTACCGGGAGGTGGCAGGCAACCTCGACGTGGATGTCCTCACGAACCGGCGGATCACGGACCTCGTTTCCGAGCTCTCGATGCTCGGGGTCATCAACACGCGGGTCGTCTCCAAGGGCAGGTACGGGAGGACCAAGGAGATGTGGTTTGACATGACCTCCGACCGCATCTGGGAGGTCCTCTCCAAGGATCAGCGCCTTTCCCGGGATACCTTGATACCGATGGATACCAACCGGTTGAAGGCACTGATCAGGTGATCGCGTGGACGAAAAAGACCTGGAGATCCTCCACCTCCTCGAGGAGAACGGCAGGCTCCCTGCCTCGCATATCGGCGCGAGCGTGGGACTCCCCGAAGGAGAAGTCGGGGAACGGATCCTGGCGATGGAGGAGGCCCGGGTCATCCGCAAGGTGACCGCCGTCATCGACTGGGAGCGTGCCGGGACATCGCGGGTCTCGGCCATTATCGATTTAAAGATCGCCCCCGAACGGAACTTCGGGTACGACAAGATCGCCGAGCGCATCGCCCGCTTCCGGCAGGTGAAGGCCCTCTACCTCGTCTCGGGGGTGTACGACCTCCAGCTCCTGGTCACCGGGAAGGACATGAACGAGGTCTCGCGGTTCGTCTCCGAGCAGATCGCCCCCATGGACCATATCCGCGAGGCGGCGACCCATATCATCATGAAGATCTACAAGGAGAACGGGGACCCGTTCTTCGACAAGGAGGGAGGGGAGCGGCTCCCCCTCTCGTTCTAGTGTGGGATCATGAGACAGTACGGCTCGGCCCGGGCGCGTGCCATCCCGCCCTCGGGCATACGGAAGTTCTTCGATCTGCTCCTCTCCATGGAGGATGTCATCTCCCTTGGCGTGGGGGAGCCGGACTTCGAGACCCCCTGGAACATCTCCGAGGCCGGGATCTACTCCATCGAGCAGGGCCACACCTCGTACACCTCGAATAAAGGCATCCTCCCCCTCAGGCAGGCCGTGGCAAAGGACCTCTCTGCCCGCTACGGCATCTCCTACGACCCCGAGGAGGAGATCATCATCACGAGCGGGGTCTCGGAGGCCGCGGACATCGCCATCAGGGCCCTCGTGGACCCGGGGGACGAGGTCCTCGTGGCCGAGCCCTCCTATGTCTCTTACTCCCCCTGCGCGACCCTCGCCGGGGGAAAACCGGTTCCCGTCTCCTGCCCCGAAAAGGATGAATTCCGGCTCACGGCCGGGAACCTCGCGGAGAAGGTTACCCGGAAGAGCCGGGTCCTCGTCATGAACTTCCCGAACAACCCCACGGGCGGCGTCATGGGAAAGGCAGACATCGATGCCATCGCCGATCTCGTGGTGGACCATGACCTCCTCGTCATCTCGGACGAGGTATACTCCGAGCTCACCTACGAGGGGGGCCATGTCGCGGTTGCCTCGCATCCCGAGCTCCGGGCACGGACCGTTACCTTGAACGGGTTCTCGAAGGCGTATGCGATGACCGGCTGGCGGATCGGGTATCTTTGCGCCCCGAAACCCATCTCCGAGCTCGCCCTCAAGATCCACCAGTACGTCATGCTCTGCGCCCCCGTCATGGGCCAGACGGCGGCGGTCGAGGCCCTGAGGAACGGGGAAGAGGAGAAGAGCGCGATGGTCCGGGAGTACCGGCAGCGACGGAACTTCTTCGTCGAGGGCCTGAACCGGATCGGCCTTCCCTGCCACATGCCGAAGGGGGCCTTCTATGCCTTCCCCTCGGTCGCGGGGACCGGCCTCTCTGACCAGGAGTTCGCCGAGCGGTTCCTGACCGAGCAGCAGGTGGCCGTGGTCCCGGGATCGGTCTTCGGGGAAACCGGGAAGGACCACCTCCGGTGCGCCTACGCGGTCTCCCGGGAGGATCTCGGCACTGCCCTTGTCCGGATGGAGAAGTTCCTCTCCGGCCTCAGGGGGGCCTGAGGGGCACCGGTCCCGACGAAAAAAGTCCTTTCCGACCCCTTTATTTCCATTGGAGGACACAGAGGCACCGGATTGCGCATCGGGGGCATTCCATACCTCCCCCGATAAGGTCGGATTGGCCGTAAATCCGGCCCGGTGGTTCGGGGAGGGGAAGAGAACCACGGCTGGTGAAAAAAAGAAAATATTTAGTCCGAAATGGGAAACGGATACAATCAAAACCCCTTTATTTCCGTTGGAGCATATGGAATGAGCGGATCCGGTATCCGGGATCCCGCGGGTCTCTCTCAGGGGAACCCGCCTTTGAATTCAGAGGGAAAAGTCCGGAACCAGATGTTTCAAAATTTGAACGAAAGGAGAACCTATATATGACATAACTGAAATCGGCCCGCGACCCCACCCCCTTATTTCCATTGGAGCAGATGCGACCACCGGAATGGCTATCCGGGGGTTTCCCATTCCCCGTCCCCGGCGAACCACCGGGAAATTGAGCTCGGAAAACCAAAACAAATCCAAAAAAGGATCCCCGGGAAGAATAAGGTATATATTGGAGAAAATAAAATTGTGTCCCGACGCATCGCCCGCTGGACCGCAGCGGCCCCTCGATTGGAAATCGGGGCCCCCCGTTCCCTTTCAATGCCATGAACGACCAGGATCAAAGGGCTTCTTCAACTCCCGATCGGGGAACCCGGCGATCCTCACGAGCAGAAAAGCCCGGTCTATCCCCCGTTTTCCCCGAATGAACGGAAGGACGAGCGGACATCAGCCGGGGAGAACCAGGCGGTATTCCGGCTGTCACAGCATGTCTCCCCCAGTAAATATGCAATAGTCACCATCATTTCCTGTGGAATCTGCCAGAATAGGGCCGGTTTTCCCGCGGAATTTCCCCCGTTCTTCTCCATCCTTCTCGGCAGATCCGCGTTTCCTCTTCCCCGGGAACCATCTCAGGCGGGAACGAGGATTTATGGGCGGGGAGGTGCACCGCTAAGATGCGGGGAATCATGCATGACAGCCGACGTATTCTTTGCCGGGCTCCGTGCCCGGGGTGACTCAGATAGCAAAGCGGCAAAGATACGGAGGCTCTTCTCGGCGGCAGGGATTGGTGGCTGTATCCGGGAGCGGGACCTCTGTGCCATCAAGGTCCACTTCGGCGAGCGGGGGTGCGACACGCACGTGAACCCGGTCCATATCAGGCAGGTGGTGGACCTGGTCCGGGAGGAGGGGGGACGACCGTTCATCACCGATACCGCGACGCTTTATTCGGGGAGCCGTTCGAATGCCGTGGACCACATTGCAACGGCCGTCTCCCACGGGTTTGACTATTCGGTTGCGGGCGCCCCGGTCATCATCGCGGACGGGCTCCGCGGCGGGCATGTCTCGGAGGTGAAGGTAGGGAAGAAGCACTTCGACCGGGTCTTCATCGCCGGGGACATCGCCCAGGCCGACAGCATGGTGGTCGTCTCCCACTTCAAGGGTCACATGCTCGCCGGCTTCGGCGGCGCCATCAAGAACCTGGCCATGGGGTGCGCCCCGCCGCGGGGCAAGCGGGAGATGCACCGTGCCTCGACCATGGTCGTGGAGGAGCGGTGCCGGGGATGCGGCAACTGTGTCGAGGTATGCCCGGCGGGGGCCCTCTCCCTGGACGGGGAAAAGGTGAGGCTGGACCGGTCCGGGTGCCTCGGCTGCGGCGAGTGCATGACGGTCTGCCTCCAGTCGGCCATAGAATTCGACTGGCTTGTAGACATCCCGCCCTTCATCGAGCGGATGGTGGAGTACGCCTGCGGCGCCATGGAGGGGAAGCGGGGAAGGGCCGGGTTCTATAACCTCCTCCTCTCCATTACCCCCGACTGCGACTGCGTGCCCTGGTCGGACGCCCCCATCGTCCCCGACATCGGCATCCTCGCCTCCCAGGACCCGGTGGCCATCGATGCCGCGAGCCTTGACCTGGTGAACCAGCAGATCGGCCTGCCCGGGACCCTCCTCCGTGCCCATCACAGGTCCGGGGAGGACAAGTTCAGCGGGGTCTGGGACCACACGAACGGGTCCCTCCAGCTCTCCTATGCCGAGGA
>DATKKN010000147.1:0-4756 GCA_035542895.1 Methanomicrobiales archaeon | reverse complement strand
GCCGGGCCGTGGTGTAAGGTATGCCGGAGAGAACCTACCAGAAGCTGAAGGACAAGGGAAATGCCGAGCGCTGGAAGTATGCGGTCGAGCTCGGGAAACATGGAAAGGCCGCGATTGACCTCCTCGTTTCCTCCCTCTCGGACGAGGACAAGTGGGTCAGGTACCTCGTCATCGATGCCCTCGGGAACATCAGGGATCCCCAGGTGCTGAATCCGCTCGTCGCGGCCCTCGGGGACCTCGACCAGGACGTCCGCTTCATCGCCGCCGAGGCACTCGGGAGGGTCGGGGATCCAAAGGCCATCGAGGCTCTCGAGAAGACCTGCACGAGCGATAACTGCTATGTCCGGATCGCCGCCGAGGAGGCCATCGACCGGCTGAAGCAGGGGTAAGGGACCTCCCCCCCTCCACCGGTGAGGAACACGGCTGCCCCTCACCCCCCTGTTCCGATAACTCTTCTCCTTTTCTTCCCGACCCGCCGGAGGGCGATGAAGGCCTGGTGCCTCCGCCCGGGTGCCCGCTCACCGGGGCGGGATTGAAAAACCTAATAATGCCCTGCACTACAGTATCCGTAACCGTGACGGATCCTTATATCCAGCTCATCGAAAGCATCTGCGACGAAGTCCTGCCCAATATGGTCAGGATCTACGAATCCCGGAGGCTGGAGAACGTCCTGGACCACCAGTACTTCATCTCCCTCATCGAGAGGAAGGTGGAACAGGCCAACAAGGCGCTCACGCACCTCGATTCCAAAATGCAGCCCGTCTTCAGGGCCAGGATCAATGCATCGTACGCCGCAAGTATCGATCGTCTCCTCGCAGAAATGGGAAATGACCTGAAGGTGACGACCCGGAAACTGGAGGAACGGGTCAAGGAACTCCGCTGCCTCTATTTCATTTCCGGCCTCGTGAACCGGGAGGATCTCCCACCGGAAAGGATCCTCCAGGAGGTGGCAGAAATCCTCCCGTTCGGCATGCAGGTTCCCGAAGGCTGTGGCGCCAGGATCCGCATGGGGGACCGGGAATGGACATCGCCCGGTTTCTCCGAAACCCCCTGGAGACTCTCGGAGGAGATCCGGGGGGAGGGGAGTTCGATCGGATCGGTGGAGGTAACCTACCTGTCCGATATCAGCGGAGAGGAAAGGGCACTCTTCCTCGATGAAGAGAGGCTGCTCCTGGGGGAGGTTGCCCTCCGCCTTGGCGAGGCAAGGCAGCGCCACCGCGCCCATGAAATCCGTTCCCGGCTCGCCTCCATCGTGGAATGCGCCGATGAGGCCATTATCGGGAAAGATCTGGACGGGACGATCCTCAGCTGGAACCGGGGTGCCGAGAGGGTCTATGGCTACCGTGCCGGGGAGGTTATCGGAAAGCCAATTACCATCCTCCTGCCCCCCGGGTACCCCGACGACATCCCCTCGATCCTTGAAAAGATGCGGGCAGGGGAACGGCTGGAGCACTATGAAACCAGACGGATGTGCAAGGACGGCCGGGTGATCCCGGTATCTCTTATGGTTTCCCCCATCAGGGATTCGGGCGGCCGAATCACGGGGATCTCCACCATCGCCCGGGACATCTCCCGGGAGAAGGAAGCCCAGAATGCCCTCACGGAACAGGTTCACCTGGTGAGGGAGCTGCTTGACCGCATCCCGATTCCAGTCTTTTACAAGGATGCCGGAGGCACCTACCTGGGGTGCAACCTTGCCTTCGAGGACCTCTCCGGCCTTTCCCGGGAGGAGATCATCGGTCGCCGGGTCTCTGAGGTCTGGCCGCCGGGGATGTCAGATCATTACAGCAGGATCGACCAGGAGATCCTTGAGTCGGGTGAGGTCCACCAGGACGAGGTGAAGTTCACGATCCGGGGGCAGGGGACCCGGTCCTTCCTCTTCACCCGGGCGCCCTTCTACCGGGCGGACGGCTCCATCAGGGGAATCGTCGGTATCATGACCGAGATCACCTCCCGGGGAGGGCCGGGGAAACCCTCCGGCCGCTCCAGGGACTCCGGGGACCGTCCCGGAGATAGAGCCCCGCATCCGGAACCCTGAAGGTCCGCGGGTGAGCTTTTTATCCTCATCCCCTGTTATCTCTTGCCTATGTCTTGCAGAGTGCTCTCAGGTTCACGGCTACATCCGCCCGGGGGGGTCGACCTTTCCTTCGCCGGCGTCCTTTTCCTCATCCTGGTGCCCGTACTGGTGGCTCCCGGTGTTGTTACCGCCGCCCCCCAGCCCATCTACACCGTGTACGGCGAGGACCTCCCGCTGAGTGGCACTGCACCCGGCCTCGACGTCATCTATCTCTTCCTGACTGGCCCGAACCTGCCCGACCAGGGGATCAGCCTGGCCGGAGGGACCCCCGTGACGACGGGCACCCCCGGGAGCTTTACCCGGGTTGAGGTGAACACCGATGGCACCTGGAGCTACACCTGGAGGACGAGCGCCGTCGGCCGTATTCTCGATCCCGGGACCTACACCCTGTATATCGTGCAGGAACCCCTGGCCCGGCCCGACCTGGACGATACCGTCTACGCCATCCAGGCCATCGTCTTCGGCTCACCCGTTGAGACGGTGACCGTGACCGCCACCGAGACCACCGGAACCCTGGTCATCGATTCATCACCTCTTCTGTCCGTCGTGACCCTGGATGGACGCGACGCGGGGGTCACCCCGGTCTCGTTATCCGGGGTTCCCCCGGGGCCGCACACCCTGATCGTCTCCCATGCGGGATACCTGGATTACCGTGCGAACGTCACCATTTCGGCAGGCAGGGAGACGGAGATCACCGCAACCCTCCAGCCCGCCGCTGCGACCCCCTCGACCCCCGCTGCCACGGGAACACCGCCAGGCAGGCTTGCGCCGGCGGTCCTCGTACCCCTTGGCGCAGCCGCGCTCGCGATCCTCGGGTTCCGCAGGATCAAGTAACGGGGGCCGGGATCTCCCCGGCAGTTCCACCCCGGAAGGAGAAACCTTTTCTTCCTGCCGGGCAATCCACCCCGGTATGAAAGCAAGAACAGCCCCGATCCTCGTCCTCCTCCTCCTTGGCCTGGCCTTCGGCCCCGGCTGCACGGCCCCCCCGGGAGGAGGGGGAACCCCGACCCCGACGCCCGTCCAGACGACGGTCCCGGTGACCACCCCGGTTCCCCCGACGCCTGTCGCGACCATCCCCCCCGGCCCGGTGGTGACCGTCCCCCCCATTTATGACATCACGATCCAGGTGATGAAGAACCCGAGCACCTTCAGCCCCGACATCACGGTGACCTTCCGGGGAGGAAAGGGCCAGTACATCCTCTCGGCGCTCACGGTCACGGTTGCCAGGTCCGACGGCCAGGTGTTCCGGGAGGTTATCCCCGAGACGGGCCAGGGCCAGTACTCGGTGGGCGACTCGGTCAGGATCAGGGGGACCACCGGGCGGGACGAGGTCGTGGTCGTGGCCACCATCCTCGGCGTGGATTACAAGATCTACGACGAGATCCTCGGCTCAGGTTCTCCGTGAACCCCGGTGCCTCTCCGTACCAGGGAGGCGGCCCCAGGGGAGGGGAATAATTATCCCTCCCCCGGGACAACCCACCCGTATGGCACGGAAGCTCGCATTCCTCCTTATCTTCTCCCTCTTTGCCCTCTCCCTGGCCCCGGGGTGCACCTCACCGGCCATTCCGCCGCAGGGGAGTTCCCAGTCGCCGCCCGCGACCCAGGCCTCAGGATCGGGATCACCGGCGGAAATCTATCCCGGCCCCGTGGTGACGCCCCAGGACATTTATCGCGTGGAGGTCCAGGAAAACCGGAACCACAACCCCATCCACCCTGATATTACCGTGACCTTCCGGGGAGGGAAGGGGCAGTATATCCTTAAGAGAATCCTGGTTACCGTGGTCAAATCCGACGGCGGGGTTATCTCGAAGGAGATTGTACAGCCCGAGAATGGCCAGATCGCGGTTGGTGACTCGGTCACCTTTACAGGAACCACGGGAGTCGACCGGGTAATCGTCGTGGCCACAATCCTCGGGAAGGACTACAAGATCCTCGATATGCTCGATGACTACAACTCGCATCCCTGAACCATGAAGACCATTGTCGCGTTCTACAGCTGGAAGGGCCACACCGGCAAGGTGGCAAAGGCCCTTGCAGGCCGGATCGGTGCCGATCTCGTGCAGATCGAGGCCGAATCCGAATCAGGTATGTTCATGAAGGCCATGGGAGCATTCCTCAGTCGGGCGGCGCCCATCCGGCCGTGCAAGACCGACCTCTCGGGAGTGGACTTCTTCGTGCTCGCGAGCCCGGTCTGGGCCGGCAAGGTCCCCCCGTACGTGAACCGGTACATCTCGCTCCTCTCGAACACTTCGGGGAAGCCCTTCTCCCTCCTTGCGGAGATGGGGGGACGGGGGGCGGAGAATGCCATCGCCCACATGCGGAAACGCCTTGAGGCAAAGGGAATGCAGTTCGTCTCCTCTGCCTTTACCGTCGAATCCGAAGTGGACGCGGGCTCCTTCGTCCCGAAGATCGAGGAGTTCGCAAAGACGATCGTACCGAAATAATTCTTTTTTTAAAAAGGAAAAAAAAGGATGTTCAGACCTTGTCGATGTAATCCGTCGGCCGGGGCATCTCGAGCTTGAGCCCCTTCCGCTTCCGGATGGCCATCACGACGTCCTTCAGGATGTTCGTGGGGACCACGTCGAAGCCCGCGAACTCGGTGGACCACATGGCCCGGCCCTCGGTGGCCGACCTGAGATCGCCGGCAAACCCGAAGAGCTCGGCGACCGGCGCCCTCCC
>DATKKN010000146.1:0-5760 GCA_035542895.1 Methanomicrobiales archaeon | reverse complement strand
AACGTCGTGGTCATCACCAGGGAGAAGTACGAGGAGTTCATCGTGGAGAACGGCCAGAAACACCCCATTTCTGCCCCGGCATAACCTTTTTTTCCCGGCGGACGGTTTTTTCATGACGATCGAGGACAGGTTAAGGGATCTCAAGGAAAAGATCGACGGCATCGTGCCCGCGGGGATCTCGGTCTCCCAGGTGGAGTTCGAGGGTCCCGAGCTCGTCATCTACACCGAGGATCCGAAGAAGTTCGCGGACCAGGCCGACCTGATCAAGACCCTAGCCCGGGATCTCAGGAAGCGGATCGTTGTACGGCCCACCATCCTCGAAGACCCTGACCGGGCCTCGGGGAAGATCAACGAGGTCGTTCCCGAAACCGCGGGGATCACCGACCTCTTCTTCGACACCGACACGGGGGAGGTGCTCATCGAGGCCGAAAAGCCCGGTGTCGTCATCGGGAAGAACGGGGCGACCCTCCGGGAGATCACGAAGGAGATCGGCTGGACCCCGAAGGTCGTGCGGACGCCGCCCATCGAATCCACGACCATCAAGCAGATCAGGCAGTACCTCCGCTCCGTGAAGGAGGACCGGAAGACCTTTCTCCGTGCCATAGGCCGGAGGATTCACCGGGAGACCATCTCGAAGGATGAGTGGGTCCGGGTCACCACCCTGGGTTGCTGCCGGGAGGTAGGACGGGCCGCGTTCCTCATCTCCACCCCCGAGAGCAAGATCCTCCTCGACTGCGGCGAGAAGCCGAGCAACGCGAACGGCACCCCCTACCTCTACGTGCCCGAGATCCACCCGCTCTCTGGGCTCGACGCCGTGGTCCTCACCCATGCCCACCTGGACCACTGCGCCCTCATCCCCCTCCTCTTCAAGTACGGGTTCGACGGCCCGGTCTATAGCACCCCGCCGACCAGGGACCTCGCGGCCATGCTCCAGCTTGACTACCTGGAGGTCATCCAGAAGGAGGCGGGGAAAACCCCCTATACCTCCACGGACGTGAAGAACTTCATCAGGCACTCCATCACCCTGAACTACGGGGCTGTGACGGACATCGCCCCTGATGTCAAGCTCACCTTCCACAACGCCGGACACATTCTCGGCTCGGCCATCGCCCACTTCCACGTCGGGGACGGCCTGTACAACATCGCGTTTACCGGCGACTTCAACTACAGCAAGAGCCGGCTTTTCTCCCCGGCGGCTAATCAGTTCCCCAGGCTCGAGACGGTCTTCATGGAATCCACGTATGGCGGCCAGAACGATGTCCAGCCGCCCCGAAAGGAGGCCGAGATCAAGCTCTATGAGGTGGTGAACAGCATCCTCTCCCGGGGCGGGAAGGTCCTGATCCCGGCCTTTGCCGTGGGCAGGTCCCAGGAGGTTATGCTCGCCCTCGAAGAGGGGATGCGCTTCTCGAAGATCCCGCGGGTAAACGTCTACCTGGACGGGATGATCCGGGAAGCGACGGCCATCCATACGACCTATCCCGAGTACCTGAACGCCGACCTGCGGAACCAGATCTTCCACGATGGAATGAACCCCTTCCTCGCGCCCTGCTTCGTCCAGGTGGATTCCCCCGAGCGGCGCGAGCAGGTCATGGGCGGCGACCCCTGCATTATCATCACGACCTCGGGGATGCTGAACGGCGGGCCGGTC
The DNA here is from genome assembly GCA_035542895.1 of Methanomicrobiales archaeon. Classification (GTDB taxonomy): domain Archaea; phylum Halobacteriota; class Methanomicrobia; order Methanomicrobiales; family JACTUA01; genus JACTUA01. The sequence continues at coordinate 4,112 of DATKKN010000146.1, read as the reverse complement.
ATGGAGTACCTGAAGGGCCTCGCCCCCGACGCGAAAAACGCCCTCGTCTTTGTCGGGTACCAGGCCGAGGGGACCATCGGCCGCCGGATCCAGAAGGGCTGGCGCGAGGTCCCCCTGGGCGGCCGGGAGACGATCGCCATCAACATGGAGATCGACACGGTGGACGGGTTCTCTGGCCACTCCGACCGGCGGGAGCTCATGAACTACATCGGGCATCTCCAGCCGAGGCCCGAAAAGATCTTCACCATCCACGGGGACGAGAACAAGACCATCGACCTCGCGGTCTCCCTCCATAAGCGATACCATATCGAGACCCACTCCCCGCTGAACCTCGAGACCTACCGCATGATCTGAAATGAGGGAGCGGCTCCCCTTCTACCTCGGGGTCTTCGGGGTGATGGCCCTCTCGAACGCCATCGTCCCGGTCCTCAACGGCTTCGGGGCCGGCCCCGCCATCCAGGGCTCCATCTACTCGGCCTACTTCCTCGGGGCCCTTCTTACGGTCCTCCCCGCCGGGCTTCTCTCCGACCGGGTGGGCAGGATGCCCGTCGTCCGGGCAGGTCTCCTCATCACGGTGGCGAGCGGCCTCCTGATCTTCCTCGCCGGAGACCCTGCCATCGTCCTCGCCGGCCGGGTCCTGGAGGGGCTGGGTGCAGGCCTCTTCGTGTCATCGGCCATGTCCTGGATGAACTCGCGGCCGGACCATGAGCGGGTATCGGGGGAGTTCCTGGCCGCCCTGAACCTGGGCCTCCTGGCCGGCCTCCTGGGATCCGGCCTCATCGCCGGGGCGCTCGGAAGCGGGCGTGCCGGGATCCTGGCCTTCACCTTCCTCGCCGTCCTCCCCTCGGTCCTCGTATTCCTCGTCCGGGAGGATGCGCCCGGGGGGCAGGAAACAGTCCGCAGGCCGGCAAGGCGTGCAGGGATCCTCTGGTTGTATCTCTCGTCGGTGATTCTCGTCGGATCGACGGGAGCGGTGACCGCCCTCTACCCCTCATACACCGGGGATAACCCCGCGCCCCTCGGGATCATCATCTCGTCCATGAACCTCGCGACCATCCTCGCGGTCATCCTGGCATCGCGCCTCCATCTCCCGCCGGTCCGGACCCTGAGGATCGCTTCCGTGATCCTCGCGGGGGCGATTCTCCTCGTTGCGTTCTCGCCCGCGGGCTTTCCGGTCGTCGGGGCAATCCTGGGCTTCATCATGATCGCCCAGATCGCCTATCTCGCGGGGACCGGGATCCCGCAGGGGGAGGCGATGGGGGCCTACAACACCGCCTCGTACGCGGGGATGACCCTCCTCCCCTTCCTCGCCGGGATCATCGCCGGGCAGGTGGGGTTCCTCCCGGCGTTCGGGGTCATCGCCTTCCTTGCCCTCTCAATGGCGGTAACCATCGGGTGGTGCCCGTGCGGCGAAGAAGTCTCTGCCCCGGTCCGGCCCTGAAGGGCCAGCCGTCGGATCAGGGAGGATCGCTCCAGGCCCCGCGTCCCTTTACTCCGGCAAATCCCTCTGCCTTCGCCCTTTGCCCGGCGCTGGACTCCGCCTGGCCACCGGCGTTCTCTTCGTCCCCGGCGATCCCGGCCCCGCGATCCCAGCCGACCGGTCGACGAAAAGATTGAAGGCATCCCGGGCCGGGTTGTACCTGACGGTAACGTTTTCCAGGGCGAAGATCTCCCCGTATTCACCCTCGAGCAACGCCCGGGCCCGGCCGGCATGGTGCCGGGGGACCACGGCAAAGACGGGCTTCTGCGGGGTACCGTCGCAGACCTTGAAGACTTGGTCGCCGTGCCCCGCGCCCAGATCGCCGGACATTTTTGCGACCACGACGTTCACCCGGCGCTTCAGGCGGCCTGGAAGCCCGGAGAGCCGGATTGCCTTTTCACCAAGGGGAACCCGGTACGTCTCCCTGGTGCGCCCGTCCTTCCTGAGGATCGCGTACGAAAACTTGACGTCTGTGTTCAGGTAGCGGTACCCGCCTTCGGTCGCCGCGAGCCGGGCCATGAGCCGTGTGGGGGCGATCCGCGGCTCCTCCCGGAAGGTCCAGCACCGGTCCGGCACGCAGGCCGTCGACCAGAGCGAAGTGCAGGGGGCATAGAGGTTGAGCCCCCTCCGGGCGAGCGCCCCGGTGAGGCGCCGGAGGGCCACCGAATTCTCCAGGTCCGCGGGTTCCATGACGACCAGGGTGCCGTCGGGGGCAAGGGACCCGGACAACCTCTCCACGAGCGCGGCCTTCTCGTCGGGCGCGAGATCCCGGAGCTCGTTCAACACGTTCCCGAAGGTGAGAAGATCGAGATCCGCGGGAAGGTCTTCCGGTTCGACGGACCGTAGGTCATCCTGGAGGGGCTCCGCGATCCTCACCAAGTGTTCCCCGGCGGCGAAGGCAGGAACGAGGGAATGGTACGCCTCAAGGTTCTCGGTCTCCTTCTCGAGGGCGGATATCCTCACGGTCCCGGGGGAGAGGCGCCCCCAGGCGGAAGCGATGGCGAGGGGGAAGGTCCCCGGCCCTGAACCGATATCGAGGACCCGCATCCGGTCGGAGAGGAGGCCGTCCTTGGCCATCCCGTGGAGGATGTGCCGGAACCCGGTGAAGGAGACCGGCATCTGGTACGCCAGGTAGGCGAGGACCCGGTAGCCTGCCCGGTAGGAAATGGCCCTTCCGCCCGCCTGGCCCCAGTACTCATCCTTTTGCACCCGGATCGCGGCCCGGATGCGGTCGAGGACGATAGGATCGCTCCAGGCCTTCCCGGTTTTTCTCGCGACATACTCCTCGACGAGCTCCTGGAGCCTCTCCGGGAGGGCGGGATGAAGGAGGAACTGTGTATCGGATCGCAGCCTCTTCGGGGATGGCAGGAAAGGCCGGCCCGGCGGGAGGCGGGAGATGAGCAGGTCATCGTCCCTCGTCCTCCCCCCCAGGCCGAGGTCCTCGAGGGTGGAAAGGAGGATGCGCCGGAGATCAGCGGGGGCGGCTTTTCCCCGGAGCCTGGTCCCAACTTCGGAGGCGAGGAACGAGTCCCTCTCGCGGGCCATCACGCGCAGTACCCCGAGGACTGCCCTCCGGTTCATCCCGGTAGGGTGGTGCGACCGCGGGCATAAAACCCCCCTCAACCCGTCCCAAGGGATTCCCGGTGGACCGGTTGATGATCGGGCCTGTCAACCATTCTTTTCTGATGAAAATTCTTAATATAAATCTTTTGCATTCCAGAAAGGGGGAATGCAGGATTCCCCTGGGAATCCGGTGAGGAAAAACACCCAATTCAATCCTCTATATCAAGATTTCTTTTTTATACCGTCAACTGTTTCTCTTATATTATTCAAAAATATGCCCCCTCCAATAATTTAAAATAGTTAACCGTAGGAGATACTCTACAGGGTCCGGATCAGCAGTGGTCCCTCGGCGGAATTGGATCCGGCCCTGACCTTTCGGGGTAGATACCGTGGTCGCGGTGCATGGTGGCCTGTTCCCATATAGAAGGCTCTCAGTGGAAAGTCCCCAACCCCCGGGATTTGCACGGCTGCATTCTTCGGTGATGGAACCCATAGGCACTGATCTTTTCGGGGTTCCAGTTCCCCCACTCCCCGATAACAGGGGATAGAACCGGTACGGTACACAGCGCCGTTCTCCATGCACCGGGGATCTCCCCGATTTTCCGGGGAAGACTTCGGCACCAGGATGGATTCCCACGGGTGCAGGCATCTCCCCGTTCCTGCGAATCCCATGGAATATTCTTCTATACGCCCGCGATTCTTCAATATAATATATAATGCAGTTGAAAAGTCATTTTCGGACTATACTTATCATAATTTAAGATTCAGGGCAGATATGATTAGATTTGATGTATAGGAAGATTTAATATCAATTGAAGAGAATACACTGAAACATATAAACTTGTCTAGAGGTGAAAACATTATGAGTCTCCGTAAAAAGAGTTTTGTCCACGGATGTATCCTCGTGATGATCCTGGCCATTCTCTTCATCATACCAGTGAACGCGACCACGGGCTGGTACAACTGCAACTGGCAGTACCGGCAGGGGTTCACCATCGACCGGACAAAGGTCGCCGGTTCCCTCGCCAACTTCCCTGTCTACATCAGCCTGGCATCGGACCCGGACCTC
>DATKKN010000145.1:0-6844 GCA_035542895.1 Methanomicrobiales archaeon | reverse complement strand
GAACCACCCTCAGGGAAGGTCCTCGCGAACGCGACCCTCCATGTCGGCTGGGAGGACCCGCTCGGGTACACCTCCGTCGTGGAAGACCAGGACTAGGGCTGCCTCAGACGCGGCACGTCCCCTTCTCGCTCTCCCGCATCTTCCCCCGGGCGAGCGACGGGAAGATCCCGATGACGCAGAGGATGGTCATGATCAGGAACCCCGCCTGGATGGCAGAGAGGAGCCCGGGATAGTTCGCCGGCCCGATCTCCACCTGCCCGATGAAGACGGCAAAGAGGGTCATCGCAATCCCCATGGAGAGCATCTGCCCGACGTAACGGCTGGTTCCGAGGGTCCCCGAAGCGACCCCGTAGCACCGCGGCTCGACCGAGGACATCACGGCGTTCGTGTTCGGCGATGAGAAGAGGGCGAAACCTATGCCGAGGAGGGTGAGCGCCGCGATGAGGTAGGAGAGGGGAGTGTCGCCGCGGATGAAGGCGAGGAGGAGGAGCCCCGCGGCGCAGAGGCCCATCCCCGCCGAGGCGACCTTCCCGGGCTCGACCCGGTCAGAGAGCCGGCCGGCGGGGGACGAGAAGATCGCCTGGAGGATGGGCTGGGTGACGAGGACGAGGCCCGCCATCGCGGGATCGAAGCCGCGGATCGACTGGAGGTAAAAGGAGAGGAAGAAGGTGACGGCGAAAGTGGCGGCGTAGTTGATGAGGGCCGCGAGGTTCGAGAAGGCAAAGACCCGGTTCCCCGTAAAGAGGGTGATATCGAGGAGCGGGTGCCTTGCCCTCCGTTCCTGGAGGACGAACCCGGCGAGGAGGAGAACCCCGGCGACAATCATGAGCATGCCCATCCGGCCGGGGAGCCAGGTGAAGCCGAGCATGACGGCGACGAGCGAGAGGCCGTAGAGAACGGCACCCCGGGTATCGAAGCTCTCACCCCGGGCATCGGCCCACTCACCGGTGAGCCTGGTGCGGACCAGCCAGAGGGCCAGGATACCAACAGGTACATTCACGATGAAGATTGACCGCCAGCCGAAGGCCGCGGTCATGAATCCCCCGAGGAACGGCCCGAGGGAGAGCCCCAGGTAGACCGACGTCGTGTAGATCCCGAGTGCCTTCCCCCGGTTCTCCCCGGGGGTGACCGCCGTGAGGATGGCCACCGCGGTCCCGTAGATGAGTGCGCCCCCCATCCCCTGGACCACCCGGAGGGGGATGATCGTCGCGGGTATCATAGTGAATGCCATGAGGAACGAGGCACCGGCAAAGAGGGAAAGGCCGAGGGTAAATATCCTCTTCCTCCCGACGATATCGGCGATCCGGCCGAACGGGACGAGGAAGAGGGCGGCGGAGAGAAGGTAGGCGGTGCTCACCCAGGAGAGGGAGACCGCGTCCATCGAGAACTCGGCACCGATGGTGGGGAGGGCGATGTTCACCGCTGAAATATCGAAGGGGGCGAGGTACCCGGCGAGGACTGCGATGAAGAGGGCGACACGCCCGGCACTCCTGTCCGCCATGCAGCTCCCGGATACGTGGGAGGAGGGGAAGGTTTAAGGTAGCGGTTTTCCAGGGTGAAAACGGGTCACCCGGTTTCCCTGCAACGGTATTTCACCTGGCAGGCCGGGCACCAGTACGAGACGCGGCCGAGGCTCCCGATCCTCCCGGATTCCACTTTGCCGCCGCATCCGGGGCAGGTCTTTTTCCGGTAGATTTTCAGGAACGGGTGCATCCTCCTTCCCTCGCGGTCGCAACCGTACATGGTGAACGAGATATCGCGGACCGCGATGAGGAGGTTCCGGAGGACCGTTCCCGGAATGCACTTCGACGGACTTGCAGGGTGTATACCTGCAGCGAAAAGGGCCTCGTTCTTGATGATATTCCCGACCCCGGGGAGGATTGACTGGTCCATCAGGCTGTCGCAGATCCATTCCTTCCCCTTTCCCCTCACGAGTCTGACAGCATTCCCCGGATCCCAGGAGTCGTCGAGGGGATCCAGGGCCTTGTTATACATCGACGCGACTGTGTCGGAAGGAAGAAGGGCGACGGCCGAGGCATAAAACCTGAGGACCGAGCCGTCATCGAACCCGACGACGAGCTTCGGGACCTTTCCCGGGATCTCCTCGTTCAGCCGGTACCTCCCCCACATGAGGAAATGGACCCGGAGGGTGCAGGGCGGGAGCTCGATGAAGAGAAGCTTCCCGACGGGATAGATACGGGTCACGGCCTTTCCGGCGATGCGGTCCAGGGGGAAGCGGCTCCTGCCCCCGATGGATTCGACCTTCCTCCCTGCCAGGGGAGCGAGGCGATCCGCGATGGCGTGGGTTCCGGGACCTTCCATACCGGATCAGGACTCATGGTCTGCTGGACCCGGGATCCGGTCCCCTGGGGCCCCTTTTTCTGGTCCCGAGGGGCCCCCACCCCCCTGGACGGGAGGAGCCGCTTCGCGCCCCCTCCCCCCTGGACGATCCCGGCTCACTTCATGACCCGGGATCGAGTCCAGAGGGTCCCCTTTCCCCCCTGGACGATCCCGGCTCACTTCGTGACCCGGGATCCATACCTCCTCTTCCCCGCCTTCGCCGGCCACGAGCCGGAAGGTCCCAGGGGTGATGCGGTCGCAGAGCTCGGTAAACCGGATGATTGCCTTCCTGAACTCCGGCTGTTGCCGCCAGGCCTTCACGCTCTCAAGGTCGTCCCAGGGCCCGAAGGAGATGAACCGGGATGGATTATCCATGTCCTGGAGGAGGTTCCCGTACCCCGATCCCTTCTGGCGCAGGGCCGTCCAGGCCGAGAATTCCTTCCATGCCTCGATGAAGGCCTTCTCGTTCCCCGGCCGCACGTCCCAGATGCCGGCCGCGAAGATCGCATCATGGTCTTCCATGCTTACCCCACCATCCGGGAGTTGGGCTGGTAGTGCTAAATGCTTTCTTAGCCATGCAAAGCCGGCCCGGGTGGAGACCCCGGGACCCCGGGATAAAAAAGGTTCAAAAAACAGGGGGATTTACCTCAAACCCGATTACCCTACTCACGCTTCACCATCCCCGCCCACACGCACTGCCCGTACGAGATGCAGCCGTCGCCGAGGGGGTATTCCCGGTTCATGAGGAGGGAAAGGCCGGGTTGTTCGACCTCCCTCCGGATGGTTTCACGGATGGCCGCATTGTAGACAACCCCACCCGATAGAGCGATCCTGGAGAGGCCGGATTCATGGGCCGCGTGGATGGCGATATGGGCGATTCCCCGCGCAAGGTTGAACTGGACCGAGGCGGCGATGTCCGAAACCGCCTTCTGTTCCTGGTTCCCGCCGGATTCCTTTGCCTCCAGGTACTCGTCGAAAGCCCGCCGGACTAGGGACCTCGTGGAGAGAACCTCGGCTCCCGGCTTCTGGACGAACTCGAGGGGCCACTCCGATGCCTTCCCGCCGGACGCGGCCGATTCGAGGCGCATCGCCGGCTCGCCATCGTAGGTCCGCTCCCGGCAGATCCCGAGCAGGGCCGAGACCGCGTCGAGCACCCGGCCGGTCGAGGAGGCCCAGGCGACGTTGACTCCCCGCTCGACCTGCCGGGCCAGGACACCGCACTGGATATCGGTCCAGCCCCTCTCCATGAGAAGGCCGAGGACCCTCTCATCGGGAAGGATCCCGTAGAGCATCCGCTCCGGGAACCGGGTGGCAAGGTCCCCGCCCGGCATCGGCACCTCCTCCAGGTGGCCGACCCGGTCGAGGTGCGGCACCTGGCCGCCGAAGACCTCGCCGCCCCAGACCCTCCCGTCGTCCCCGTAGCCAACCCCGTCGATGGTGATCCCGATACAGGGTTCGAGGGTCGTCGCCGCGACGTGGGCCCGGTGGTGCTGGACCGGGACGAGCTCCGCCCCCGTTTCCTCGGCGAGGGCTCTCGCATAGCCCGTCGAGAGGAAGGAGGGGTGGAGGTCGTGGGCGATCACGTCGTACTCCGCCCCGAGCCAGCCGCGGATCCGCTCGGCAGTTTCCTCCAGGTACGCGAGGGTAGGGGGGTTCCGGACGTGGCCGACGTGGGGGGAGGTGATGGCAAAGCCGTCCTTGTAGATGGTGACGTTGCTGGAGAGTTCCGGCCCGACGCCGAGAATGCAGGAAGGGCCGAGGTCGATCCGGGTCCGCTTCGGGGCGATCCCCCGCGAGAGCCTGATGATGAACCCGTCCCGGATCACCGAGTCGTCGCACCGGTTCAGGATCCGGCGGTCATGGGTCAGGTAGTAGTCCACCTGGCCCCTGAGTTTCCCGACGGCGGTATCGATCTCGGTGATCATGGGGTAACCGGGCATGTTCGCCGAGGTCATGATGAGGAGCGGTGCCTTCAGGCGGGCGAAGAGCAGGTGGTGGAGTGGGGCATAGGGGAGCATGCACCCGATGGTGTGCAGGTTCGAGATGGCCGTGTGGGCGGATGGATCCCGCTTCACGAGCACGGCAATGGGGTGGACCTCGCTCCTCAGGAGAACCCAATCCTCGTCGCCGATCCGTGCCATCCGGTCGAGTGCATCCTCCCTCACCATGACGGCGAAGGGCTGCTCGGTCCGGCCGAGGCGTGCCTTCAGCTCCCCGGCCCGCTCCTCAGTACAGGCGATGTGGAACCCTCCAATCCCCCGGATAGCGAGGATGTCGCCGGCGTCGAGGAGTTCCGCCGCCTCCCCGATGGGATCCCCGATCTCCATCGCCCTGCCATCAGAGTCCATGAGCGTGAGCCTGGGGCCGCAGACCGGGCAGGCGATGGTCTGGGCATGGTGCCGCCGGCAGGCGGGGTCGGTGTACTCCATCCCGCATTCCGGACACATCGTGAAGGAGAACATTGAGGTGCGCTCCCGGTCATAGGGAAGGGATTCGATGATGCTGTACCGGGGCCCGCAGTTCACGCAGGAAGTGGCAAAATAGCCGCGGTACCTGCTCTTCTCGTCAAAGAGGTCCCCGACGCACTCGCCGCAGGTGGCGACGTCGGGCGGGATCATGCCCGAGAGAGTCCCCGATGAGGAGATGAGAATCCCGAACCCGGCGGGAGGTGACCCGGAAAGAGGGAGGATCTCGACCGAGTCGATCCGGGAAAGCGGCGGACCCCGGCAAACATCCGCAAGGAACTCGTCGAACCGGTCGCCCCAGGCATCGATCTCCACCTGGCTTCCCGTGTTCTTCACCGTGCCCCGGATCCCCAGGGCATGCGCCCTTGCGTACACGAAAGGCCGGAAGCCGACGCCCTGGACGATGCCCCGAACAAGAATCCTTCCCCGGTCCCGCATAATTGATTCTGGAAACTTTATTGCGTTCCGGGACCATATATAAATGGGTTGTGCGCTTTGACCGGCCATATCAGGATCGTGAACGATCCCATCGAGATGGTCTCCCTCTTCGTCACCTTCCACGACGAGCAGTACAAGGAGATCTACGAGCACCTGACCAGGGCCTGGATGACCGAGGAGGAGCTCGCGAAACTTGCCGGCCATGGCTCAGTCGGGGAATGCCTCGCCATCCTGAAGAAGGGCAACCTCATCGAGGAGAAGTGGCGGACCCCCCCGCCCGGGAAAAAGCCCGTGAAGGAGTACCGCACCATCTACAGCCGCTTCAGGGCCAACTTCCAGTGCAATATGACCGACCTCGGGGACCTGATCCACGTCGCCCTCTCTGATGACGAGAAGGTGAGGGACCTCGTCGACCAGATTGAGGGGGAGGTAAAACAGGGGAACACCTCGATCAATGACATCGCCCGGAAGTACAACGTCTCACAGGTGGTCATCAAGGGCCTCGCGAAGCGGATCCCGCGGCTCGACGTGAAGGGCCAGGGCATGGTGCTCATCGACCATGGGAAGCGATGACCCCCTCGCGACCATCCTGCGGTCCAAGAGCGAGGCCACCCGCTTCCAGATCCTCGTCGAGATAGCCGAGAACCAGCCGGCCATCCGGCAGCAGGAGATCGCCGGGAAACTGGGGGTGACCCCGCAGGCCGTCTCTGAGTATATCCGGGAGCTCGTCGAGGAGGGCATGGTGAGCGCCCGGGGGAGGGGGAGGTACGAGGTGACCCGGGCGGGCATCGAGTGGGTGGTGAACCATGCCGAGGTGCTCGAGACCTATGCCCGGCACATCCGGCGGGACATCATCCACCAGGTCTCGGTCTGGACCGCTCTCGCCGCAGAGAGCCTGAAGAAGGGGGACCAGGTCGGGGTCTTTATGGAGAACGGGTGGCTCTACGCAAGCCCGGGAACCCGGAGCGCCATGGGGATCGCCACCACCGATGCCCGGGCCCGGGAGGACGTGGGGGTCGCCCGGCTCTCCGGGATTATCGATCACCGGGAAGGAACCATCCGTGTCTGCAAGGTTCCCCGGATCGAGCGGGGAGGGTCCCGGAAGGTGAGGCGGGATCTCCTGAAGGAGGTCGCGGAGAAGGCCCCGGTGGTCGCTGCGGTGGGCCTCGAGGCCTGGGTCGCACTCGAGCAGATCGGGAGGAAGCCCGACATGTTCTTCGGGGCCCGGGAGGGGGTCATCGAGGCGGCCTTCCACGGCCTGGACTGCACCATCGCCATTGTCGACGAGGAGTTCACCGATTTCCTACAGAGGCTCGAGGCCGCCGGCCTCGCCTACACCATCCACGACACGGTCGCCCCATGAGGATCGTCGTCCATCCACAGCGGGGCTACTACCGGCTCTTTTTCCTCGAGGGAGGGGAGGTAACCGCCGTGGGCCAGGTCGACCTTGTCCGGACCGGGAAGGGCTACCGGCCGAAGGACTACCTCGCCCGGAAGCCCGGGAGCAGGCATGGTCGGTCCATCCCGACGAAGGATCTCATCTCGGCCCTCAGGCACGCCGAGGTGCGCCTCACCCGCCACGACGAGGCGTGGGAGGCCTT
>DATKKN010000144.1:0-3970 GCA_035542895.1 Methanomicrobiales archaeon | reverse complement strand
CATGGCACTCAGGGACAAGATTCTCGCGGTCATCGGGGGTATGCACCCGGCGGCCGTCGCGACCATCGACAACGGGAAGCCCGCGGTCCGGTTCATGGTGCTCACCGGGTTTCCCGACATGACCCTCGTGGGAGGGACGGGGAAAGCCAGCCGGAAGGTGGGGCAGCTCCGGAAGAACCCGAACGCCGTTATCGCCATCTGGTCAGGGAAGGAGTTCACCGATCCCTACGTGAGGGTCCAGGCAAAGGGGGAGGTCCGCGAGGACCTCGCGACCAAGAAGAAGTACTGGAACCCGTTGTTCGAGCAGTACTTCAAGAAGGTGGACAACCCGGACTACGTGGTTATCGTCTTCACCGCAGGGGAGATCGAGTACACCGACCCGCCCACGATGGGCATGGAGACCTGGAAAAGATAATCTGCAGGAATGTAATTCCTGCATAGGGGGGGAATGGCGATTTATGACACATGACAGGGCCGACGAGGCAGTCGCTGCCTTCAAGCGGGGCCTCTCCTGCTCGCAGGCGATCTTCTCGGTCTATGGGAAGGACCTCGGGATCGACCCGGCAACCGCAGAGAAGATCGCGTCTCCCTTTGGGGCGGGGGTGGCGAAGACCGGTGAGATCTGCGGGGCGGTTTCAGGGGCGCTCATGGTGATCGGGCTCACCCAGAAGCCCGAGGATATCCATGATGCATCCTCGAGGGAAAAGGTGTATGCAAAGGCCCGGAGGTTCATCGACGAGTTCACGGCACGGAACGAGTCGGTGAACTGCACCGAGCTCGTCGGGTACGACCTCTCGGACCCGAAGCAGTTCGCGGAAGCAAGGGAGAAGAAGGTCTTTGCCACGAGATGCTCGAAGCTCGTCGAGGACGCGGCGGAGATCCTGGAGGGGCTCCTGGAATAGTCCTTAAGGGCGCCGGACACGAATACTGGAGGGAACCATGGCCTCGCAGCACGACGGGAGGATCCGGTCCTCGGTCCGGATCGGCTCGACGGTGGATGTCGTCCGGAAGCAGGACCAGCGGACCGGGAAGAGGACCCGGGGTATCGTCACGGAGATCCTGACCTCCTCCGGCTCTCATCCCCACGGCATCAAGGTCCGGCTGAAGGACGGGTCGGTGGGGAGGGTGGTTGAGATCTTCGAGGATAGGGTACAGGGGAAGGGGAAGTGAGGTTTATCCGCTCCGCTTCCGCCTCGCGAGCGGGCTCGCCGGCTCGATGAACCGGGAAAGGAACGCACCGAACTCGTCCCTCCAGCACTGCTCCCCCTCGCCGACATCCCAGCCCTCCTCCATCGACTGCTTCACGTGTTTCCCCAGGCCCACGGCGAGGATCTCCGGTGAGCGGAGGAGATCTCCCGCCCCCGTGAATCTCCGCTCGAGGTCCACCATGTATCGGCCATCCGAGACGAACGGTCCGGAGAGGGGATTACCTGTGTACTTCTCGGCGAACTTTTCTGCATTCGCCCGGTCCCAGAGGGGTGGTCCCGTGTGCCTGGTGACCGGCGGGAGCCGGTCAACGAGGAGCTCGAGGAGGAGGATGCACCGGTCATCGCCCATGGCGCAATCGTCCTGGAGGACGACGAAGCCGTTCCGGGTGAGAAGCCCCCTGATGGATGCGAGGCTCCTCCGGAGCTGGGGGACGACAATGTCGGGGATCAGCGGCGGGGTCGGGAAGGTGACTGCATAGAGGCCTGTCCCCCGGCCGGCGAGTGCCCTGGCGAAGCCCTCCCGGTCCATCCCACCGTGCTCGGCCGGGAAGAAGAAGCCCGGCGAGGGATCCTCCCTGTACCCGCGGCAGTACTCCACGAACTCGAACATGCGCGTGCACGAAAGCGCGGCGGCGACATTCCGGGCGGGATCCACGGGGTCGATCACCCGGAGGGGCTCTTCGAATGCCTTGCAGGCATGCCCCTCGAGGTCGATGCAGGTCCCGGGCCTCCACCCGGCGGCCGCTTCCACGAGTGCGGTGAAGCCGCCGTAGTGGAGGACCAGGAGCTCGCAGAGGTAGCCCGAGAAACCCTCGGTCATCTGGTCGGAGCCGTACACCCCGCAGGCCTTTGCGAACTGCTTCGCGAGGAGGACATCGTCCCGGAAGGGCCCGATCTTTTCGGAGATGTACCGGGTGTGGAAGGGGGTACGGTCCACCGCCGACTGGATGGCCGCCGCCGAGGCTACCTCGTAGCAGGGGACGAGATCGACGTCGAGGCCGTCGATGGTCGCGTTCACGTACGGGTGCTCAGCGTACTTCTCGTGGAATATTCCTGTGAACCGCCGGGCGATCCGACGGGCGAGGTCAAGGCCCGTCTCCTCGAGCTCCTCGCGGGTCAGGGTCGGGGAGAGAAGGAGGAAGATGTCCAGGTCCTTCTCCCCGGAGAGCCAGGTGTCCCGGGCCACGGAACCGACCACCATGCCCTTCGCCCTCCCGTCCTCTGAAACCGCCGAGAGGATGGCGGTGGCCACCGCCCAGGCGTGGTTGTGCTCCTCCCGCTTCGGCCTGATGCGGGCGAGGACCTCTTCTTCGCCTGGTGCCCGGGACCCCTTCGCGGCTCCTGCCCTGACCCCCTTCGCCCCCGGCCCTTTCACGCGCACTTCACCTCGAGGAGATCTTCGTACACCGGCCCCTGCGGGGTGAGGGTCGACTTCTTGAGCCTGATGCAGGATACCGGGCAGGACCCGAATTCTTCGGAGGCCAGGTTTTTCAGGACCGGGAGCAGCGAGGGATCGAAGCGCTTCACCCGCGCGAGGGTCGCATGGGGGGCGTACGCCCGTCTCTCCTTCGGGATACCGAGCGGGGCGAGGGCCTCCTCCACGAGCTCAAAGAGCCTCCGGCAGCCGCCCTCGTCGCGCACCTCGCACCAGACGACCCGGGGGGAGGAGGCGGGGTTCCCCTTCACCCCCCCGACGGAGATCTCGAAGGGCTCGAACCGGACCCGGGAGAGGGCCTCCTTCACCCGTGCAAGGGTCTTTTCGTCGATTTCCCCGAGGAACTTGAGGGTGATGTGGATGGCAGGGGGCTTCACGAGGGTGAGCCGTGCCCGGCACCCGGCCAGGGCCCCCTGCGGTCCCAGCATCCTCTCCCTCATTTCCGGGGTGAGATCAATAGCAATAAAAGTCCTGACCATCAAGAATATGTAAGCATCCAGCTACAAAGGATAATCGATTGGGGGGAGTGGAACATTCATGGGGGAGAAGTTCGTCCTTACCGTTTATTCACTGGAAAATTGCCCGAACTGCGAGTTATTGAAGGCGTTTCTCAAGAGAAAAGGTCTTAAGTTCCGGGAGGAGGATATGTCCAGCGCGGCCTCCCTCACCGAGCTCCGGGTGAACGGCTGCTTTGCCATGGAGGCGCCCGTGCTGCGGCAGGGGGATACCTTCCTCACGAACATGGATCTCTTCTCGGCGGGAAAGGTGAAGGAGGACTCCGTGGAACGGCTCGCGGGTGGCCAGCCGTGAGCCGGAGCGCGAGGCCGGCCAGCCGGCAGTCAAAGCAGGCAACCCTCGACGGGATCTTCGTCCCTGTCCTCCCGAAGGTCCGCACGACCGACGGCCACATGGTGGAGTGGGACCGGGAGCGGATCGTCCGGCAGATCGTCGAGGAGACGAGGCTCATCGAGGTCTTCTACGGCCACGAGAGCGCGACCGAGGAAAAGGCCGCGGAGATCGGCGTCCTCGTGGAACAGCGCATCCAGAAGCTCGGCCTCCAGTCCCTCTCGGGCCCCCTCATCCGGGAGATCGTGAACACCGTGCTCCTCGAGCAGGGCCTCACCGAGTACCGGAACGTCTGTACCCGGGTAGGGACGCCGGTGTACGACGCTCACCTCATCGACGTGGGAAGGGGTTTCGAGGCCCATGACAATGCAAACCTCCAGGAGAATGCCGAGACCTCACACAAGAAGAAGGCCGACAAGATCAGCAAGGAGCAGTACCTCCTCCAGCTTCCCCCCCACCTCGCCGACTACCACCTCGGGGG
>DATKKN010000143.1:0-15597 GCA_035542895.1 Methanomicrobiales archaeon | reverse complement strand
AGAAAAAGCCCGGAGAACGATATTCTGAGCCCGGTTCGGAACCATCTGAAAACAGGCAGGCTCCGGCACCCCGCCACAATGACCGGTCTCCCTGAGCTGCGGGGATGGTGACCTTCCGGATATGAAATTCAATTGGCCCTTCAAGCTTCCGGATCACTCCATGTTCCGGACCAGGTCCATCGCCGACCTCATCGAGGGGTCAAAGGGGGAGCACTCCCTGAAGAAAGTCCTCGGGCCCTTCGAGCTCATCATGCTCGGGGTGGGGGCCATCGTCGGCATCGGGATCTTCGTGGTCACCGGGATCGCGGCAGCGAACTACTCCGGGCCTGCCCTGGTGGTCTCGTTTGCCATCGCGGGCACGGCCTGCGTCTTTGCCGCGCTCTGCTATGCCGAGTTCGCGACGGTCGTCCCTATCGCCGGGAGCGCCTATACCTACAGCTACGCATCGCTCGGGGAGATCTGGGCCTGGATCATCGGCTGGGACCTTATCCTCGAGTACTCGGTCTCCATCGCCGCGGTCGCCATTGGCTGGTCCGGGTACATGGTGAACCTCCTCGCGGGGGCGGGAATCACCTTCCCGGCCGCCTTCGCAAACCCCCCGGGGGTCCCGGGCGGGATCGTGAACCTCCCGGCGATCCTCATCATCGCCCTCATCACCGGCCTCCTCATCCTCGGCGTCAGGGAGAGCGCCCGGGTGAACAACGTCATCGTCCTCATCAAGCTCTCGGTGATCATGCTCTTCCTCTACCTCGGGGTGAGCCACGTGAACCCGGTGAACTGGACCCCCTTCCTCCCCTACGGGTGGAGCGGCGTGATCACCGGGGCCGCCATCGTCTTCTTCGCCTACATCGGGTTCGACGCGGTCTCCACCGCCGCAGAGGAGGTCCGGAATCCGCAGAAGAACCTCCCCATCGGGATCATCGGTTCCCTGATCATCTGCACCTTCCTCTACATCGTCGTCTCTGCCGTGCTGACCGGGATGGTACCCTACCTCGAGTTCAAGAACACGGCCGCGCCGGTCGCCTATGCCCTTACCCGGATCGGGATCAGCTGGGGGGCGGCCCTCGTCTCGGTGGGGGCAATCTGCGGCATCACCTCGGTCATCCTGGTCCTCCTCTACGGGCAGACCCGCATCTTCTTTGCCATGGCAAGGGACGGGCTTCTCCCCTGCTCCTTCGGGACCGTCCACCCGGTCCTGCGGACCCCGGTACGGGTGACCCTCCTCGTGGGGGCCGCCACCGCCGCCATCGCCTCCCTGCTCCCCCTCGCCTCCGTCGCCGAGCTCGTGAACATCGGGACCCTTGCCGCATTCATCATCGTAGCCTCGGGGGTGCTCGTGCTCCGGAGGACCCGCCCGGAGCTGGAGAGGCCCTTCCGCACCCCCCTCGTACCCCTGGTCCCGGTGCTTTGCATCCTGTCCTGCCTGGGACTCATCATTGCGCTCCCCACCATCACCCACCTGCGGTTCGTCATCTGGCTCGCCATCGGCCTCGTCATCTACTTCTCCTATGGCATGAGGAACGCCAGGGCCTCGGGGAGCGCCCTCGAGGCCTGCGAGACAGGAGGCATACTGGAGACAAAAAACCGGAAAAACTGATTCCTTTTTTTATGATTCACGCACGCAGGATGGCGCAGCCTTACCAAAATATTAATAAATACGCAGCGTGGGATTCTCTCCAGTCAGGAGCTGGTGGCGGTGCGGAAGAGGATGATTGTAAGACGGTGTTTGATACTCGGGCTCGTAATCGCGGTTACGGTCATAGGGGTGCATGCCGAGCCGAAGATAACCTCATCACCCCCGTCCATCGCCCTCTCGGAGACCAATCCTTATCCGGTTGTCCTCGGGGCGCCTGTCGTGTTCCCAATACCGTTCACCAATATAACCCTCTTCGTCCCCGGCGGGGATCAGATAACCATGAAAACCCTCAACCTCGATGCAACCGGGAACATCACCAACCTCTCCACCTCGCCGCCCGACATCTCCCAGGCAGAGGGACGGTATCCACTCTCCCCCGATTCCGTCAACGTATCGATAACCGGAGGGATCCTGGCCACCCTCAGGGCCAACGGGGCGGTCAGCATCCCTGTCATCTTCCAGTTCGGGAATATTCACAGCGGCAAGTACACGGGTGACCTGCGCTTCTCCTATACGGATGACACTCGAAGCAAGGGGTCGCTGTCTGTCCCGATCACCCTGACCGTAAAGGATCATCCCCTTGTCCCAATCCTTATCCTTCTTACCGGTGTCTTCGTGGGTATCCTGTACTTTAGCTACAGAGAGACGGGCAGGGCAATTGACGAATTCAGGCTGTACCTCGAGAGATTCAAAGAGGTAATGGACAGAGACAAGGAATACCAGGCACTCCCGGAGGGGATCTATTTCCGTAAAAAGATCAGTGCCGAGATCGAAGGCATCGCCCTCGATCTCCTTAAACCGGACCTTGCATCTGCCCAGAAACACCTCGATACTGCGAAGGGTGTCTGGGGAGAATGGCTGCTCGCAAAACGCGATCTCACCAGCCTCCTGGAATACGAAAAAAAATTGAGGATGGTTATCAAGAAGCTGAGAGATCAGTTCGGGGTTTTCCTGTATCTGGATGGGCTGGAGGGTGACCTTGATAAAGCCTATACCGATTTCCTCGTCCCGGCAGATTTTACCGCGTATAAAACGGCCTTCGATACCTACAGGGTGAAGCTGAATGAAACCGCGAACAAATTTAATTCTTTCCAGACGCTCGTAAGAAGAGTTGCTGCTACTGAACAGAATTGCAGGGCAAACAATAACCAGGATTGCCTGAACAAGGTGCAATTGTGCTGGAATAAGCTTCGTGGGGCGGGGTCTCTGCCGGTTAGCGAATGCGATGCACTTGCGGGTTATTTCGCATCCCTTGGCCCCGATACGGGCGATCTGAAGATGGCTGCCCCTTCTCCTGAATCGAAGGAATGGCCGGGTCCAGCCCTGTCCTGGTTTTTGACCCGGATCGGGAAGGGATCCATCGGCCCAACGGTCAGACTCGGGCTGTTCAGCGTTGCGACCTTACTCATCCTGACCGTGATCCTCTCTGTCACGGGTTACCAGCAGCTCTATGAATCGAACTCCACCTTTGGTGCAGGAGTCAGCGACTATATCGGAGTCCTCCTCTGGGGCTTTGGCGTGGGACCCGGGTCGGAAGCCTTTGTGAAGGCATTGACACAGTTCAGCTCGGTGAAGATGCCATAGTAAAAACCTTGGCCATGGGTCCGGGACCGGCAGTCACCCTGCTCCCGCAGCCCTGGAGACACCCGGGGGCTAGGGCGCCGGAGGCCGCAGCCTCATGTCATCGTGCCGCTGGATAATTCGCAACTTGGACCCCCCCATTTTCTGTGTAACGAGCCCGGGAAACGCAGTCATCTTATCTCACCGGGACAATATATTCAGGCATGGACCCGGTTCCTGATACCGCGGAGAGCCTGGCGTCGCAGCCGCCGCAGGCCCCCCCGGACCGGAGGAAGCTTGCGCAGGCCATCTTCATCTTCCTGATGGCGGCGGTCCTTGTTGCCGCCCTCCTTCCCGGCCTCACGGTGCAACCCCCGCAGGGAGGGGTCCCGGAGGTCTCGGCCACCGTGCCGGCGACGACCATCGCCCCGCCTGTGTACCGGACGCCGCGGGCGCACCTGGGAACCCCCAGGGCGACCCCTGAGGTGAACGCCACCCCGACCTACAGCGGGCCACCAGGCTTCACCATCACGATCTCACCGACCCAGGCGACGGCAGGAAGGGGGGAGACCGTCACCTACACGATGTTGATCGAGGCACAGAACGGTTTCGACGGGCAGATACATATGGTGGTCACGGCCGGTTTTCTCTTCTTCAGCCAGACCCAGGATCTCGGTTACCAGGGTCCTCCATACCCTAAGACCATCGAATATCCCTTCACCGTTCCCGGTACCCTGCCCCCGGGGGTAACCGTGAACGGGGTCGTGACGTCGACGGGGGATGGGATCACCCGGGAGGACCACCTTTCCCTCACGGTCCGGTAAATGAAAATGCGCCGTTGTCCGGGGGGCTATTGAATCATTTGCGTTTCCGGTATGCATATCCCGCTAATGCCAGTGTGAGCGCGATGGCAAGCGCGGCCGTCCCCGGTGAAACCGGGACCGGCAAATACCCCCGGGCGGTTACTGGCACAGGGGTGCCCGCGCCCTTTTCCGCCTGCAGCCTTTCCGAAGCCTCGAGGCCCCTGCCCAGCGCCTCCTTCTCGTCCTGGTCCCGGCCGAGCTTCCTGAAGACCAGGCTCTCGTAGAAGCAGGCACCGACAAAGTCCGGGTCCACCAACGTCGCATTCTCAAAGGCGAGGAGGGCGTCGTCATACCGGCCCAGACGGTAGTAGGCATCCACAACCCGCGATGGGCATACCTGCAGAAGGAATCCGCCCTGCGCCTTAAATCCTCTTGAAAAGCGCATCGAGGGCGGATCTCGAGAAGGAGATCATGGTGGGGCGCCCGTGGGGGCAGGTGTACGGGTTCCGCGTGAGGCGTAGCTGGGCGACGATCTTCCGGCACTGCTCCGGGGTGCACGCGGTCCCTGCCTTGACTGCACCCTTGCAGGCGATGGACCTGCTGATGCGCTCACCCGGATCCTCGGGAGTGTCCACCTCCTCCGAGAGGATATCCCCGAGCAGGTCCTCTATGGCCGACGCCTCCTCCATCCTCCCGAGGACCGAGGGGATCCCCCGGACGAGGAAGCTGTCTCCCCCGAACTCCTCGAGGACGAATCCCCGTTCGGCGAGGGGGCCCGCGAGGCCCCTGAGGAGATCGGCCTCACGGGGAGGGACCCGGAGCACGACCGGGACGAGGAGCTCCTGGGAAACCCGCCGGGCATCCCGCTCTCCCGTGACCTGGTCGTACAGCACCCGCTCGTGGGCGGCGTGCTGGTCGATCAGGACGAGATCGTCCCCGCGGGTCAGCGCGAGGATGTAGGTCCCGCCAGCCTGCCCCAGCACCTCCAGTTCGGGAACCCGGCTCTCCCTGCCTGCGATGCCGGTCGGGAGCTCTGTCTGCCGGAGCCTCCTCTCGGTGAGCCTCGCGCTGACCGGCGATGATTCCTGTACCCCGGTGCCCGGGCCCGCCGCGAACCCGGCCGGCCGCTGGATCGCCCCCGGAATAGCCTGGCGGGGAATCCCTGCCGTCCCTCCGGTCGCCACGGAGGGGGTGAGATCCTCCCGCCCGAGGCTCTCCCTGACGGCTTCTTCGATAACGGACAGGATGTCGTGCTCCTGCCCGATCCGCACGACACGCTTCGTGGGATGGACGTTCACATCCACCCGGGAGGGATCGATCCGGAGAACCAGGAATGCGACGGGATAGGTGTGGGACGGGAGGAGGTTCCCGTACCCGTTCCGAATGGCCCGGAGAATCTGCCTGGAGAAGACGGGGCGCCCGTTCACCGAGACGAGCACCCGCGAGGGCGTCTTCCGGGGGGTGAACGGGGTGGAGATGTACCCGGTGAGCCTGACGAGGGGGTGATCCGCATGCAGGGGGATAAGATCCCCGGCGATCTCGTCGCCGTACACGGCCCGGATAGCCTCGAGGAGGTCGGGGCCCCGCCTGGTGACGAGGCGTTCCCTCCCGTTCTGGAGGAACTGGAAGAGGACCGAGGGGTGGGAGATGGCGAGGGCCTCGAGGGCACCGGACAGCTGGGCGAGCTCCGTCGGGAGGGACTTCTGGAACTTCTGCCTGGCCGGGGTATTGTAGAAGAGGTCCTCCACGGTGATCGAGGTTCCCGGCGGGGCCCCCGCATCCCCCACCTCCAGGATTTCCCCGCCCCGGGCCAGGACCCGGGTGGCCGTCCCGCACCCCTCCCCCCGGCACCGGGTCACGAGGGTGACCCGCGCGACCGAGGCGATGCTCGCGAGGGCCTCGCCCCGGAACCCGAGGGAGAGGGAGCCGCCGAGGTCGGAGAGGGCCCGGATCTTGCTCGTGGCATGGGGGAGGAAGGCGAGGCGTGCGTCGGCGCGGTTCATCCCTATCCCGTCGTCGGTGACGGTGATCCGGGTGATCCGGCGGGGGTCGGTCGTCACCTCGACCCGTACCTTCCTCGCGCCGGCATCGAGGGAGTTTTCGACGAGCTCCTTCACCACCGAGGCCGGCCGCTCCACCACCTCACCGGCGGCGATCTTCATCGCCTCCGCCGGATCGAGGAGGTGGATGGTCGGGGTGCCCTCCCCTGCTTCAGCCGTTCCCCCCACCCCCCCCGCGCACCCGTTTCTGGAGAGCATAGAGGGCTTCCAGGGCCTGGATGGGGGTCATCCCGTCGGGGGAAAGCTCCATGAGCTCCCTCACCGCGGGGTGCTCGGCCGGTTCCTTTTCCGGCGAGTCGGCGAAGAGCACCTGGGTGTACCGCTTCGGCTTCCCTGCCTTCCCGTCCTCCCCCTTCTGGACCGAGGTGAGGATCTCCGCCGCCCGGTCCGTGACCCTCCGGGGGATCCCTGCCCGCCGGGCAACGTGGATCCCGTAGCTGCGGTCGGTGGCGCCGGGGAGGAGCCTCCTGAGGAACACCACGTCGCTCCCCGTCTCCTTCACCGTGAAATGGTAGTTCTTCACCCGGCGGAGCTCTGCCTCCACCCCCACGATCTCGTGGAAGTGGGTGGCAAAGAGGGTCCGCGGCCCGGGCGCCGCCTTCCCGTGGAGGAACTCGAGCACCGCCCGGGCGATGGCGTACCCGTCCAGGGTCCCGGTTCCCTTCCCGATCTCGTCGAGGATCACCAGGCTCCGCTCCGTCATGTTGTTCAGGATGTTCGCAAGCTCGAGCATCTCCACCATGAAGGTCGACTGGCCGCTCGCCAGGTCGTCGAAGGCCCCGACCCGGGTGAAGACCCGGTCGACGAGCCCGACGGTCGCGTGGGCCGCGGGCACGAAGGAGCCCGCCTGTGCGAGAACGGCGATCTCTGCGACGGCCCGCATGTAGGTGGACTTCCCCGCCATGTTCGCCCCGGTGATGATCAGGATCTGGTCCCCGTTCCCGTCCATCAGGGCGTCGTTCGGCACGAACCGGCCACCGAGGGTACGCTCAACGACGGGGTGCCGCCCCTCGCGGATCACGAGCCTGGCGCTCTCCTCGACGACAGGCCGGGTGTACCCGTTCTCCTGCGCCACCTCGGCGAGGGCGGCCGTGACGTCGAGGTCGGCGAGGGCACGGGCCATGGCCTGGAACCGGGGGATGAAGGCCTGCAGGGATCGGACCAGTGAGCCGTAAAGCTCTGCCTCGAGGGCGAGGATCTTTTCGTCGGCGGATGCGATCTGCGCCCCCTTCTCGGCGAGCTCATCGATGATGAACCGTTCGCCCCCGGCGGTGGTCTGCTTCCTCCGGTACCGGGGCGGGACCAGGTGGAGGTTCGCCTTCGTCACCTCGATGTAGTAGCCGAAGACCTGGTTATAGCCGACCCGGAGGGACCGGATCCCGGTCTGCTCCCGCTCCCTCTGCTGGAGCTCCACGACCCAGTCCTTCGTCGCCCGGGAGAGGGAGCGGAGCCCGTCCAGCTCCGGGGAATACCCCTCCCGGATGACCCCTCCCTGCCTCACCCATGCCGGCGGGTCGTCAACGACGGCCCGGGTGATGAGGTCTGCCGCGCCGGGGAGCTGCCCGAGGCTCTCCAGGTTCCCAAGGATCCACCCGGGGGGCCGCGGCCCTGCATCCGGGAACAGGGCCCGGATCTCCGGGACAACGAGGAGGAGGTCCCTGAGGGCGACGAGGTCCCGAGGGTTCGCGTTCCCGCAGGCGATCCTTCCCGCGATCCGCTCCAGATCGGCGCATCCGCCGAGCAGATCGCGGAGCTCCCGCCGTTTCCCTGTCTCGTTTACGAAGAACTCAACCGCGTCGAGCCGGGCCCCGACGGCCTCCACCGAGAGGAGGGGCGCGGCGAGGCGCCGTCGGAGTTCCCTCCGCCCCATGCCCGTCTTTGTTCGATCCAGGGTCTCGATGAGGGTCCCCTGCCGCTCACCGGTGCGGATGTTCTCGAATATCTCCAGGTTCCGGAGCGTGATGGCATCGATGAGCATGGCCTGTGAAGATACACGCACCTGGAGGCCGGTGACGTGCCCGAGCGACGAGCCCACCGTCTCCGTCGCGTACTGGAGGGCCGCCCCCGCCGCACGGACTGCCTCGGGGTACGGTTCAAGCCCGTAGCCCGCGAGGGTATCGACCCCGAAGTGACGGAGAAGCGCCCCCCGTGCATTCCCGGGGTCGAAGGCCTCGTCCCCGAGGGTGGTGAGGACAATTCCCTCGGCGGCGAGGAGATCCCTCAGGATGCCAGGGAGGCCTGCGGGGATCACCGCCTCGGCAGGCCGGTACCGGACGATCTCGGACCGGATCCCGGCAGGTCCTCCCGGTTCGCCAGCCGAAACGAAGAATTCGCCGGTGGTCGTGTCAAGGAAGGCAAGCCCTGCCCGCCCGTCCTTCCCTTCCGCCCAGACCGCCGCGAGGTAACGGGACCCGGGCGGCTCCCCCATGCCGGGGTCGACGGCGGTCCCCGGCGTGACCACCCTCGTTACCGCTCGCCGGACGATCCCCCGGGCCGCCGCAGGGTCCTCGACCTGTTCGCAGACCGCCACCCGGTATCCTTTCCCGACGAGGCGGGCGATGTACCCCTCGCCGGCATCGTGGGGAACCCCGGCGAGAGGGATACGGTTCCCGGAGCGGTCCCTCGAGCGCGAGGTGAGGGCGATGTCGAGCTCCCGGGACACGAGCTCGGCGTCGGCCCCGAAGGTTTCGTAGAAGTCCCCGATGTGGAAGAAAAGGATGGCGCCCGGGTGCTGCTCCTTGAGGGAGCGGTACTGCTCCATGGCCGGGGTGAGCCGCCGTCCCCCGGTTTGTCCCGCCGCATCTGCCTCCGGTTCCCCTTCCCGAGCCATCCCGGAAGGTACGTCTGCCCGGGATGAGAAATGATTACCGATCCGGGGGCCCGGCCCAATCGCGCCGGTACCCCGCCGGGGAATACTGCTCTCCGCCGGTACAATCGCCATCGAACCTGACAGAAAGGAAAGATAAAGGGAATTCCTTTGTCCGGAGCGGCCGCAGAACAGAAAGATTTAAATATACTCATTGGTTTTTTACACTGTACGGGAACGAGAGGAGATCCCAGTTCATTAACCGGATCACTTCAGAAGTGATGCAGCACTCCCACCCACGCAGCGGCCGTCTTCCCACCTTCATCCTTCAGCGACCTGCTCCTCCCCGGCGCATGAGCCATAGGCAGCCGCGAATCTCACCGAGATCGGAGCCCGATCTCCAGCGGGGCCCGTATCCCGCAACCGGATCGGGAACGATCCGGGGGTATTTCCTGGTGATAGACATGATGAGAGAGAGAAAGAAAAAAGATGTCATCCGTTCCGACGTTGGGGTGAGGAACCCCTATCCCCTGGCCGAGGCGATCCTCAGGCAGAGGAGGATCATCGACGAGCCCATCAACTGGCACGAGCTGACCACCGAGGAGGCGCACCGGCACCTGCACAAGGCCTTCGGCCTCCCCTACCACCAGCTCTTCGACCCGTCCTTCGATTCCCACATCCACCGGGGGCTGCACCGGATAGGGAGGGCTGATCCCAACCGGGCCTACGTACTCTCCCGGCGGACGGGGGGGACCACCGGGACCGCCCCCTGCGTGGGCGCCATAGCGGACTGGAAGGTCGATCCGCTGTGGAAGTACCCGCCCGCACCCCCGCCGCCACCGGCCGGGGGACCTTACGGGACGGACATCATGCAGGGCTGCGTCGCCGACTGCTACTTCGTCGCGGCGCTCGCTGCCATCGGGTGGGTCAGCCCCAGCAAACTTCAGGGCATCACGGATACGAGTAACGCAGCCAACAACAGCTACACCTTCTACACGGCCGCGAGCCAGCCCATCAGTCCTCCCCTGAGCATCGCGAAACCCCTTCCCGTCGATACGGCCGGCCAGATCGTCGGCGCGAAGCCCACCGCCGGGACGAATGTCTGGGTCTCCATGTACGAGAAGGCCTATGCCGTCTTCAAGGGCCAGCTCCCCGCCGCACCGGACATCACCAAACTCGACCAGGGGAACCCGGTGTTCGCCCTGACCGAGATCTCGGGCGCGAATTCCGACGGGAAACTCATTAAGGCCTCCCCGTACTACACGGCCTCGACCAGCAGCTTCAACCTCTCGAGGCTGTTTCAGGACATCAACGCGAAGTGCGGAGGGTCCGCGACCTCCGGGGGCAAGACCAGGGTACCCATGGTCGCCTTCACCTACAAGGAACAGTCCCTGACCCCCTCCGGCGACACGTACGACACCGATACCATCGTCGCGAACCATGCGTACACCATCCTCGGCACCATGGGCTCGAACAGCGGCTGGGGCAACTCCATCGTGCTCCGGAATCCCTTCGGGATCGGGAAACCCGGCCACGCGGTGACGGGGATCCACGACTGCACGCCCTGGGGCGGGACGACGACATTCAAGATTTCGGAGAACAACTTCGCGATGGAGATTGGGACCTTCGCCAAGTACTTTGAAGCGTTCGGATACACCATCTGACCCGCTGACCGACCGGAGGCTGTACATCGTGCACGGGCCGTATGAGAGGGAGGGAAAGGCCGCGGAGAGCCGCCGCCCCGGCTGCCGGGGGGTTGCTCCGGTCCTCCTGGCCCTCCTCCTTGCCGCCCTGATCGGGCAATGTGCGAGCGGGGCGCAGTGCCTCATCACGGTGAACACCTCGGACTCGGACCAGTGGAACCCGGACATTTCCGGGCACTGGATCGTCTGGGAGGACGCCACGACCGGGGCGGTCCACCTGTACGACCTCTCGACCGGCGCCGACACGCCGGTGTCCCCCTCGGCCTCACCACAGTACCACCCCACCGTCAGCGGGGACCTGGCGGCCTGGGAGGAGATGAACCCGTCCTTTTCCCTCGACATCAGGTACAGGAACCTCCTCACCGACGCAACGGGGGTCCTCTCCATGAATGGCGCAACCCCGGTGGCCGACGGGCAGAGGATCGCCTGGGCCGAGGGGTCGCCAGCCGCGGCCCTCTCTCTCTACGATGAGACCTCCGGGACCACGGCCACCGTGGTCACGAGCGGCGACGATGCCTCCTTCGAGCACCCGTCCCTTTCTGGCAGCCGCATCGTCTGGGTGAACGGAAGCGAGACGACCATCCTCCTGAAGGACACAGGCTCCGGGAACGAGCTCCAGGTTGCCTCGGGTTCCAGTTTCTGGGCCACCCCCCGGATCTCGGGCGACCGGGTCGTCTGGCAGGATAAACGGGATGGCCCCTGGGAGATCTACCTCCTGGACCTGGCCTCACCTCCGGAGACTCCCCTCACCACGGATGCCGTCGACCAGCAGAACCCGGCCATCGACGATACCCGGGTGGTCTGGAGAAACGGCTCGGAGATCTACCTCCTCGACCTTGCCGGATCCGCCCCCGCGACCCCCCTCTCCTCCGGCGGGGTGAACGACCTCCCCCGGATCTCGGGAGACCTGGTCGCCTGGCAGAAGTACGACCTGGCGAGCGGCGGCTACTATGATATCTACCTCGCGAACCTCAGCCCGTCCGCCGCCGGTTGCCCCGTAGCCGACTTCGAAGCCGACGTTGTCGACGGCCTTTCCCCCCTCACCGTGCATTTCACGGACCTCTCCGCCGGAGCCGGCCACCGGCTCTGGGAGTTCGGTGACGGGACGACCTCCACCGAGCGGAACCCGGTGCACACCTATTCCTCCGACGGGAGCTACTCGGTCGCCCTCACCGTGGGGAACCCGGACGGGAGGGACTACCTGTCGAAGCCCGGCTATATCGTGGCCGGTTCGATCCCCCACGTGACGTTCTCGGCAGACCAGACCTACGGGCTTGCGCCGCTCCTCGTGAAGTTCACCAACGCGACCTCCAGGTGGCCGACTGACCTGGCATGGGATTTCGGGGACGGCTCCCCGGTCACCCATGAACCGAACCCCGTCCACACGTACCTTGCCCCCGGAACGTACGCAGTGAGCCTCGCCGGGACGAATACCTACGGGACCGGCACGGTGACCATGGCGGAGCCCGTCCGGGCCCTCAACGGGGCGAACCTCGTCTCGGTGACGAACCTCGCCGGGCTCACCGTCCTTTCCGTGGACGGGAGGCAGGAGATCGCCCTCGGCCCCGCGGCGGTGGTAACCGACAACCTTTCCCCGGGATCCCCCCCGTCCTTCTCCTTCGTGCCCCAGGCGTCGAGCGGCTGGCAGAGGATGACCTTCTCCTCGTCGGACGGTTTCGGGTTTGCCCGGGACGCGGGCGGGATCATCAGGGGCAACCTGAGCTCCTGCACCCTCGAAAGCAGGGAACTCGTCCCCGGGACCTTCACTACCGGCGTCGGGAACAACCTCCCGGTGTCCTACCGGCTCGACCTGCCTACCTATCCCCCGGACGCGGCGATCAACTTCACCGTCTGGGAGGGGGTGATGCCCGACGATGACGCGGCCTTCAGGGACGCCCTCCTCGACACGAGCCCGGACTTCTCGAGCGTGCTCGCCACCGCATACACCCTCTCCTTCGTCCCCGAGCGCCTCGGCCCGGTGACCGGTGCCTCCCTGAACCTCTCGGTGAGCGCCGCATGGATCCAGGCGAACGGGAACGAGAACAACATCGCCGTGATCCGGATCGGGGACGACGGGACCCGGGAAACCCTGAACCCGGCTTCGACCTTCGCCGATGCCGCCGGGACCCCCGAGTACTTCACCATCCCCTCGCCCCGCGGCCTCTCCAGGTTCGCCCTCGTCTCCGCGGCCGGCTCGTCGAACCTGCTCCAGATGGGGTCACGGCTCGCCACCCAGCTCATCCAGGGAGGGGGCGGGCAGACCGGGAGCAGCGGCAGCCCGCCGTCGGCTAAGGACCGGGCGGCCTGGGAGCAGCCGCAACCGGCCGGTACAGCTGCCGCGGAGCGGCCGGCGGCGACCTACTACGGCGAGGGAAAACTCGATACCACCGTGGCCGGGCTCACCCGGGACCCCGTGGTCATCCAATCAAGGGACCATGGTGCGGGCCTCGCCATCAGGGCCGGCACTCTGGTTCTCGACAACTCGGGCCAGCCCCTCACCCTGGTATCCGCAGACCCGGTTTCGGCCGGGGCCGTCCCCCCGGTAACCGGTGATGCAAGCATCTTCTTCACCGGCCTCGCCTATGACTTCGGGCCGGACGGCGCAACCTTCAACCCGCCTGCTACCATCAGCTTCACCGTCCCCGACAGCCAGTGGAGCCCGGACACCGGGTACTCTATCCGCACCTACGCGGAGCAGGCCGGGTCCTGGGAGGATGTCCCTACGTCGGTGGATCCTGCCACCCGCACCGCGAGCGGCCAGGTCTCCCACCTCTGCATCTTCGGCCTCTTTGCCGTTCCCGCGGCCGGACCCCAGGCCCAGGCCGCCGGTGCCCCCGCGGCCACCCCCGCTACCGTGGCAAAACCCGTGCCGAGGACCCCGATGGGCACCTTCACCGGCCTGATCGGGTGGATCTACGCGACCGCAACGGGGCATCTCGCGGTCTCCCTCACCATCCTCCTCGGCGGTATCGTTTCCCTCTATGCCTGGAGCCGCAGGGAATGGCTCGGCCGGTACCGGCCCTGGGTCACCCTGTACCTGGCGAGCCTCTCCGGGGTCCTCTGGGCGTTCTTCCTCCTCGCCTCCGGCGGCCGGTCCTGGGAGCCGGTCTTCCTCCTCACCACCATCGCCGGCCTGAACCTCATCGTCCATATCCTCCGGTTCGACCGGATCGATCTCACCCGCTCTGCGTGGCGCCGCTACCGGCCGGCACCCAGGCGGTGGTAACATCGGGATGCGCCTTCCCGTCCCGCTCCGGCCCGTTCCCGACATCGCGGCGATGAGGGACGCGGGGGATGCCCGGGGGCTCATCCGGCTCCTCCACCACCCCGACCCCGACACCCGGTGGCGTGCGGCCGAGGCCCTCGGGACCCTCGGGGGCACGGCACTCGAGGACCTTATCGGGGACCTCGGCCACCACGATACCCGGGTACGGCTCGGGATCATCGAGGCCCTCGGGGACATCGGGGACCCCCGGGCTGCCCCGGCCCTCCTCGGGATCCTTGCCCGTGACGAGAGCAGCGAGATCCGGTGGGCCACCGCCCTTGCGCTGGGAAACCTGGGCGATAACGGTGCCATACCCGCCCTCGCCGCCGCCCTGCTGGACCCCGATAAGTACGTCCGCCTCGGCGCGGCCATGGCCCTCGGGAAGCTCGGGTGGGAACCGGCGACCGGGGAGGAGCGGGCCTTCCTCCTCATCGCCCGGCAGGAATGGTCCTCAGTATCGTCCCTGGGCCCGCGGGCTGCGGGCGCCCTCCTCAGGGCGAGCCGTGACCGGGACCCCGGCGTACGCGCCCTGGCCGTGAGGGTGCTCGGGGAAATCGGCGGCCCGGGGTCGGTTGCGGCATGTGACACCATCCTCAGGGACCCGGACGACGAGGTCCGCTGGACGGCGACCCTGGCCTTCCCCCGGTGCGGCATCCCCCTCATGCGCCTCCCCATGGGCCTTGCCCTGAGGCCCCGGCCGGGAAAGAGCCCGGCCGTCGCCGCATTCCTGAACCTCTTCTTCCTCGGCCTCGGGTACAATTATCTGGGAGGATGGTACGGGTTCCTCCTCTTCCAGGTGAACCTGACCGCCATCGTTCTCGCGTCCCTGGTCATCGGCCCGCTCATACCTTATGCCCTATCCTATTCCATCTCCGCGCTTGTCGCCATTCACACCTGGTTCCTCGCGAAAAGATTGCAGGAGGCGCAGGGATGAGGGGGGCGGCCCCGTGAATCTCCCTTCTTTCCTCAGGCCCGCGGCCCCGGACATCGAGGGCATGAAGGGCCGGGGGGACATCCCGGGCCTCATCGCGGCTCTCCGGTACCCGGATACCGACGTCCAGTGGAGGGCCGCTGCCGCCCTCGGCTCCCTCGGCCCGGATGCCATCCACCGGCTCATTGCCGGGCTCTCCACCCGGCACCGGTCGGTGAAGCTCGGGATCATCGAGGCCCTCGGTGAGATCCGGGATCTCAAGGCGGTCGAGCCCCTCATCCGGGAGCTCCGGGACCCGAGCGTGGAGATCCGGTGGGAGGCGGCCCTCGCCCTCGGGGAGATTGGGGATTCCCGGGCCACTGGCCCCCTCCTCCCCGGCCTCCGGGACCGGGACCGGTACGTCCGGTACGGGACCGCGCTTGCCCTCCCGAAACTGGGGTGGACCCCGGCGGGCCCGGAGGAGGAAGGCTTCCGGCTCCTCGGCCTCCAGGACTGGGCAGGCCTCGCCGCCCTCGGGGCCCCGGCCATACCTGCCCTCACCCTCGCCCTGAAGGACCGGGAGAGGGCGGTGCGGAGGAGGGCGGTGGAGGTCCTCGGGGAGATCGGGAGCGAGGCAGCGATGCCGGCCATCCTCCGCGCCCTCCGGGATCCCGACGACGGGGTGCGCTGGCAGGCGGTCCTCGCCGGGCCAAGGTGCGGTATCGCGCCGATGTACCTCCCCCGCGGCCTCGCAGAACGCCCCCGGGAGCGGAAGAACCCCCTGGTCGCGGGCTTCCTCAACCTCGTCCTCCCCGGTATGGGCTACTTCTACCTGGGGAACTGGTGGGGGATCC
>DATKKN010000142.1:0-3889 GCA_035542895.1 Methanomicrobiales archaeon | reverse complement strand
GCATTCCATCGCGGCAAAGAGGGCGAGGGTGCGGAGACGCTCGCCCGCGGGCATGGTGAAATCCACGCCGGCCTCCATGAACGCCCGGTTCGCGGAGACCTTTCCCTCGTCGATGTTCCGGATGGCATCCACGTCGAGCGCCCCCTGGGTCGTTCCCGGGGCGAAGATACAGGCGTCGATGGCCCCCCGTATTTTCCCTCCGGTGGCGAGGATGCCCACCGTGTTGGACGAGACATCGGATACTACGAAGTCGTCGCCGAGGGCCTGGTGGACCTCGTAGGCAATCCCGATCTTCTCGGGGCTCGCCTGGTGGGAGTAGGCCTTGAACCGGGGATCGGTCGCGGAACCCCGGTGGAGCCCCGGGATGGCGATCGCAGGGAGCCCGCTCTCCAGCACCGCGTCGAAGATCCGGGTCCCCCCGCCGACGTGTTCCCCGGCTCCCGCCTGGCTCACCACCCCCCGGTTCTCGAGGAGCCCTATCGGGGAGATCTCGGAGAAGTTGTCCCCCATGGAGTAGGTGAGGGCAATCCCCTCGATCTTCCCGAGGGGGCCGAGACGCTCGAGATCCCGGACAGCGAAGTCCCGAGCCTCCCGGCGGGGGATCTTAATCTCCCGGTCGCCCGAGGAGAAGCGGATTGCCGTGGTCCCGTGGTCGATTCCGATGAACATGCCGTGTCCTCCGCCGTGATCCGGCTCCGTGCAAGATACCTTTCCCTTTCCCGAGAGTTATAGCCTCCGTTCCGGCCATCGCACCGTTCCAGAAAGAAAAGAGGGAATTTCGGATTTCAGAGCGGGCTCAGGTTCTCCGAGCCGCACTCGGGGCATTGCGCCTTCTTCCCGGGGTGTTTGAACCTCTTCCCGCAGTCGTTGCACTTCGTGTCATCCTCGTCCACATCGAGGATGGTTATCTCCATCGGTCCGCCGGCAGAACACGCCATGTTCTTCACCTCCCGGCACGGGATGATATCCCATGGCAGGATATGAAGCTTGTCCCAGGCCCTCACGAATCGCCGGCCCGGAACACGAGCCAGTCCTTCCCCCCGGCCCGGCGGAAGCGGACAAGGGTATACCTGCCGTGGAGCCGTTTCCCGTTGAACACGATCTCGATCTTCCCCTCTCCCCATGCAAGGGTCTCATAGGTCCCCGAGTCCCAGATGGAGACGGTGCCCGCCCCGTACTCCCCGGCCGGGATGGTCCCCTCGAAGGTCCCGTACTCGAGGGGATGATCCTCGACCTGGACGGCCAGGTGCTTCTCCCCCTCCACCTCGGGTATGCCCTTCGGGACCGCCCAGGACTTGAGCACCCCGTCCCGTTCCAGGCGGAGGTCCCAGTGGAGGCGCCTCGCATGGTGTTCGTGCACCACGAAGGAATTCCCGGCGGGGCCCGCCCCTTTTTCCCCCCTCGGTTCCGGGGTTGTGCCGAAATTCCTTTTTCCCTGGTACGGGACAAGCTTCTGCCCGGCCCCGAGCTGGTCCGGGGTGCAGTCCTCGGGCACCTTGTCGGTCCGGATCCTGATAAACCGGGGCATGCGGAGCCTGCCGTCCCGCGTCACCGAGTGGTAGGCCACCTCGATAACCATTCCGGGCTTGGTCCACACGATTTCCCCCTGCTCGGCACCGGTGAGGGTCGGCGAACCTGATCTCAGGGGTGCGAGGGCGGCGAGGATGCCCTCGAGATCGGCCTGGCCAAACCCGGTCCCGGCCTTCCCGATGTATATCCCCTTCCCCCGGTCACAGAGACCGAGGACGAGGGCGCCAAAGGTGTCCGCCCGCGCGCCCTCGCCCCTCGTGTAGCCAAAGACGACGCAGTCGAGGGTCCGGACCGCCTTCACCTTCAGCCAGGAGTCGCTCCTCGCCCCCGGCTCGTAGGGACTCGCCAGCCGCTTCGCCATGACACCCTCGAGGCCCCGCTTTACCGCCTCTGCATAGTACCGTTCCCCGTCGCCCCGTACGGCAACCGAGCGGACCAGGTACTTCCCTTCCCTCACGCTTTCCCCGAGGATCCTCCTCCGTTCCTCGAGAGGGAGGTGGATGAGGGGTTTCCCGTCCTTTTCCAGGATATCGAAGGCGACGTAGGTCACGGGGAGCCGCAGGGAGTCGGCCTCGATCTGGGCAGGGTCGGTCAGCTGGAACCGTCCCAGCAGGGCCTGCATGTCGTTTTTCCCCTCCCGGAGAAGGACGATCTCCCCGTCGAGCACGCAGCCGGGAGCGAGCGTGAGGATCTCCCGGAGCTCCGGGAACTGGACGGCCATGTCCCTCCCGTTCCGGGAGAGGAGCGTGAGGGTCTCACCAGGGTAAGCGATGGCACGGATCCCGTCCCACTTCACCTCGAAGATCCAGTCCGGAGACGAGAAGGGACCCTCCGCATCGCGGGCGAGCATCGGGCTGTACCGGCCGGTCATTGCTTCCCGAGCTTCGCGACGGTCTCCTCGAGGGCGGACATGAGCTCCTTCACCTCTGCCGCCTTGGGCTTCTCCACCTTTATCGTCTCGCCGGCCCGCTTCTTCTCGATGATGGCGAGGACGCGCTCCCGGTACGTGTCATGGTAATCGGTGATGTCAAGATCGCTCGTGAGGTCGGTGATGATCTTCTTCGCGAGGCTGAGCTCCTTCCCGTTCGGCGTGGAGAGGGACTTCAGCTCCTCGAAGGCTGATGGGTCGATGACCTCGTTCGCGTACCTGAGGGTGGTGAGGACGAGGGCCCCGTGGTAGGCGTGTACCACGGCGGGGTACTCCTTGGTCCTCATGGTGAACCGGCCCACGCCTGCCTCGCCGAGCTCCTGACAGGCGGTGTAGAGGAGGCTGTAGGCATCGGGAACCCCGTCGGGAACGAGTACGAAGGAGTTGTCGAAATACACGGGGTCGAGCGAGAGGTAGTGGATGAACTTGTCGAGCCGGATCCGCCTGTCGGACTCCGGAAGAGCCGCGCGGAGCTCCTCCTTCCCGAGCACGACGAACTCGTTCTTCCTCACCTCGTAGCCCTTCACCGTCTCCTCCCAGGGGACCACCACACCGTCGCGGGTACAGACCCGCTCGTACCTGAGGGGCTGGCCGTCCTTCCGGTGGAGGAGGTGGAAGTGCACCGAGAGGTCCCGGGTCATCGGGTAGGCCTTCACCGGGACATTCACGAGTCCGATGCTCACGGCCCCGCTCCAGATTGGCCGGGGGCTCTTTTTCTCGCCGGCCTTCCGTGCGGTGGTCACGGCCACCGGAGTCTCCTTCTGTTCCACCTTCGGTCCTTCCGCCGGCTTCTCTGCGGCCTTCTCCTCCTCGATCTTCGCCTGTGTGACTGCCGTCGCCCGGACTTTTACCCGGTTCCTGCTCTCCTTCTTCATCGCTGTTTCCCTTCCCCCTTCTTCACTCCGGGCAGCTTCTGCCGGTGCCGGAGGATGCCCTCCCAGGGGTCCTCCCGCCCGGGGACACTCTGGATATGGAGGTCACCGGGTTTTATCCCTTTTCCCATCTCCTCCCAGGTGACCGGGGTGGAGACCGTCGCCCCCGGGGTCGCGCGGAGGCTCCAGGGGGCGACCATGGTCCGGCCATTGCTGTTCTGGGCGTAATCCACGAGGACCTTCCCCGGGTTCGCGGGGCCCGGGGACTCGGAGGCGACCAGGGCGTCCTCCCGGGCAAGCTCCCTCCCCATCGCGTGGACAAAACCCCTCACTTCCTCATAGGTGAGCCCCGCTACGAGAGGGACCACCAGGTGGAAGCCCCGCTTTCCCGAGGTCTTCACCGAGATGGTGATCCCCTGGGAGGCGAGCCGGTCCCTGACGAGCAGGGCGATCCGCGCTGCATCCGCAGTCGTGGCCGGCACTTCGGGGTCGAGGTCGATGAAGAGGATATCCGGGTTCTCGGGCGTTTTCACCGGCGCGAGGATCATGTGGATCTCGA